>CACEMW010000081.1:0-9054 GCA_902560705.1 uncultured Verrucomicrobiota bacterium
ACATCAAGCCAGCAATCACAAGCGCAGCCGATGCCCGAAGGTCACTGGCCATCACCTCAGCTCCACTTAGCGGAAGCCCCCCGCGAATAATCGCACTGGGACCTTCGATAGCAATATCCGCGCCCAACCGAGCCAATTCGTTCGCATGCATGAAACGGGACTCAAAGATACGTTCTGTGATGATGCTCAGCCCTGCCGCCTTGAGCATCAAAGCCATGAGTTGAGCTTGTGCATCGGTGGGAAAGCCAGTGTAGGGTTGAGTGCTCACGTCGACGGCTCTGATCTCTCCCCCCGGTAAAATTTTGAGCGATGTGCCACGCGCTTCCATTCGGACGCCCGCTTCCTTGAGTTTGTCCAAAACAGCGGCAAGGTGGTCGCATCTCATATGATGCAGAGTGACTTCCCCATTGGTGGCAGCCGCAGCCATCGCGTAGGTAGCGGCCTCGATGCGATCAGGGATCACTTCGTGCTCTGCCCCATGAAGCCGATCGACACCTGTGATGACCATTCTCGGGGAGCCAGCACCCTCTATCTTGGCCCCCATGGCAATGAGGAAGTGGGCTAAATCTGTAATTTCAGGTTCGCAGGCGGCACTCTCGATCACCGTCACTCCTTCGGCGAGTGTGGCGGCCATCATGATGTTGGCAGTCCCAAGAACGGTTGGGCCAACTCTTCCTCCGAGAAAAACCTCGGCACCTTGCAGACGTCCCGCCTTGGCGTGGACGTAGCCTTCTTGAATGTGAATCTCTGCAGCCAATGCCTTCAGGCCCTTGAGGTGCAAGTCAATGGGGCGCGTGCCGATGACGCAGCCACCAGGCATCGATACGCTGGCCTTTCCGCTGCGAGCCAGCAATGGCCCTAATATGCAGATCGAGCCTCGCATTTTACGGATCAGATCATAATCACCCCGAGCTTTCAAACGCTTGGACTGAAGGGTCACGACCCCATGCTCATAGGTGAAATCCGCTCCGAGGGACCGAAGGATTTTTCCCATGAAATGCACGTCACTGAGATCAGGTACTCTCCGTATGATGCATGTCTCGCGGGTGAGAAGCGTAGCTGCCAAAATGGGCAGGACCGCATTTTTGGACCCACTGATTTCTATGTCTCCGCAAAGCGGGCGACCACCTTGGATCAAGAAGCTATCCATGAGTCGGACTGATAAACTTACGGATGGGAGGATTCATGCGAAGGTGAAAAAACAATGATTCGATCAGCAATATTGTAATCTTGAATGATCTCATTCGCAAACCAGGATGCAGAAATAAAAATCTGAATAATGGAAGAGGCCTGCCCCATGCCACATTCCAGAATCAGCTTGCCAGCGGGTCTCATGAAGGACACGGCTTCACTGGCAATTCGGCGGTAAAAGTCAAGACCGTCGAATCCGCCATCCAAAGCCAGCACAGGGTCGTGATCGCGCACCTCGGGCTCAAGGGTCTGAATTTCATGAGTCGCGATGTAGGGAGGGTTGCAAGTGACGATATCCCATTTCTCCTGACCGGGTGTAAACGACTTCCAAAGATCCGAGTACACCCAACTTACCCTGTTTGAAAGACGATTTTTTTCCGCATTATGCTTGGCCCATTTCAGCGCATGATTGGAAAAATCCACACCAAGAATGGTTGCCTCTGGTAATGCCTCTGCCAATGAGAGGGCGATGCATCCGCTTCCAGTCGCCATGTCCAGACATCTGAGATCGGCATGATCCATCTCTCGGGCGATCTTCAACGCTGTTTCGACTAGCAACTCGGTTTCTGGTCGAGGAATCAATACCTCGGAGCAAACATCCAGCTGCAGACCACAGAAGCCGACGGATCCCAGCAGATGCTGAAGCGGAATGCGCTTTTCTCTTGCCGAAATCAATGATTCGGCAATCTTTCGCTGATCTTCGTCAGGTTCCTGCTTGCGGATGGTCAGCTCCCACGTTTCCAATCCCATCACATGAGCCCAGATCATGCGTGCATTGATCTCGGGGGAAGAGATTCCTGCGGCTTCAAAGCGTTGGATAGTTTGATGAATCAGCTCACGCATCGCTCTCTTCAGCATGACCTTTTGTGGGGGACGGGTTCAACCTCGCAAGTAATCGAAATGCCAAAGTCAAACTTCCTGCTCCAGGGTGATTCCTGACGATATGGGTATCTTTTTGTCAGGATGCTTTCCATGGATTCGGTTCGATTCTTGACAATCCAGCGCTAGATTGGAATGAAGAAGGAGTTGATTATACAGTTTTACAGCTCATGGCCACCTACGTTTACGAAACCATTCCTCAGAAAAAAGGGCAAAAACCTCGTCGCTTCGAAGTGGAGCAGAAGATGAGTGATGATCCTTTGTCCCACGATCCCGAGACAGGTATGCCATGCAAGCGCATTATCTCGGGTGGATCTGGTTGGGTGACTCATGGAAGCAGCATTCTTTCCATGAACGTCAAGTCTGGGCGCTAGGTCGCAAGTTTTGAGTCGTCGGTTCCCGGTCTGTAGATCTTCCAAACGGTTTCTTGCTTGGGTCAGCCACCCCATTTCCGAAAAGGGCTGGTTGCCACCCGATCGAAGGTTCAACATCCCTGCTTCATGTTTACCCTGTTAAAAAAGGACCCCAGCAGTCGTGCCAGGCGTGGTCGATTGGCCACTGCACATGGAGTTATTGAAACGCCCGTTTTCATGCCAGTAGGCACGCAAGCCAGTGTAAAGGCGTTAGATCCCAGGGAATTATTGGAAATGGGTACCCAAATCGTACTGGGAAATACCTATCATCTGGCGCTAAGGCCTGGAATGGACATCATGCAGGAGGCAGGTGGTTTGCATCGGTTCATGAACTGGGATCTACCGATTCTCACCGATAGTGGTGGTTTTCAGGTATTCAGTCTGGCCAAAATCAGGCAGATCAGTCAGGAAGGTGTGGCCTTCAAGTCGCACTTGGACGGATCGACTCTGTTTCTGGGGCCCAAGGAAGCCATGGCCATCCAACGACAACTGGGATCTGATATCGCCATGGCCTTTGACCAGTGTCCGGCCCATGATGCGCCAGAGGGAGAAATGAAGGAGGCGGTGGACCGCACCTTGCGCTGGGCTGCAGCATGCCTTGAGCAACCCAGGGCGGTTGGACAGCAGGTTTTTGGAATTGTGCAAGGTGGTAGCTACCCGGAGATTCGGGAGTCGTGTGCGCAGGCCCTGTGCAAGATGGATTTTGATGGATACGCGATTGGCGGAGTGAGCGTGGGCGAGCCAGAACCTGAGATGATGAAAGCCGTCGAATTCACCGAACCTCTGCTTCCCGAAAACAAGGCGCGTTATGCCATGGGTTTGGGGACACCTGCGCAGCTGGTCGAACTGGTGGCTCGAGGTGTTGACATGTTTGATTGCGTGCTGCCGACCCGGGTGGCCCGCAATGGGACGGCTTTTACTAAGGAAGGGACCATCAGCATCAAAGCCGCTTACAACAAGCGTGATTGGCGTCCCATAGAAGAGGATTGTAACTGTTACGCCTGCCAGCATTTTACGCGTGCTTACCTTCGACATCTACTGAATGTCAATGAGATCCTAGGGCTACGCATGCTAAGTGTTCATAACAGTCACATGTATCTGGAATTGATGCGTGATATCAGACGCCATTTGGACGAAGGAACTTTCGAAGCCTTCAGAGCCTCGTTTGCGGCTACCTATCGACCTACGCAGAAAATACTGGATCAACGAGCTGCTCACGTCTTGAGAGAGCAGGAATCTCCATCGAATTAGTTGCAGTACATCATTTGCAAGGCGCCGCCACTCAGGTAGCTTCCCTTTACTAGTGGTTCATGGATCTACCCGGGCAACTCATCTTTTCCAATGCATCCTGGCTACCTTATGTAGTGGGTAGCTTGGTCTTCTTTGTTTTACTCCTTTTGTGGAGTTACCGAGGCAGCAAACTGTCTTGGCCCCGAACTCTGACGTTTGTCAGTTTGAAGGTCGCGGCAGCCTTACTTTTATCACTGGCCCTCCTTGAGCCTCAGTGGACGGTGCAAAAACCGGAGCCTGGGGCCAACTTCATTGCGATTGTTGGAGATAACAGCCAGTCCATGAGTATCATGGATCCCGGTTTGGGTCGTTCTCGAGGGGATGAACTGACCGCATTACTGATTACCGAGCCAGGAGCCTGGAGAGACGAACTGGATTCTATGTTCCAGGTCAGGCGTTATGGAATGGATGCTCGGCTTCATGGGCTCAAGGATTTTTCGGAACTGACCTACGATGGAAGTGCCAGCAACATCGGAGGCGCCTTGGTCCAAATTGCTTCGCGGTTCAAGCAGCAGCCACTGGCTGGTGTTTTATTGCTCAGCGATGGCAACACTACCGGAGCCATGGATTTGAGTGCATTGGATTTTTCCGGGCTACCGCCCGTGTATCCGGTGGTCATCGGTTCGGATCAATCCTCTCCAGATGTTTCTATACGTCAGGTTTCGGTGACGCAGACTGCTTTTGAGGATGCGCCTGTTACCTTGCGGGCCGATTTGCATGCTTCCGGTTACGCAGGCAAAGACATCGCGGTGGATCTTTACGAAGTTTCTTTTGACTCCGGGGATGGCGTATCCTCCAGCGCCACGGAAATGGAGCCCATCGAATCGGTGCTTTTGACAGTGAGCGATGATGAGGATGACTTGAACGTGCGGTTCCAATTCAATCCAAGCAAGCCGGGTATTTCCTTCTACCGACTGGAGACTCGAGCGATTTCCGATCCCCTTGCTGTAGGAGAGCCGACCAAGGAAGCCACCCAAGCGAACAATCAGAGAATGGTGGTGGTTCAGCGCGATGCCAACCCTCATCGATTGCTTTACGTGTCGGGCCGCCCGAATTGGGAGTATAAGTTCCTCAACCGTTCTCTGGCAGAGGATGATCAGGTGCAGCTTGTCGGCTTGATTCGTATTGCGCGCAAAGCTCCCACATTTGAGTTCAAAGGCCGTCAGGGCGAAACCAGCAACCCTTTGTATCGTGGTTTCGATCGCAAGGATGAGTTTACCGAGCAAATGGATCAGGCAGTCTTTACCCGACTGAACATTCGGGATGAAACTGAATTGGTGGGTGGGTTTCCCAGTCGTGCCGAAGATTTGTTTGGATACACCGCCATCCTGTTAGACGATCTGGAATCCGATTTCTTTACTCAGGATCAAATGAGCCTGATTCAGCGTTTTGTTGCGGAAAGAGGAGGTGGCCTGATGATGCTCGGGGGGTATGAATCCTTGAATCGAGGAGATTATGACCAAACACCTATCGGCAGAATGCTCCCGATTTATCTTGATGGCGATGGAGATCTTGAGGGTATCGAACGGGTGTCCCTCGAGTTGACGCGTGAAGGGTGGTTGCAGCCGTGGATTCGTCTCCGATCCACCGAAGCCCTGGAGCGCGAGCGGCTGGCTTCGATGCCCGAATTCAAAGTGGTCAATTTGGCCAAAGAGATCAAACCCGGGGCATCGGTCCTGATGCAGGCCAAGGACAGTTTAACTGGAGAGTCCTACCCAGCCCTAGTCAGTCAGCGCTTTGGTGCGGGACGGACGATGACCATGGCCGTTGGAGATTTGTGGCGCTGGCAGATGCATGATCAGACCCAGTCTGGTGATTTGGGCAAGGCATGGCGACAAATGATCCGAGGCCTGATTGCTGATGTGCCTAAGCAGACGCAGGTGGATCTCAAGCGTGTCATGATCGATGCAGGGCCTGCGATGGATATTGAAGTTTCAGTCCTTAACGATGAATTTCTCCCTGACGACCAAGCCGATGTGAGATTGACGGTGACCCATTTAAAAACTTTCCAGACCACTGAGGAGAGCGTCTACAATAGTGACTATACCAATGCTTCCACTCCGGCTTCCCGCAGTATCGAGTTGAGTGCGGAACCCGGCTTGAAGGAGCCCGGATGGTATCAGGCCCAATACGTTCCTCGCGAAGAGGGTGCCTACCACCTGGCGGTAGAGATCGCTGGGCCGGAGGGTCAGATCCTGGCTCGCGAAGAATCTGGATGGACCAACGAACCCAATGCGGATGAGTTTCAATCGCTCATTCCACACCGTGCCTGGCTGCAGTCCTTGGCCGATCAGACCGGAGGGCGTGTCTTAGCCAAGAGCGAATTGGACGATTGGGCTCGAGGTCTGCAATTTGAAAGTGCTCCTGTCATGCATGCGGTGACAATCCCCATCTGGCAAACACCCTATCTCTTTTTGCTGGCCATTTGCCTGCTGTTGACCGAGTGGTTTCTCAGGAGAAAAGGAGGTCTCGCCTGATGCCTATTCCAACTTGGTTCATGTTTTCGGCGAGTTTCTGCGACACTCGATGGAGTCTCTTCTTGCTTCTGATGTTCCATGAGATGGGATTTTGTTCAAGAGCTCTGGAAGCCTCAGAGGCCGTCCAAAAAAAAGCCGAGCCAGCAGATCTGGTGATTGTGGTCGGTGCCGGCGGGGAGGCCACCTATGAGAGCCTCTTCTTGCAGTGGGCCTCAGTCCTTGCTCAGCTGGGGGAGCAAGCGGGTGCTAAGGTGTGGTCACTGGGTCCAGAGATTCATGGCGAGTTGCCGGGGGAAGGGGTGAAGGGGCAATTTGCCGAACTTGTTCAGCAGTTGAATCGGGAAACGCAAAAGCCTCTCTGGGTGGCCTTTATTGGTCATGGAACCTACGACGGTGAGCTGGCGCGCTTCAATGTCAAAGGGCCTGATATTTCACATCTTGATCTGGTCTCCTGGTTTGAGCCCATTCAGCGCCCACTGGCGCTGATCAATACCACCTCCGCATCGGCACCCTTTCTCAAAGAACTTTCCGGTCCCGGACGGGTGATTCTGACGGCAACTCGCGATGGCTTTGAATTGAATTTTGCCCGATTTGGTTCCTACCTCGTCAATGCCCTGGGGAGTGAGGAGGCCGACTTGGACAAGGACGGGCAAACATCGCTCCTAGAGGCATTCATAATGGCCTCACGGCAAACGGGAGAATTTTACGAAATTGAAGGGAGGTTGGTATCAGAGCACGCCCTTTTGGATGATACCGGTGACCAGAGAGGGACCCCGGCGGATTGGTTTCGGGGAGTTCGGCCCGTTAAGAAAGCTGTTCAGGATGCAAAGCCTGATGGATGGCGCGCGAGTCAGTTCCATCTGGTTGAAAGTGAGCTTGAAAGCCGTCTCTCCCCAAAAATGAAAAAGGAACGGGATAGTCTGGAGCAAGCCGTTTTTGAACTTAGAGATCTTCGAGAATCGATTCCGATGAAGGATTATCTCGATCAGCTTGAAGCCCTGCTGTTGCCTTTGGCCCGTCTTTACCAATCCATCGATGTTGAGAGGTCCTCTAAGGCTGGACCTTCAGCTGATTGACCTGAAGCTTCCAGTCTTCAAAACGTGCTTTCAGGAGCAACCTGCCAAAAGCATCAAAATCATATTGATTTCCAGCGCCGTAATAGCTGTCCGGCGAAACGTTGAAGGTGTAAACGGCGCCATCGACCAAAACCCTGTCGCGCTCCTTCTCCAGTGAAAGACCCTTGACCGATTCAGGGGTTTCCCGAGCTTTTGGGGTGGCCCTTTCCTGCCAGTGTCGAAAAACACCGCCAGACTGGATGATTCGCCGCATCATGGGGTTGCTGACACTGGAATGCTGATGAGCCCTGAAAACGCATCGAACCTTTTTACCTGATGGATCCCCTCGATCCAAAATCAAGGATGTCAGGGCATGGCCATAAACAAAGGCTCTGCCGGGGTCCACCGATAGCTGGGGTTCCTCACGGGAAATGGAGAAATCATTCCACATGAAACCGATAACCTTTGGAACCGTTGGACTGAGAGGTTTGAAATCAGCGTAATTTGCCTGGGCAACCGACCACCCGCTTTCGGACATCAGCGATCTGGCTTGTGGATGAGCGTTCAGAAAACCCTTCTGCTTGAGTGTTCCCAAAGGGTCAAAGGCAATGGATAAGCTGGATCGCAACAACCTCTCAGGATCATACCCTGGCTCCACTCCACCATGATTGCATTGAACAAAATCATCCACTGAGCCGACGTAGATGACCACTGGCAAAAAGTCATACAGTCGGGAAAAGCGTTTGATAGGAAAGGCTGGGCCATACTTGGCAGTGGCCTCTCTCAGAAAACCATAATTCATGGTCAATTGGATATCCTCATGATTCCCTCGAGCCATCCAGACTTGATCCGGGTTTTCCACCTTGAGTCGCATGAGGACATACATGACCTCCACGCCGTAGGAACCACGGTCGGTGTAGTCACCGAGAAAAACCATGTGATCTTGTGAGGAGGCGATGCGGAATCCTTCAAGAACACCCTTCTGATTCAGATGCCTCAACCAAGTGTTGAGGGAATGAATATCTCCGTGGAGATCTCCATGAAACATCACATGATGGTCAGGGGGGAGAGCCAGTTTCATGGCAAATGGCATGAAGGGGGTTCCTCCTTTCTCAAAATAGGCCGTGGATGGATTCAAAAAGGATTCCTTGCTTTCCAGCGGGCGCACCCATGCTTCAGATTTGCTCAGTGGACCGCTGAGCTGCTGTTCAATGAACAAATCCAGCATCCGGGTAAGGCTCTCAGGATCTTGAATGGGAAGCAGTGAACGTTCCGGCATGGCTCCCTTGAGAAGGCGATTGGAAGGCAAGTTTTGGCATTGCTTGAGCCATTGATCGAAAGTCCAATCCGCCGAAATGTTTCCCGAACGATTCTGAAAGTTCGGGGATGGTTGCGGGGTTTCTCCTGGATCTTCTCTTTCGACGAGTCCTTGTCCGCAGGAGGTGACCCATCCCATCAAGGATACAAGCAAGAGGGCCTTGATGGATGGTCTGATGGTGGCTGGTGGTTCCATGGTGATCGCAATAAGTTCCATTCCGGTTCAGGAGGAGACACATGGCATGAACAATATGCAAGTTTGAGATCGATCATGCATTTGGTCAAGAGTTGCGCCATATTGAGCTTGCTTGAGGATCTGCTTGGCTTTAATCCCTTAAGCATGAAGACCAACACGACTTATAATGTCCTTGGAATCCTGACGGTCTGGTTGCTTGGATGCGCCCATTTGCTTGCCCAATCGGGCGAAACCCT
>CACEMW010000082.1:0-8543 GCA_902560705.1 uncultured Verrucomicrobiota bacterium
TTTGTAATGGCGTTATTAGGGGTTTTATCCCAACATGATGATATTTCAGTTGTCCTTCTGCTTTTTGTAACCCTGTTTGTCCCCGTGCTACTTTGGCGCAAGGAGTCGCAGAAGTAGCCAACACTACCTCCCGCTCAAGTAATCCTGCGCTTTCTCAACTGAGCTGAAAACAGGGGCAGGATTTGGTTTTCTGTGGCGTGTTTGGGGGGGAGACAAGGGCGTACAGTGAACGGGCACTCTATGGCAATTGATGCTTGTTTTTCTCCCGTTATTTTAATTTCGTAACTTCAACCAGAGCGTCCGCTAACTGACATATTTTTTGCTGCGACGAAAAAGAATATCCTATATGTCCACGGTTCATGTAAATTATTGGACACCGCTAAATGGTTATATTCATTTAATGCAGAGCACAAAATGGATCGACTGGTCAGCACTCAAATTACGGCCGAAGATTTACGGGGCCTATTCAACCTTTAGCGTACCCCACATAGACAAACCATGGCCCGGATAGCTACATACATATTCGTAATTGCCAGGCTTTTCTGGGGCCTTAAAATAAAGTTTGTAAGTGTTGCCGGTCAGCACAAGTGGAGTTGCGGCTATGACTTTATCGCTTTCTGGCACGAAGCTATTAATCATCCCAGCAGACCCCATGGTTGCGGCCTTCTTAACTATATCTATACGAGACCCAGGCTCAATAATCAACAGGTTGTGCATCATAGGCATGGGGTCATTATTAGTGAAAGCTAGTTCTACGCCGGCACCAGCCTTCACCTTTAGTTCTGATTTATCAAATTTCATGGGTGGAGTTACTCCTACAGAGAGTTTGGCGTCGATCTTGAATGGTGGAGCATCGGCAACTGAATCCTTCTGGATTTTCTCGATCTCAGGGAGAAGTTCTTCGGGTACATTAGCTAGAGCTTCTTCTCGGAAGTTATTTAAAAAGCCTGCGAAGCTATGACCTCCTTTGAAGCTTTCGGCCTTGCGATACCATCGAAAGTAATCGAGACGTTGTTTGTCACTCCATTGGGTCTTCAGGTTACGTAGTTCCTTTGCGAAGTGGATCTGATCGCGCTGTGGCGAGGAAGCAGCTGTTTCAGCGAAAGCGCGAGCATAACCTGCGTTTCGACTAAGTAAATCCTTGCTCCAATTGTGCTTGGACTGGTCCGTAATCTGAGACATCAGCGCCAGCGTCTTGGCCGCGGCGTTAGGCGATTCAAGGTAAACGAGGAGTGTGCATAGTTCACGGTTTAACGAGGCCTCCGGAGCCGGGTAAAGTGGATCAAGTTTTTCCTCTACAGAGGAAGCGATAGCATTCGATGGTTTTCCCATCCGTATAAACGCGAGCTGGTAAATACGCAGAAGCTCAGCTTTTTGTTCAGGTCTTAATTCAGCCCAAGTGAAGTTGTTGAGAGCTGCAATCAATCTTTCCTGTAGGCTTGCATCGCCTTGGCGTGCGAGGGCGCAGAGTGCAGTTAGTCCGCCTTGAATATTATTCTCTGCTAATGCCATTTCCTGCCATTCGGCAGGCGCTTGATGCTCAACAGCGATACGAGCCGCCCATCGAACATGACGGTCATCGTGTGAGAGATATTCCCAAGCCTTTTCCACAGCGCCGCTGGTGTTTGGCTTGTGTAATGCTTCGAGGCTGCGGCGGAGTTTACGGTCAGCAGCATGATCATTCGAGGCCTTTGCCGGGGTAGTGGTCTCGTTTCCTACGTATGTAACTCTGTGTAAGGCGCTTTGGCCTCCTCGACCGCCTGTAGTGAAATACATGGCGCCGTCTTGTGGATTAATTACGGCATCGGTCATACGCATTTTTGAACTGGCAACAAATTCCTCACGTTCGGCAGTGTAGGACGCACCGGAAGGTTGAAGAAACAAAGCCGACATGGTTCCGTAGGTCCAATCAAGACAGTAGATTGCTTTTTGGTATTTGGCCGGAAACTTGGCTCCGAGGCCTGAAATGACGCCTACAGGTGAACCAGGCCCAACATCATATAATGGCGGAAGTCCATCCGGATACCATTGCGGCCATTTCCCAGTGCCAGTGCGCCATCCAAAGTCTGCACCACTGGCAACATGGTAAATTCTGGTGGGGCGATACCATGGCGTGCCTGCGTCCCACTCCATATCGGAATCGTAGGCGAAAAGTTCCCCATCAATGTTAAAGGCCATGTCGTAACTATTACGAAAGCCAATTGCGACGGTTTCCCAGTTTTTGCCGTCTTTATCAAATCTTCCGATCCAACCTCCTGGTGCAAGGATATTGGCAGCATGGCCATTTGCATCTGGGAGGCGTTTGAGAAGAAGATCTTCGTCCCAGTTTGTAGGGACTAGAGATCTATCCATTTCCGGGAGCTTAGTATGATTGCCGCCAAGGACGTAAATGTGTTGTTTGTCCGGGCTGATTACGAGGGCGTGAGGGCCGTGTTCGCCTGTCCCCTGCATCGGCTTAATATACTCGTCTTTGTCATATTGATCGTCGCCATTTGTGTCAGTTAGGCGATGTAAGCCAGCTTTGGGGCCATTAATGTTCGCCCACAATGCGTTATTGAAGTAGAGCAGGCCCTGTGCACCGGAAATGTGGGTCTTTAGTTTCTCAACATTTATTTTACCGTCGCGTTGGTCAATTCGATACAAGCCTTTGTCATCTTGATCACTGGCGATGATGCGTCCCTTGTTATCCACGCACATTGCTACCCACGAGCCCTGCAGACTCTTAGGAACAGTATAGATTAGATCACATTTAAATCCTTCGGCCAATTTCAGGTCTTCCATGCTCCACTCAGGTTGTTCGGCTCCTTGGCCGCCATAAGCAATTGCGAAAAGTCCAGTCAAACCTAAAAATATGACCATAGGCCACTCTAACTTACTTTTTATGGGATTCACCAGATACTTTTAGCATTAACGAAGAACAAGGCCAGCAGAAATTGTGATAATTGTTTGCATACCGGAACTGAGGAATATTTATTCAACTTTTGTCACGAAGATTGGCCTACTGAGATTTTTGTGGGATGTTTTAGGGCATAGTAACCATTTGGATATTACGATTAGCTCTTATCAAGACAGAAAAATTATGGCATATAATATACTTGCAGAATCAACAATCACACTTTTTTCACTTGTTTTGCGCCACCTAAACATAAAAATTTTATTGTTTTTTAGGTTGTAGCATAATGGTATTATTAAAATGATTCTTCTGTGAATCTAATTAACATTTTTATCGGTTACCTATCAAACTGCCTTCGAGTCATCAAGTAATTAATTTTCATATTTGAAATAATCAAAACTTATGCCACGTCATTAGAATTTTCTTTATTTCAGGCAAAATTCACTTGAGTAAGGTGCAAATAAAATCAATTTTTGAATTACTATGCAAGCTTGATCCTCACAGCCCCGCGAGTGTCTGATACTGACGAAAAATCTCAAGGAATGAGTGCGAAGAAGGATGTGCGTCTCTTACATTAAAGAAAGCCTTGAATAGATAATTCCACTTACTGCATTATTCGGCCTTTATGAATCTAAGTAGATTGAAGAATACCATCACTATTCCTTTCGCAGTAATGACAATTGCTACTGTTTCTATGAATTCAGCAGAATTGGAAAAAAATGCAGAGGACATCGAGTTTACTATCCGAACTCTCAAAGCTCGAATGCGTTATGATATTGAGAATTTCACTGTTCGACCAGGCCAGAGAGTTAAGCTTACATTGGTGAATGAGGATGACATGCCGCATAACTTAGTCCTCTGTGAGCTTGGGGAAGAAACGGGACAAGAGATTGGAAAATTAGCGATTGATTTAGGTTTAAAGGGGGTAGAACGAGGGTGGGTGCCCGACGATCCTAGGATCCTTTGCGCTATCGGGGAAACTCCTCCAAAAAAATCCGCTAGCATAAATTTTACAGCACCGGAGGTCGAAGGGGATTATCCTTACGTTTGTACCTTCCCAGGCCATGCGGCCTTCATGAAGGGCATAATGAAAGTTGGCTTTCCTCAAACTAGTCTTCGTGGCCTCAATTATGCCGTCTATAATGGAAGGTGGTCTCGTCTTCCTGATTTCGAGAAAATCAAACCTATACGAAAGGGGCAAATCAGTGACGGTATCATTACTCTTAAAACAAATTCAGCGCGAGATGCTTTTGGCGTAGTATACAAGGCAAAATTAAAAATTAAGGAGGAGGGTAACTATAGGTTCCGTCTTGGATCAGACGATGGCTCCAAACTTTTAATTAACGAAAAAATAACGGTAAATCACGATGGAACGCACGGTTTTAGTCATAAAGACGCGTCAGTAAATTTGCAGCCAGGAATCGCTTCATTTGAACTTCAGTTTTTTGAAGCTGGTGGGGACCAAAAACTTGAACTTCTTTGGGCAGGTCCTGGTTTTGAATGGCAGTATCTAACTAATCCAGATGAAGCAGAACAGGCTGGTGTGAATGCCGTAATCCCTCTCGAACCTCTCGCAAAGGAACCAGTGATTTACCGCAACTTTATTGAAGGCGCTGGAACTCGAGCTATCGGTATCGGGTATCCAGATAAATTCAATATTGCCTTCGATGCTAACCGTTGCCGTCTAGCGCTCATGTGGCTGGGGGGATTTATGGACGCTGGCCGTCATTGGATTGGTCGCGGACAAGGCTTTCAGCCGCCTTTGGGATATGGGATAATTAGGCTTCCAGAAGGGCAGACTTTTATTGCGGTAAAAGAAGATTTAAAGGAATGGCCAGAGCCTAATGGTAGAGCTGTTGGATTGCAATTTTTAGGTTATGATCTCGATGAGAATCGGCGACCTATTTTTAGGTATCGTGCTGAAAATGGTATTAAAATTTATGACGCATTCATTCCAGGTGAAGGAGATATCCCTAGTTTGACGCGTAAAATCAAACTTTTTGGTGATGGGCAACTCCATTATCTGGTAGCACAAGGGGCTATCGAACCACTTCAAGACGGAAAGCATGCCATCATTAACCGTAATCTGATTGTCAAATTAAATTCTCCAGAAGGGAGATTGCGCTTAATAAATCGTAATGCTGAATCACAATTAATAGCAACTATCTCAATCAGTGGTAAGGCCGAATTGAGCCAAACTTATGAATGGAACTTCTAATTTAAATCTAAAGAAATGAATTCAAAAACACACAATCTAATATTTGGAGGCCTATCATTTTTAATTCTTATATTTAATTTGCCAATCCTAGCGGAGGAAAAAGAGAGTGATTTTTATGAAATAACTTCAATTCCAATTCCTGAAGGCATCGTGTTAGAAGGGAGTGGCCTAACTTGGTTGGATAGTAACACAATAGCAGTATGTGGGCGTCGTGGCCAAATTTATACAATTCAAAATGCTCTTGCTGAAAGGTCAAATTTGAAATTTAACCTTTATGCAGACGGACTTCACGAACCGGTAGGTCTGCACGCTGCTGGGGGTTGGCTTTATGCAACACAACGTGGGGAACTAACGCGAATTAAAGACATAGACGGTGATGGTCGCGCTGATCGGTTTGAAACAGTGAATGACCAGTGGGGTATTACCGGGGATTATCACGAATATGCACTAGGCTCATCTCCTGATAAAGATGGAAACACATGGATCGTTTTATGTCTCACAGGATCTTTTTCTAGCCAAGCGGCATATCGTGGCTGGTGTGTTCGAATCACTCCTGACGGTGAATTGATTCCTACTTCGAGCGGTATTCGCTCGCCTGGTGGGATTGGATTTAACCACCTTGGTGATGTGTTTTACAGCGACAATCAAGGCCCGTGGAATGGATCTAGTTCATTAAAGCATTTGATGCCTGGCTCATTCCAAGGGCATCCAGGTGGTAACGTTTGGTATGATCTTCCTGATGCTAAAGCAGCGATGGGGCCGCGACCGACTTTACCAGTGAGTAATAGTCGTATACATATCGAAAGAGAAAAAATCCCTGAATATATTCCTCCAGCCATAATTTTTCCGCATGGGGTTTTAGGTAATTCAACAAGCGGTTTTTGCTTCGATTCAAAAGGGGGTTTTGGGCCTTTTAAAAATCAACTATTCGTCCTTGATCAAACTTATTCTGTTGTTAACAGAGTTTTTCTCGAAAAGGTAAATGGTGTCTATCAAGGAGTAGCATTTCCATTTTTGAAAGGTTTTGGGTCTGGAAATCTTGCCGCTGCAATGCATGACAACGGTATCATGTATGTAGCTGGAACTGATAGAGGTTGGGGCGCGCGCGGTGGAAAGTCTTTTGCCCTAGACCGCGTCAGATGGACAGGTAAGATTCCTTTCGAGATTCATGAGATGAGAGTTACATCCGAGGGATTTAGATTAGTTTTTACCCATCCTGTTGATCGACAAAGTGCCACTCAATTGGAATCCTATCAAATGCGCGCTTACACCTATATTTATCGTTCTGATTATGGAAGTCCAGTTGTGGATTCATCTAATCCGATAATTAAATCAGCAAGCCTTTCTGAGGATGGAATGACGGTAGATCTGATTGTCGATGGAATTGTTAAAGGGCATATTCATGAACTAAGCTGCAAAGGAGTCCGAAATAAAAGTGGTAACGGGCTTTTACACGAGACGGGATATTATACGTTGAATGAAATCCCAGAAAATTAAAGTGTAAATTAACATTAAGTAATCAAGTTAGTCTAATTACCTGATTTCCTTGCATGGAACCTTGACCTTCTCGATCTTGGTAACGAAACCGTGTTTAAGGGCGTATGAAAACAAAACGCTCACGATGGGTCCGGTAGTTGTTCATTGTCTGTGGTTCAACGCCCAGCCCATGGATCCACAGCTCAATGTCCTTTGCTTTGACGCATGAGGCCACTTGTTGGGCAAAGTGTTCGTTGAATCTTCTCAGGCGGCTCTTGAGGTCATCCAGGTGTCGTTTTCGTTTCTGACTTCTGGATTTTGAGGCTAGGTAGTCCCGGACCAGCTCTGCGATAGTGCAGCTCTTTCTGGATGCCTCTAAGTGAGCCAGGTAGAAGTCGACAGCATCTGACAATGAGCCTTTGAAGGGTGCCAGTCGTTCAGCGCATTGGACTGCCTCCAGTCTCAGCTCATCACTGATTGCGAAGGCCTTGTTGCCTAGGTTCTCGAGTTCGATGAGGATTTGATCCTTGCGAGTGACCGCTTCTTTTTTGGTTCTGAAAAACTCTCTACGACGCCCTGAGTCCTTGGTGTATGAAACCACCCACTTGCTGGTGGAACTGTGCCCGTAGGGCTTGACGGAAACAGATGACTTCCCCATGTGAGTACATTCGCATTAGGTCAAAATCGCGTCAATAAAATGTCAATGGAATGTGGTGTTGGGTTGTTGGAAATTCGTAAGTTGTTGAAGGAGTGGAGCCAGCTGTCAGGATCGAACTGACGAGCGACGGTTTACAAAACACGTCTTTACTTAGGTCTCAACTGGTCGCGTAAGTAGTTGTTATCAAGCTTATTACAAACTTAAATTGCTAGTAAGCGCTTCTCGGATACCGAGGCTTTTTTACTTTTAATGGCAGACGACTGTCAATGCTTTTCAGGTGTAATACACCGGGTTACATTGGTTGAGTGGTCATAAATTCTCCTTGGCTCGATATTATTTACGAAGCCCAACCAAGCACCAAAACCATCGACGTTTCAGTTGATGATTTCTCACAACGGTTTGCCCCACTACATGGAGGCATACGCATGCTTTGCGTAGCCTTGCCTGACTCATTGGTTGGCGGTGATCATGAAGTCCACTACGTAGCGCTAGACGAGACATCAAAAGACAGCATTCTCGATCAGGGCCTGCCAATGTTCAGCCCAAGAACAACCCAGTTCACAAAGCAGAAATCCCTTAACAACCGGGGTGGAGCCATACACACAAATGGGCGAGGGGATAAGGCCATCCAAACATCCAGCCGCTCAGGTGTCAGGGTCTACTCAGACCGAGGCAAACGCATTGGACCTGTGTTCAGCTCAGTCGAGAAAGCGCAGGATTACTTGAGTCGGAGGTAGGGTTAGTCATTGTCAGACAGGGATTGCCCCTCCCAGTAAGCTCTGACGGGCACAATGAACAACAATGAAATCAAGCCTGCGTAAATTAGGCTGACTAATGCCCACGCAGCAAGCGCAACTGTCACGTGCCAGCCTTGGTCCAAATTATCGAGGGCGATAAGGATGAACATGCCGCACATGATTAGGCCACTAGTCATTACTAGTTTTTGAGCTGTGTTTAAAATAGCCACCGCTTTAGCTAAGCCCAATTTGCCGTTGATTCCAGCATCGGCAATCAACCCAGTCTGATCACCAAGGGCGACCCCTCCTTTGAACTCCAGCTTGCCGTTGATTCCAGCATCGGCAATCAAACCAAGCCACGGACAGAAAGCATTTTTTCCATAAGCAAACAATAATCCTCCAATAACAATGCCTCCAATGCTTATTAAGGTTGCTTGTCGCCAAAACGGCTCAATCAACATACGGAGTCCTTCTGGAATATGGCCATGGCCAAGTTCATATGTGACTGGATACATAAAACTGATAAGCATGAATATGAAAAGGCATGGGAATTTAAGGATT
>CACEMW010000083.1:0-8092 GCA_902560705.1 uncultured Verrucomicrobiota bacterium
CTCAACAATGGCGCGGATGTGAATGCGGTGATGGAGGATGGCCGAACACCGCTAGATTTAGCCAGCGAACTCAAAATGACCAAAACCGCCGACCTCCTCCGAAAACACGGAGCCAAGATTGGTGCAGATTTAAAAGCTGAAGGGGAATAAAATCAGAAAGACTGATATGATTTTGCTAAACCTACCTCCTGCCTAGGAAGTCCTGCGTTTTCTCGACTAAGCTGAACACAGGGCCGATGCGTTTGCCTATGTCTGAGTAGCGTCCTGCTGTTGGATACTAAGGGGCAGGTTTTTTCGTGGCGTGATGAGAAATTCCCTCGGGTTTTGTAATCGCCAAGTCAAAATGCTTTAGACTAATTTAGTATATCATGAGCCTCGAATACATGGCGTTTATTCCAGCGGGGGTCGCAATAGCGGCCGTAATTATCGCTATTTACGTGTACTATATATCTGGTGGAATCGGTGGTGGAGGATTTGGCGGTGGAGGCTGGGGTGGCGGTTGTAATGGTAGTTGCGGAAGCAGCTGCGGTGGTGGCTGCGGTGGTGGAGGCTAGCCCTACTTTCGTTTTAAAAATGTAGAAACACATCACGTTTGGTGAGTTGAAGTCTCCAGTAGGGGCGCGATTATCGCTGATCATCCAACCTATTTTGAACCAAATATGGTGAGGCGGGGCGAGATTTTTTGCCGGTAAAGCTGCTCCTGGCCGATCGAATCGTAAGTAGAGAGGTTGTTCTTCTCAAGATTCCAAGACTATCATAGAGATTTATTGGTTCATAATCTGGGTAACTTCTCATTACGAGAATGTAAGTAATGGTTGATTTTGTGATCTCCTACCGTCCCCTATAAAATAGGGTAATTTTTGTAATAGGATTTTATCTGAAATTTTGTCAATTTTCATTACATACATCCCAAATCATGAAAGATTTATCCATTCTCCCTACCGGTGTTCAAACCGCTTTTGAATCATGGACGCAAGATCTTGAGGTCACATTGGGCGATCGCCTGATCTCTGCTGTTATTTATGACGGAATTGTAAAAAATGAAGATGCAAGGGATACAGACAGTATTCGCGTCATGTTCGTCATGAGTGAGATGAGCGTGGAGATTCTAGATGTGTTACGCGAGGTATGCAGACGATTCAAGTTGGCCAGGCAACTTCAGCCATTCATTCTGACGCAAGAAGACCTCATGACCTCAACGGATGTCTTCCCTATACGGTTTCTCGACATGCAGCAGGACTACATACTTCTTTGGGGTAAAGATGTATTGAAGGGTTTGACTATCAAGAGAGATCACCTGCGACTGAGGTGTGAGCAAGAAATTAAGAATTCGATGCTGCGATTGAGGACTAGCTATCTCATGAACTTGGATCTCAAAGGAGGTATTTCACGTGTTATGTTGCGCTCTTACTACACTTTATTGAGATCATTGGATGTTCTTGCTGAACTCAAGACGGGAAAGACACTGAGAAAAGCCAACGAAATCCTTTCTGCTGCGACCGAAATGGGACTCGACATTACTTGCCTGAAAAGGATTGCCAAGCTTCGTGATGGTGATGGTTTTCGAGGTAAGGACGAAGAAAAGAAAACCTACAATGAGTTGATGAGTCTTTTGACCAGAGCATCGGCATTGGCAGACCAAATGGACTAGGTCTCCAATGGTGACCCTCAGAAATGCGAAAATATTGGACTTGTGCTTTGTTATGACCAGAAAAATGCCCTGACGGAGTTTATGGATTTTTACGACGTTCGATCTATCCTGAAAAACCTTTTTAAGGCGACTTTGCTTGTTCTGTCGGGCATTTTTTTGGCCGCATGTGGTGGTGATCATTACGAGGCCAATATGACTTATCAGTGGTCCGCAGATCGGCGCTCATACAAAGCAACGGCCGTGGATAATTCGGGACGGCCATGCGTGGAGGTGGTTTGTCATTATCTCGGCAAGGCACCAGAAGAGCCGATTGATAAGCCTATCGATCGAGATTGGAAAACCCAGAACACGGATTTTTACCACTACCAATTGGTTAATCTAGTGGATGAGCCGATTGAGCTGAGAGCTCTGCACTTTCGGCTCAAAACAGGAAGAGGAAGGGGGATATATGATACCAAGGGCGTGGATGCCATTGAGACTGAACTTGGAGGTTCAGTTATCCAACCCCACCAATTTTTGGAACGCCACAATTCATGGGTTTTTGGTAAAGCCAGTCAGAATACTCTACATAAGATTTATGAAGCATATGTCGGAAGCGAGAGGTTGAGGGTGGATGTACCACTGGTCTTCAATCGCTGAACGATTCAATAGCCTGATGAATCCGGTAGCGGTCAAATCGATGAGTTCCAAGACGATGGTCGGCGTCGGTTATAGGCAACCCTTGCACGATTGGATCTCAGCGCATCCGCCCGATTTGGAATGCTTGGAAATAACCGCAGAGCATTTCTTTGATGGTGATTCTGAGGGTTTGGAGGATCTAAGCCTTGAGTTTCCAATTTTCGTTCACGGGTTGGGGCTTTCGATCGGCACGCCCGGACCTTTGGATTTGTCCTATCTGAAGGATTTTCGAAGAGTGGCTCAAGCGGCGCGCGCTCAGTGGGTAAGTGAACATATTGCCTTTACCAAATCATCAGAGATTGACTTGGGCCACCTCAATCCGATTGTTCCAAATCAATCCAACTTGGACCTATTTGTCGATCACGCGAAGCAGGTCATAGACTTCTGTTCTTGTCCTCTGGTGTTGGAAAATATTACTAGCCACATTCAATTAAAGGGTACGCTTTCGGAGGTCACTTTCCTCAATGAACTTTGTGATCGATCCGGTTGTGGTCTTTTGCTGGATGTGACCAATCTTTTTATCAATGGCAAAAATCATGGATTTGATCCATCCAAGTGGTTGGCAGATATAGCCCCGGAATCTATCGTTCAACTTCATGTTGTGGGTTATCGACGTCGTGAAGAAAAATGGATTGATTCTCATGGGGATCCCATACAACCGGATCTTTGGGAATTGATTCGATTGGTCGCTTCACATGCAAGCCCCCAAGCCGTGATCATTGAGAGAGATATTAACTTTCCTGCCAACGAGCAGATCGAACAGGAATTGAAAACCCTTAAAAGTATCTTTGAGTGATTCCTTTACCAGCGTTTTCGCGAAATTGTTGAGCTCATCTGCATATCGTTCATCCTTCGATCAGGACCCTTCCCGATTTATTAGGCAGTTTGATCTCTCTCAAGAAGATGCACAGAGTTTGCTTGCCTTGGAGAGTAGGCAACTTGACCTTCAGGCGAGATCTTTGCTCAGGAAGCGCTTTTTTGAATTGAAGCATTACATCCCACATTCTTTAGAAGGGGATCAGAAAAAGCTAATGGAATGGTTTTTTGAGAATGGGGAAAGTTTCTGGCCGGAAGGTCCCAAGAGACATCTCATCGATGCACAAAAATTTTTGGGGGAATTGAAAAACAGAAAATGGAGTCAAGTAAATCGATTCGAATGTCTGTGGGTAAACTTCATGCTGGACTGCAAAAAAATCAAAATAGGCTTTTCTTCCGATATTTATATTCAGAAGGATAAATGGCGGGGGTGTTACATGATGTGGAAGCGTAGCGATGGAGTGGCCTACTTCCGAGTGCTGCCCTTTGTAAAGAATTCCCACTAAGATAGCGCTCTATCGAGACCCTATCGCTCTCGCGTAACAACCTGATGATCTCTTTCGTTTCATTGTGAGTCGTTTTGGTTATTTAAAAATTCTCACTCGTTTTGGACCAGCTTTTCAGGTGGCGGCCATCTTGACACCATCCACAACTTAACCCTAAATCACACAATCAACCCGCTCAGATTAACTTACAAGGCGCCACAGTTTGCGTAGACAGGTCACAGTGATCCCAAAAGCCCACAAAGGCTTTAGTTCTCAATGAAATAAACCAATTATGTTTGGAGCAGTTGTTGGTCTAATTGTTCTAGCAAAAAGATAAAAAGACTTATTTTATGAAACACCTACTACTAACAATAATCGCAGCCTTGGTGCTTGGAACATGTTTGGATCAGAAGCAGGCTGCTGCATGCTGGGAAATTAAGGAATCAGAACCTCCGCCTGAAAAATTGGGGGCGTCGGTTATGACTTTCAACACCGAATGGCTTTTAGGAAGTAAGGATCAGGTGAAAGTGTTGAAGGAGAAGGGTATCTGGGGATTAGAGGCAAAAGGCACCGAACTCGAAATTGAACAGCACCATAAAGCAGTTGCGGACATTGTCGTGAGACACGCCCCAGACATCTTATGTCTTCAAGAAGTGATTAACGAGATTGCCGCTAAGCGATTTCAAAAGACACTACAAAGGAAGGGTGTGCAGTACACGCTTCATTTTCTTGAAAGCCGTGACACTTATCTGGAGCAGGACGTTGTATTCTTTTCAAAGAACAACAGCAAAAATGTACAAGAAATTAAGATTTCTGACCCAACTGATCCTGTTTACCCATCCAAATGTGTAATTCTAACCTGCCTTCTGAACGGCGAGAAAGCCGCATTTTTGGGCTTACATTTGAAAGCTGTACCCACTGAACCAAGAGCTGTCTCAAGAAGGGAGAAACAGGCTGATGCCGTTGTAAATCACTTACAGAGGCTTTCGACTGCTGGCTATGCCACCTTTGTAATTGGGGATTTAAATGATTGGGATCCGATCGTGCCAGATGCCGACTCCCGTGAGAATGCGACACCTATTTCACAAGTGCTGAGAAAAATCAAAGATTACAAAACAGGAGGCAATGACGAGATGTTGAATAGCTTACAGTGGGTTCAGCCAATGGAAAAGAGATACACTTACGACTACAAAGGTTCAAAGACGGTGCTAGACCATATACTATTACCTATTGGTTGGAAGAATAGAGTCACTGGAGTCATAATTGATCACGATCGGCCTGAAGGAGCTAGTGACCACTGGCCAGTTATTCTAAAACTGAGTCGTTAAAAAATTAAAACTCAAGTAACCCTGTGCTTTCTCCACTTAGCTGAACACGGGACTAATGCGCTTTCCTCTATCTGAGTTTAGTTTGACGCTGACACCCGATCCTGCTGTTGGATACTCAGGGGCAGGTTTTCTCGTGGCGTGATGAGAAATTCCCCCGGGTTTTGTAATCGCCAAGTCAAAACAACTCAGGCTAATTTGAGTAACATGGAAGCTTCGAGATCAGGTTCCGAAAGAAATGTGGCCAGGCCTCAAAGTTCCTTGTGAAAGGTGAAGCTAGGCCCACAGTGCGAGAGCGCCGAGAAGCGCCTCTAACGGTTGAGGTAATAGTTGCTTTGTCATTCTTTGATTACAGTATTGAGTTCTAAGAATCAATGCGTTAAAAATAGCTAATGTCCTTTTTTGAGCCCGATCTAGTTGAAATCATTCGTCTCTATGCTCCAGAGTCAGAACTGAGGAGCGGCAACTGGAAAAAAGATCACATAGCTTGCAAAAAAGTAGCTCAGGAGTTGGTTTCAAGCTGTAAACACGATATAGGGCTAGACTCGCAAGGCTTTTTTTTGCGCTGTCCAGCTAACCGCCCGAAGTGGCCGGCATTTCTGGCTATAGATGGCGCAACAATGGAACCAAAAGTTCCTGCACATATGGATGAGAGACATGGTCCCATCGAGCCTTTTGGAACCTTGTTGACCAGCTACTCAGATCTTTCAAAAGCTAACGATGGATGGGCGAAAATGAAGAGCTCAGGCATCGTCGAGAGACTGCTTGGTCCAGATTCAGCTTTAGCCTCCGTACGCATTGAGAGGCTCCGTATGCTTCGAGCGCAAAAAATTATCTCTGATCCACAACAATTCGTTAAAAACTTAGACCTTAGTCGTACATATTTACTCCACGCATACACATATCCACCATCTTTAAATGTCGATGGTTCACCGAAGGATGCTGACACTGCTCAATATGTCAACTTCATCGCCCAGCGATTTGCCCCTGGGTTTGAAAAATACACACGGTGCAAGCTGGAGGCCTTTTGGCTTCGAGGCGCAGAGCCTGGATTCAATGAGCAATTTACGAGCTCAGAGGCCTTAACAGACAATGGCGACACATACAAAAATATACCAGAGGATAAGCCTCCGGCGTCATTTTGGATCACGAGTTGGGATGACGATAACCATTGTGAAGAAGCTAATGACCGTTTCTTTAAAGACCCTGATTTCGTAAACGATCTTATAAACGACAACCCATACTCTCGAACAATCAGGAATGAGGCCGGTGAAAGTGTTTTTATGCCCGTGTACGAATATGAGCGAATCGTGCAAGAAATGACGAAAATCATACTCCCATAAAAATAGGGAGGTGGAGTTTCAATTCCTCACCCGTCTTGCCGCCGAGTTTGCGGATACACCATCGGGTATTTTTGTAGCTTTTGTTGTCCCATTTTTGCTGGTCTTTTGGATTGGCCTGTTCTGCTTCGACAAATACTAAGACACTTTTAAACGTTACTAAAGTAATTCCCCGCCTCCTTGAACAACTCCACAAACTCCGAGTGCAGGTCTTGAATCGCTGAGTTGAGAAAATTGGCACGATCGAGCCCCATTGGACGTGTATATGGCAATGATAATGCAAAATTGGTTCATACTTGTTTCCCCCCACTGGCTTCGGCTGGCGGGTTTTTTCGTGGCGTGATTCGGTCTTCTGTGGCGTGTATTGAGCCGTGAGAGCGCTTGTTTTTAGAACACTTTCGGGCCTGCTAGGATTTGGCTTTTTTGTCATGTTCTACGTCGCACGTAATGATCCCGATTACGACTTTACCATCCGTCATTATTTCATCGCGTTCATTTTTTTAGTATACGCAGCTTGCGGCAACAGACTAGGTGGCAAGTGGACGTGATAAAACACTAGCCGATACCCGCTCCTGCTGTTGGATACTCAGGGGCGGGTTTTTGTGGCGGGATTCGGGGTTCTGTGGCGTTTACTGTGTATGAAATTGGGTCAAGGCCAGTTGATGTGAGTTCTGGGGATTGTCGGAATTTTTGCTTTTCTTAGGTTCACAGAGATCTAACTTGAGCTTCGCAAATCAGGATGATTCGCGGCTTAGAGGAGGCCTTTAGGGTTTGCTTTGGAGCGGAGGAGTGAGTTTTTTGACTCTAATATTTCGGTATCTTACATACTCGCTTGTGTGATCACCTCCTCCATGCACCTGAAGAGCGATGCCCCCTTTGTCGACATGCCGTTTGTCTTTTTCCTGCCATTCCATGATCTTGACTCCATTGATCCATGTGGTGATATGAGGCGGGTTGCCGACAATGCGGGCTCGACATTCATTCCACTGGCCATGGCGCCAGAAGTGTGGCCACGATTCAGGCAGAATGGCTAAAGTGATTGGCGGCTTGCCGGTATGTTTAGTGGTGATTTCCTCCACAGTCTGTCTGAAGCTATAATTTCGGACATGGGGTTTACCTCCGAGTCCTTCGCCATATATTCCCATCACATTTCCATCTGCATGATAGTCAATCATCGCTTGCCACGCCTTGCCATCTTCAGTGCTTCGCAAGAAAAGTCCGCTATCCGGGCCAAAGTCATTGTTCATTTCCATCACGATCTCGAAGTCTTCAAAGCTTGCATCAGTGATCAGGATGCCCCCGTTCCCAGGCACGTCCTGCGATCCGACGATAGCACCGTCGATGACGTCCCATTTTCCACCGCTTTTGTGCTTGCTGACTCTGCTATGACCCGTTTGCGCGCTGACATGCCAGCCCTTGAGGGTCTTACCATCGAAAATGGACTCAAAGGGTGCGTCTTCCGCGGCAGGAGTGATCAAAGTGCCAGCCAGGAGTCCGGAGAGAGAGAGAATCTTTAAGCAAGGTTTCATCATTCAAATAACTATGTGCGAAATGCTGCCATGCATCAAGAGCCTTACACAATCCTAAAAGCAGGTCACTGACCACTGACAAGTGGCCGGATGCACCCAAGCCTGAATGACCTCCTGCTTTTGCATGCTCAGGGGCGGTTTTTTCGTGTCAGGAATCCAGCCACATATGCGTAATCTTCAATAACTTGGTTGTTTACCATTTGTTAGTGCGAAATTAGTTCATACTTGTTTCCCCCACTGGCTTCGGCTGGTGGGGTTTTTCTGTGGT
>CACEMW010000084.1:0-7641 GCA_902560705.1 uncultured Verrucomicrobiota bacterium
CGTGTGTCCTTACTTGATCCAGCTCGGTTGAGCTTTACCTGCCGGAGGAATCGAGCTGAATAGGGGTTTTTCTTGCTATAAATCTGCTCATTGCCGTCTTGTTGAGAGTCACTTACTACAATCCTTTGAGATGCACTCTGATTTGAATTTTCGCCCGAAGTATTTGCAAGCGCTGCCCAAAATTGGTCCGTCCACTTTTGAGCCATATCTTCATAATCCACATCACAATCAACCCGTGGAAGCAGACGATTTGCTCCCATTTCAAATAGCCGTTCATCAAAGCGTTTTCCTGCACCACAAAAATCCGCATAATTCGTATCTCCAAGGGCAAGTAATCCGTAGGAAAATTGATCCCAATTGCCCGACTCCTTCTCCTGAATGTCTTGCCAGAATTGGAGCGCATTGTCCGGAGGCTCGCCATCACCCCAAGTGCTGGTTATAATCGCTGCCTGAATAGGTATGGAACGATTGATCTGAGAGTATTCGTTCAACTCCAAGAGCTTGTAATCAAAGCCTCTCGACTCAGCCTCCTTGCAAAGGGATTTGGCAAGAGACTCTGCCGTGCCACTTTGACTACCATATAAAACGTGAATCAATTGTTTTGGCTTAGACTCTTGTGCTGTTTGAGAGACTGATGCGTGCAAGTCAGAGGAAAGGCTGAATAAACTCGCAAGATATCCATTGATCCAAGCGCGCTGCTCAAGATTGAAAGGGGCCTGTGAAGGAAGACAAGGAACTCGCTCTGTAGGATTATCTTTTGTGGAGGTAGACAGCTTCATGATTTTTTTTGCACATGCACAGCACAAGCCTTGTAGGAGGGCTGCCGAGAATAAGGGTCAAAGGAAGGATGAGTGAGTTGATTGACAGAAGAGTCATGCATGGGCAGAAAAATTTGCCCAGGACGAACGGCTGCTATGACTCGAGCCACCGCCCTTAACCGCCCGCGTCGGGATTTGATTTCAACCAAATCTTCTTGCTGAATCCCCAGAGCCTTAGCGTCCAGCGGATGTATATCAGCATAAAGGCACCGTGGAGACAGTTCTCTTAGGATCAAGGATTTTGAAGTACGGGTTTGTGTATGCCACTGTGCAGAACTGGCCCGACCAGTGATCAGCCAAAAAGAATAATACTCATCGGTTGGCTCTGGTGGCGATTGGACTGCTTCAAATATAAAACGAGCCCGACCATCTTCATGGAAAAAACGGCCATCCTCGTAAAGGCGCCGTTCAGGTTGAGCCGGGCCCTCTTGCGCTAGTGCCTGGCTGTAGGGCCACTGAATTCCGCCTTGCTGAACAAGCATATCGTAATTCTCAACACCCGAAATATCACAAGGTTGACCGACCGTGAGTTTCTTGAGTATTGAAAAGGCCTCTTCTGGGCTTTTCCAAGATTCAAACATTTCACCGCACCCCCAATGCTCCGCTATCCCTTTAAAAATTTCAAAATCACTGCGAGCTTCGCCAGGGGGCGTAGCAAGAGATTGTATCACACCCAGTCGCCGCTCTGAGTTGATGAAAGTTCCCGACTTTTCTCCCCAACCCGCTGCGGGCAGAAACAAATCTGCCTCCCGAGCGGTTTCAGTTGAATAATACATGTCCTGAACAACCAAGAATTCTAATTTTTCCCGAAGCAGTCGAAGCCACCTAGATTGATCAATCCAGGAATGCCCTGGGTTAGTTGCGATGATCCACAGCCCCTTGATTTCCCCAACCTCGACCGCATCAATGATACGGTCATAAGGTAGACTAGGCTGACTTGGCAGACGCTCTACGGGAATATCAAGCAAGCCAGCAACAGAGGCCCGATCCTTATTGTTTTCGAAATTCCGACCCGCAAATAAGGATGAGGTATTACTGAAAAGACGAGATCCCATGGCGTTGCATTGCCCGGTTATTGAGTTGGCACCAGTTCCGGGTCTCCCAATATTCCCAGTCATCAGGGCCAAATTTATAATTGACTGTGCGGTCCGAGTCCCTTGGTATCCCTGATTAACCCCCATCGTCCACCAGAAAGACGCGGCCTTACTTTCATGAATGCGCCTAGCTAGATCGCAGATTACCTCTCGCTCAAGCCCTGTTTCCCTCGACGCAAACTCCAGATTAAAGGGCTCAACAAACCGAGCATATGAATCAAACCCGCTGGTATGAGCTGAGATAAATTCCTTATCCAGCCATTGTTCTTGAATCATCAAATGAGCCAATGCGTAAAAAAGCGTTAAATCAGATTTAGGGCGAATCGGTAGATGCAACGTTGCTGCACTGGATGTCTCGGTAACCCTGGGATCAATCACAATAATATCAGGGCGATTAGGATTAAGCATGACCCGATGCCAAAGGATAGGGTGAGCAATGGCCGGATTGGCTCCAATAAACACAAGAGTATCAGAAAGTTCTAAGTCCTTGTAACTGTATGGTGGCGCGTCGAAACCAAAACTTTGCTTGTAGGCAGTTACCGCGGATGCCATGCACTGACGTGTGTTTCCGTCTCCATGAATCCACCCCATGCCAAATTTAGCTAAGGCGCCTAGCAAACCCATTTCCTCATTGGTAATTTGCCCGGTTCCTAACCAGGCGACAGCCTCATTTCCGTGCTTCTGTTGCAACGCTTTGAAGCGCTGAGTGAACGTCTCGAAGGCCATCTCCCAGCTAACGGGATTCTGGCCCTCACTTGAGTGACGGAGCAAAGGAACTACACCTCGATCCGAAGCTTTCAGCGGTGTTAGGGCCTCCCAACCTTTAGGGCAGGCCATGCCAAGGTTTACGGGATAATCCGAAGAGGCACTCAGATTGACCGGCTCGCCCCCTTGCATATGGATATCCAATTGACAGCCTGTTGAACAATATCCGCAGATCGCTGGCAGGGTTCGCTCCGGATTCAAACGTTCAGGGACCATCCCGAAGGCTGAGTTTTGAGCTAAACGAAGCTCCTTAGTAAGAGGCCCATTACGGTCTTTTAATGAAAGTCGATTTTTGAAGAAAGATTTCATCCTGCCGCCCATGACCCGACCCCGCGCCCCACCGGTGATCGAGTCGATATGAAAAATTGACGACGTTCGATAATCTCACAACTAACGAGAATGAGACCTACCAATAATTTCCATAGCCACGTATGAGGTCCAGAGACAATGACTAATTCAGAAAGAGTGACTAACCAAATCCAACTTATCATCAAACACCATGAAAAACCCACTAAGATACGCCATCGACAAGGTTCGAATATTCCTCCAAGTTGAAGTTTCCACCCGCTAAAAAGAGTCAGTAAAAGGGCCATTAGAATGCTCCACAACTGCTCAAGCTCAAGCCGGACAAAACCCTCCCAGAGCGACAAGATAAGCCCAATTGCCAAGGTGGAAAAAAATCGCAAGCTAGTAAGTGGCATTCGCCATGAAGGTCGATGAGTGTCATGATAAATCATGACTGAGGTCATCACCGCAGAAGCAACAGAGGCTGTAACAATCCATTGCCAAAATTCCTGATACTTGGTGGGAATCAAATGCAGCCACTGACTCATTCCATCTGCGATCAGAAGTAAGAACAATAACGTGAAGGCCAATATCTCTCGGCTCAACCAAGAGGTACGGAGCCCTAAAAAAAAGCGCCAGGCTTTGCTAGGTTGACCTAGATGGAGAACACTTGATATGAGACCACTTACAAACAATCCAAGCCCAAGTAGGAAGCCAATACTTGGGCCACCACGGAAAGAATTCTCGGCCAAAAACATATTACCAATAATCATACCAAGTCCCCACTGAGTCATCACCAGCATAATCACCAAAGGCCAGTGAGCTTTTTGAGAGATCTGATTGCCTTGCAGAGGGCTCCATTGAGCGGACTGGAGATCCTTGGTTGAGCGGTAGAAGGTCGTAGGTTTGGTGATACTAGAAGGCGCAGCCTCCGGATACATTCCCCGAGCTAAATGCGAATCGCAATTTGTTTGCTCCGCAATGGTAGCTTGGTCCACCGTTTCTATACTTATTGCGTCATGAGGACAGGCTTGCACGCAGGCCGGTTCAATTTGCATGGCCAACCGATCAGAACACATGTCGCACTTGCGAACCACCCCGTGGGAGGAATGATATTCCGGAACCTCGTAAGGACATTTCCAAATGCAATACTCACATCCGATACATTGATCGTCCAAGTGTTTAACAATGCCAGAGATGGGATTTTTTTCATATGCGCCCACAGGGCAACCAAGCATGCACTCAGCATTTAAGCAATGATGACAGGCACTTGTTACTGTGTGCACCCATGAAGAACTTTCTGTGCTTCCAAACCATTGTTTAACGCGCCGCCAAGATTCTCCAGTATCCAAACCATTCATGTGATGGCAGGCACTGACACAACCTTTGCAGCCAGAACAACGATCAACATCAACTTCGAAGGCAAACTGCTGATTGTGTTCCGGAAGTTTTGTAGGTATAAGTTTTCGTTTAGTTTTTATCCTGTCACCGGTAATGGCATCTTGGTTAGACGCTTCATAGGCTAGAGCCTCTATTGCACTTTGAGGCTGGCTAAGTGCCAGATCAATAAGTGTTTTTTCCGAAGACATAAGGTAAACCGACGGACTCTTACTCAGCTTAGAACGCAGGGCGGGGAAGTTTGATCTCGGCTTGCAGAAAGACAACCATGATCATCTTCTTGATCGGATGATTGGTTTGGATGTGAAACCGGTCCCGGTCTCATGAAAGGGGTCGGTTTGTCGGGTTGATGTGGGTTGTATTGACCTTTTATGTGGGAGCGTTCTGAGAGATATGAAATGAGATATTCCCGCATAGGGTAATAGTCGGGATGTTCCAAAACTTCGGTGCGAGAACGTGGACGCTCAAAGAAAACCTGCAGAATGTCTCCCACTTCTGCCTCAGGCCCATCGGTCATCATAACAACCCGATCGGACAGAAAAAGTGCCTCATCAACATCGTGAGTTACCATCAATGCAGTTATTTGATTTTTGGACCAAAGCCGAATGAGAATTTCTTGTAACTCGTATCTTGTTAAGGCATCGAGCATTCCAAATGGTTCGTCCAATAAAAGCATTTGGGGACTTAAGGCAAAAGCACGCGCAATTCCGACCCTTTGACGCATTCCTTGAGATAACTCGCCGGGCTTCTTATGCAAGGAATCAGCTAATCCTACAACAGCCAGATAGTATTCGGCTATTGCCCTTCGCTCGTTTTTAGATGCTGTAAAAAAAACTTGTTCTACACCAAGAAGCACATTATCCAATGATGTTAACCAAGGAAGCAAACTCGGTGACTGAAAAACCACCCCTCGATCAGGGCCAGCATCACTAAGCTCCTTGCCAGCCATAATAATCCCTCCTGAGGTAATAGGGTTGAGTCCTGCAAGCATTGATAAAACAGTAGATTTACCGCAACCGGAGTGTCCTATAAGAGAAACAAATTCGCCTTTATCAATTTTTAGGTTAAAATCGCTAACAATAATGGCGTCTCCTAGAGGCGTAGGGTAGCTCTTACATAAGTCTGATAAAATACAATATGGCTTCATAATTCGACCTCCAAAGGCTCAATATTAACATTTGGCGATCGTTTAGGTTGGCGTTTACCAAATACGTACCTCGCAGGATCATTTAGATTCTCAGGCAAGATATTTGGTAATTTAAAAGTTTTCCGTTTGCTAGATTTACTTTGTGAACCTCCTTCACCTATTAAGTAATTCACGATATGTTTTCTTAACTGCTTGAAGTCGCTGTGTTTATTGAGGGTTTTTCGATTCCTAGGCCTAGGAAGCTTAACTGGAATCGACGGCCCTAGCGAAGCTTTTGGACCACGAGATAAGGGGATTACCCTGTCAGCAAGTAGAATGCTTTCGTCAACATCATTAGTAATAAGGATTACCGTTTTTTTGTTTTTGCTCCAAATATCAGCTATTTCATCCTGAAGATTACCTCGAGTTAAGGCATCAAGAGCACCCAACGGCTCATCCATAAGCAGAACGGAAGGCTCCATTGCTAGGGCCCTTGCTAAAGCTACACGTTGGCGCATGCCTCCTGACAGCTCAGATGGTCGTTTATGAGTTGCATTGCCAAGATTAACCATGTCCAGATAATATCGAATATGTTCATGACGCTTACTTTTTGACCACTTTGAGAAAACTTGATTAACAGCCAGAGAAATATTTTCCCAAACGGTCATCCAAGGTAAAAGGGAATAGTTTTGGAATACTAGGGCACGCCCTGGTTCTGGTTCGCAGACTAATTTATCTTTGTATAAAACTTTTCCAGAAGATGGTGCAATCAAGCCTGCTATTAAGGATATTAAAGTGGTTTTCCCGGAACCAGAATAGCCAACAATAGCAACAAATTCTCCTTCATGAATATCAAGTTTGATTTTATGAAGCACTTCCGTAGCCTGATAGCCGACACCGTAGTTTTTGCTAACGTTATTTAATGAAATCAAGGCACTCATGAGTAATTGTGAATGGGTCAGTCAAAACTTACAAGCTCTTGCAAACTTAGCATAATAGTATCGAGGAAAAAACCTATGACACCGATAGTAAATACAGCAACCATTATCATGGATAGGGTCTCGCTTGAGCCATTTTGAAACATATCCCAAACAAACTTACCTAAGCCTGGATTCTGAGCTAGCATTTCTGCAGCTATCAAGACCATCCATCCAACACCTAACGAAAGGCGTAATCCAGTGAATATTAAAGGCATGGCCGCTGGGATAATGATTTTAGTAATTTTTTTAAACCATCCCAATTTTAGGACCCGCGCCACGTTAATAAAATCTCGATCAGTGGTAGAAACACCTAAGGAGGTATTAACAAGAGTTGGCCATAACGAACAAAGTGCAACAGTGATAGCTGAATTTAAAAACGAAAGTTCGAAAATCGGATCATCAGAAACAACCACTGACCCTACAACAATCATAACTATTGGCAACCAAGCTAGAGGAGAAACCGGCTTAAAGATCTGAATTAAAGGATTTATGGCATTGTTGATGCTACTATTAAGACCGCAGAACAATCCAAGCGGTATCGCTATCATGGAGGCGATAAAAAAACCAAAGAACACAGTCTTTAAACTTGTTAAAATTTGTCCAAGGTAGGTATCTTTGCCTACGTATGTTTTTCCTTCAAATGCTTTGACCAGCATTTTGACTTTGGTCTTGCCCGGATACTTTTTTCCCGAGGATTTTTCTTGTGACAATAATTCTTGATACCAAGAATTAAGCGACCCATAAAAGTCAGTAGCGGCAGAATCAAAATTCTCTAACTGTTTGGACATAGCGCTTGGCAATGATTTAACAATTTCAAAAGCCATACTTGTTGATATTGTATTGGATTTTTGACGTTCAATGAGAAGGTTGCCTTTGGCTGAAGCTAATGATTTACTTTCCTTTTTCTGATTTACTAATTTCGCAGCAGCTATATCTTTTGAATCATTTGGTTGTATAATGTAATCCGTATTTTGCCGAAAAGACTCTTCTCGTGTTTTGTAGGCAAATTCCGAAGGTATGGCTCGAATCATTAGGGTTTTTGCATAATCTTGGCTACTCTGAAAAGTAAAGTTTGAGATGGAATCTGAGGCATTTTCCAAAGATGCAGCTGCAGACAACCTATTGTATGCTTCCAGCAACTCTTTTGCTTCGACGAAAAGTTCTTTCGATTTTAC
>CACEMW010000085.1:0-7528 GCA_902560705.1 uncultured Verrucomicrobiota bacterium
AGGACGACGTGTTGTCAGGCAGGTCTACTAATTGTCGCAGGTGTATTACACCCGTCAATGCTTGGCGTGAAGAGAGCTGGAGAAAGTTAAAACGTTTTCACACTTCTGAGCGCATCATCCAATCATCAATGGTTGACCAAATGTAGTAGCATATGATCCCGGCAAGGATTCGGGTCGATATTGGACCTAATGCAATGCACCAAACTGCAGCACACCAAAAGCCGACTGCTGCAATAAATGCTTGTACGGGAAACTGAACATTATCCGCATTAGTGTATCGGACCCACGCACAGATCTTCTTGCTTAGCGGGATGAAGAACCAGCCAATTGCGATGACTACTCCTAGGGTGCTCATATCATTCGTTACTTGCGACTAGTGTGTGCTCCTCCCAGATCTGCCATACGTCTGTCTTGTTCCCATATCCTTCAGGGTTGCCTATCAGATCCATGTGAACGTGTGTCTGGGCCAGTTTGTCGGCGATCCACTTGCCAAGCCTGCCAACAAGCCTGTGCTTGCGTAGGTAGTCCTGCAAATTATCGGAGCTGGTTACGGGTGGTATGTCCAACTTGTAATCCTCACGGACTAGCTTGAGAAAGCCTTCTAGGTTTTGGAAAGTCTCCCGCTGGACGGTGTGGACTTTCCCGTAACCGTCATCGATGTCGCGTTTGACGATGATCATTATTTTGCTGGGGTGATTTCCACCCGCTCAGGCGCTTGATTTATTTTCATAGTATACCATTCACCACCAGATATACCGTGTCTTTTGCCTGTCCACCTATCTACGACCTCAAGTGAGCCTGTTGATTCGTATCGATCCCGGCATTGAGTTGCGATATAAGCGAAAGTGATGAGAGCTGCCACTGCGAGATAAAACCAACGATCTGTGTTCATCACGGTATTGAAGCCAACCTGTAAGCGTGTGTCAGCTAGATTGAAATCAAAGGGCTGGGCGAGGTGTTGTTGCCTCACCCAGCTTGCTTGGAGCACACTAGTTTTGCTGTAGCTCATCAAAGCCTAAAATTGGGCCATGAAAAGCTGCAGGCAATGGCTGTATTCCGCCATATGGCGAGTTCAGGCACATCAGCACAATGTCAGCTGTTTCCAGTGCGTAGGCACGTTCTCGCTCAAAGCCCGGCAATATTGTGGGCTTCCATGTATTCAGCCCTTATTCACTTTCTTAGACCAAAGCAAGACGGATACATCCTTTCACCGCATGCAGCCAAATCAGTCAACCTGATAGCAGGTGAGGACATTGTTCATTTGACCAAAAGCGGTTACCCAACCGACGACAACAATGACGCTAACTACGAAGCCTTTTGCAGTGTCATTGATCAAATGAAGAAGGCAGCTCCATATAGAACCGGCAGCATCGATATTCGTGAGCGAATGGAGTGCGAAGGCTATCCGATGGATGACTGGAAGGATTACATTAAAGAACTCGGCTTCTAACCATACATAACCATACTTAGTTGTTTGATTAGTTTATTGATTAGTTAGTGATTCCAATTGGAACCACATTGAGGTTCCAAAGGGAACCACGTTAAGGTTCCAAAGGGAACCACGTCCAAGTGACACAACTTGACGTTGCACCCCAGCTCCGATTTCATGGACTTCAGTCTATGAAAATCAATACAAGCCACCTCGTCGGTGCAGCCATCGCATTGGCTGCAGTGTTCTTCAGTAAGTTGGATGCGCAGGATGCAGATAAGAACACTTTAGGCTGGATCGAGTGGGAGTATCACATGCATTTTACTTCCACTCCTATTTTAAAGACCGAATCCTATAGTAAAATCGGAGGAACAGGCTACGAAATGGTCAGCATGATTTACCAGCCAGACCGAAAGGGATACCTAACCGTTTTTAAGCGCCCTAAGCTCCAGCCCAAGTGACTCAGGCGTCAGGTTCCAGAACTTTGGGACATCCTTTTGTGATATGCGCCCAAGGTAGTTGATCTTGAGTCTGCCGGGGCTGGTTCCACCCCACATTGCTGTTTCCTCAAGGCTTTTGGTCTTAGCGTGATGGTAGGTGAGGCAGGTGTGTCTCAGGGCGTTGTCGTATTTGCGATTGGAGATGCCTGCTCGTTTTCTGAACTTCAGGAACCGTCGAATAAATGCGCAGGATGAAAACTCATGCGTAATTCGGCTAACCGGGACAATGGGCTTTTTCGTGTTTAGCCACTTGCAAAGTAGGGGATGGAAGTGAACATCGCGATGTATGCGCTTTTTGGTTTTGTCGGCGTAAATGGCTCCTTCATCCCAATCAAACATCGTCCAATCCAGTTGGTTTGCTTCGGCTGCGCGGAAGCCACAAAACAACCTTATGGCTATGATGTTTTGAAGCGGTGTGTTCCACGCACAACGCAGCAGCGTGTTGATTTGTTCCCATGAAAAAACCACAGGACGCCCTCGCTGTATCCTTGGCTTTTTAAGCTCATCAACAGGGTTGCTCGACATGTAACGCTTCTTGATCGCCCAGTGAAAAAGTTGCGAGAACTTGGTGATGTGATTGACCCTCGTTCTGGGATTCCAGTCGTCTCGGAAAAGCTTTTTGATGTCCTCCGTGTTGAGATCACTGATTTGTCGTCGACCATACTTGGAGGCAATTTTCCCAGTCATGAGTTCCAGTTCTTTCAGGGTTCGCTGAACTAGGTTCTCGCCATGCTTTTCCTCAAGGAACAGTTTTCGGACCTCGCTCACGGTTCCTTTGCGCCTTTTGGGTGGCGGGTTTTGAAGCCAGTGCTTTACCGCTGCGACAAGCGTTGTTGGAGGGTTGCTGCCAAGCAGACCGAAGGCAACCGAAGCATCACTGAGCTGGTCTGCTGACAGTGCCGTTCGAGCAAAGGTTTCGGCTGTTTCCGGTTGATCGCTTTCCAGCTTTTGCCTGTAGCGCGTGGCTTCGTCTCGACTAGTGAAAGCCTTGCGAATTCGCTGACCTTCAGGGTTTGTTCCAGACACTTGATAGGAGCGAGTGCCACCACGATTTGTAACGCTTAGAATACGATAGGACGCTTTGAGTTTTGCCATTGTCTAAATGGCATCCGATCTTAGCACCGCAACTTAATGGCAGTTTTAATGGCAGTCGCACAAAAAGCTGTAAAAAGCTGTGTTTTGCCGTTTTAACCGGAATTTGTAAGTAGTTGATAAACAACCAGAAGGAATGGAGCCAGCTGTCAGGATCGAACTGACGACCGACGGTTTACAAAACCGTTGCTCTACCGCTGAGCTAAGCTGGCGTCCCAGAAAATGAGCCCGGGGAGTGAAGGGTTCCCCCGACAGACGCAGGATGTTAAGACAAGTGCCTGCTGAATCAAGTTAATTTGATGGGGAAGGGGAGGGAGTGGTATCGAGGGATCGAATCCGCACTTCCTGGAAAGCGACACCTGTTCCGTGATCCTGCAGCATGATCCGGCCTTGCGCGTTCTGTCCGTAGTGAGGCCACCGCTTGAACTTACTGGAGGCAATGGCTTCCTTGAATGCCAGCGTGTCATAGCGGGTTTCAACCAGGCATACACCGTTGAGCCAGTGCTCGATGCGCGGCCCTCGCACAACGATGCGTCCCTGATTCCAAATGCCTGGTGGGTGGCGCGGATCCATGGACCAGTCGCCCATTTCCAGAACATACAGGGTGGCGGTGATATAATGAGGCGTTGTATCGATGCCCGGGCGATATCCCGGATAGTGATCCTCATCATCCAAGATCTGATATTCCGGCCCGAGAAATTGCCCATCGTAATCGGTCATGCGATATTTGACCCCACTATTCCCTCCCCTGCCAATGCGGTATTGGAAAGTGAGTTCAAAGTCTCCGTAGACTTCCTTGGAGTATAGGCTGCTGGATCCTTCTGAGGCATTCGGATCCATTTTCAGCATCCCATCTTTCTCCAGCCAGCCTTTGGGATGGCCGCCCTTGGGGCTTCCTTGCCAGAGGCCAAGGCCGTTTTCCCCTGAAAGAGATTTCCAGGAGGTCTTTTGCTGGGTTTCCCAGCCCACGCTCGAAAGACCTTGGGTAGGGGCAGAATAGAGTCCTGCCTGGTTGACCGTCCGCACTTCATAATCCTCCGGCTGGGTGGGGTCGGGGGGCGTCCTGTCGATGAATCGCATCCGAGCCAGTGGATCCCCGAGTAGGGGTTGATCATGATAGTTCCAGGTATGAAAGAAAGCTTCAGGGTTGGTGGCTGGATGTTCGGGGCCACCCACATGACCCAGCAACTTTCCTTTTCGATAAATGGCAAAGTGTCCAATGCCCGACTCGATGTCCGCCCATGCGTTCCATGAAAGTTCGGTCTGGGAGCCTGCCTTTTGGACTCTCAGCTCATGGGGTGGGGGAGGAGGCGTTGTGTCCTGGATGTTGCCGTGAGTCGTGAAAGCCTTCCAAGACTCAGCCAGCGATTCCTCAGCCAGATAACTACTGTTTGAAGAGGAAGCCATGTCGGGGCTCAAGGGAGCAATGTCGAGATCTGCCTGTTTTCCGAGCCACGCGTTTTCTTTTTCCAGTTCCACGAGATCGGTGCTAGTAGAAAGTGGGTCGGGCAGCCGTTTGGGGATGAGGGTGTCAAAGAAACGGAGGGCAAGTTGTCGGCTTTGAGCGTTTTCTTGTTCAGCGTCTGGATGTATGGCAAGAGCCCATGGCGCTCCTTCTTCGCGTCCAGCCTCAAAGGCTTGATGGACGCCTTCGATAAGTGCGTTGAATTGGTTGCCGGGTTATCGCTCCTTGGCTCCATAACAGAACAGGATTGGCACTTTGAAGGCAGCAGGGTTTCCCCGGATAGACTGGGGTTGACTTCGGGCATAGGTGCGCCCTGCTGGAGACAATCCGCCCGATCTAGGGAAGGCTGCCAGGATACGCTCAGGATAAAGGTGGACCATGTTCATGGTCCAGATCGCACCCCCTGAATGGCCCCACAAGCACCATGGTACCGTGGTAATTTCTGGGTGTCCCGTGATTTCGGCGAAATGCTCCAAGGCCCTTTCCAGGGCGTGGGCCGAGCCATCCTCGGGCATGGTCCAGGTGGAGCAATCTTCTTCGGGTGCCCAGAGCTGAGAGCCCATCAGTGCAAACCCGTATTTTTGGGCAAGGGCCTGCCACTGGGGGTCCTGTGCATGATCCAGTCCTTTTTCTCTGGCTCCGGATCCACAGCCGTGCTGCCGTATCAGGATCCCCCGAAGCTCAGGCGTTTCTCGCGGCATCCAGAGCCGATAGTGGGCTGCGGCAAAGGCGTCTTCTTGGCGGGGCTCGATCGATTGATTGAAGGTTTCCGTATGGGGTTCCGAGACGCCAAGCAAGCAGGCAAGCAGGGCCAGCCAACAACACCTCTTGGGCGATCGTTTCATACCCGTCCAATAAAGGGTGAGGTTACCCCAAGGCTTTGCGCACGGCTGCCTTCATTTTTGCGAGCCCGGTGCGGGCCACTTCCGCGGGATCCTGCTCCCAATAGGAGCGGTTGAACACTTCCAGAGATAGCACGGGATAGGCCCCTACTTCTACGAAGCCTTGCAGAATGGTATCCAATGGGGCGATACCATCACCGGGATACACGCGATGAGAATCGTTGATTGTTTCCTGAGGCGGATCGGCTGGGTAGTCGTTGAAGTGAAAGGTCTGCATGGCCTGGGGCCCCATCATCTTGAGCCCTTCAAAGGGGCAGCCGCCTTTATAGGTGTGGTAAACGTCACCCAGGAAGCAGGCTTTGGGGTGAGCGCACTCGACGGCAATGCTAAGGGCCTTGCTGATGCGCCCGATGATGGGGTGGCCGCCCCACATCTCGATTTGGGGGATCACCCCCATCGATTCTCCCAGTTCAATAAGGGTTCGGTATCTTTCGGCTGCAGCCTGCAGTTCGATTGGGTCATCTCCTGGAGCTCCTGCAGGAGGAGCTGCCATGCGCTTGCCGCCAATCTGAGCCAGCATGTCCATTTCGCGCTTGGCCTGCTCCAGTCCGGCCTTGCGCTTGGCTGCATCGTTGACGATCCATGGGGCAAAACCAATGGCACTTTCGATGGTCATCCCATGGTCTTCAATGCGCTTTCGCAGTTCTTTTAGGGCCCCGCCTGCTTCGACAAAGCCGTTGAGACCATCAAACCAAGGTTCCATCGCGTCGTAGCCCGCTTTGCCAGCGATTTCGATTTCCTGCTCGACCCCCAATTTCTGTCCACGGATGGTGCTGGTGTTCAGGCAGTAGCGAAAGACGCGACCCTCCGAGCTTTGGGGTTGCTTCAAACTGGCCTGCGTGGAGGCGATCGATGCGGCCCCCATGGTCGTGCCTAGCGTGGTGAGCATACGACGACGGTCCATTTTAGAGGCTGGGTCATTAGAAGATTCATTCATGAATGATGGCTTTCTACCACGATCGCCTAGGTGGTTTCCAACCTTTTGTCGGGCGCTTATGTGACTCCGATCCAAGAGGATCCTCAGTCAGGGTGCTTCACAATGAGTCGGCGCGAAAAGGGATATAACAAATAAAAAATTAATATATAAATGTTGAAAAAACGGTAAAAAAGAAGCTTTATTCGCTTTTTTTTAAAAAAGTGGCGGAAATTGGTTGAAATAAAATCCAAAATAACTTTCTATGCCTATTAGATAGTTGAATGCTTTTTAACATTTTCAAGCATATGATTGGCAAACTAACCCGAAGAAACGGTAAGGTCGTCTGCGAGCTGGATGAGGATCACCATGTTGAGCTTGCTAGTGTCGCAAGGCTTTGTGAATTCAAAGCGAGTGAGTTTGCCAAAAACCTGAAGATCAGCGAGCGCCAGCTTGAGCGCCTTTTTCGTCAGCAGACCGGTACGACCCCTAAAGCCTGGTTGCGAGACCAGCGCATGATTTACGCTAAGGAATTGTTTGACCGAGGTATGCACAAACGACTGGTGTCGACCATTACCGGTTTTAAATCTTACAGTCACTTTGCCTCCGAGGTCAGTCAGTATTTTGGCCAACAGCCCAAGGAACTTGAAAAAGCTCCCAAAGCGGTGGTTTCTTGACAAAAGCTTCATTTGGCCTCGGATTTCTGGCCGCTTGGGTGTTCTATGGGGCCTGTGGGACGTATCTTTCTTTCTAAGGCCGCTTCCTGGGCCTCTTTCATGGCCTTGGGGCTCTCCTGTTCGGGCCAAGCGTCTGACCGTCTTCAGAGCCATGTCTTTGAAAAACCTCAGATGGGGGTGCCCTTTCGCTTGGTGATTCGGACTGATCAAGGGCTGGAATTTGCCGAATCGGCCGCCAGCAAGACCTGGAGCCGCATCGAGGGACTAAATCAAGTTTTCAGTAATTACCAAACCGACAGTGAACTCAACTTGTTGGGGCAAGGTTCTGGCCGAGGCCTATGGGTAGCGGTCAGTCCCGATCTCTGGGAACTTATGATCCGCTCTCAGCGTCTTGCCTACCTTTCTGACGGTGCCTTTGACCTGACCATGGGTCCACTGACCGCTTTGTGGAGAAAAAGTCGCCGTGAGAAATCCATGCCTGATGCTGAAGAGCTGGCTCGGGCCCGGGCCAAGTCGGGCTGGCAGCACCTTCTGATGATGCCTGAGGCTC
>CACEMW010000086.1:0-7394 GCA_902560705.1 uncultured Verrucomicrobiota bacterium
AGTTTGGTGCTGACATGGTGGGTTTGAGTGGCCTCATCACGCCTTCGCTGGACGAAATGGTGCACGTCGCCAAGGAAATGGATCGTCGGGGCATGGATCTGCCTCTTTTGATCGGCGGAGCGACAACCAGCAAGGCTCATACGGCAGTCAAGATTGCCCCCCATTACAGTCAACCTGTCCTGCATGTGCTGGACGCCTCCAGAGCTGTCACCGTGGTTCGAGACCTCATGGATGCGGAAAGACGTAAAGTCTATCTGAGCAAGGTGGAGGAAGAGCAGGCATCCCTCAGGGAAGCGCACGAACAGCGAGGTACCAAAAAACTCCTCGCCCTCAATGAGGCAAGAGCCAATGCCACTCCGATCGATTGGTTGCATTATACGCCACCGGTACCAGAGTTCATCGGGCAAAGAGCCCTGGACCCCTTTCCTCTCAAGAATTTGGTGGATTACATCGATTGGTCCCCTTTCTTTCATGCCTGGGAAATGCGAGGGCGGTATCCTGCCATTCTCGAGGACACCGTGGTGGGTGCCAAGGCGACGGAACTTTTTGCCGATGCGCAGGCCCACCTCAGAAGCATGATCGACGGAGAAAAGCTGACTGCGCGGGCGGTGTATGGATTCTTTCCTGCGGCCTCCAGAGGGGACGATATTTTAATTTATAAGGATGACGCTCGCTCGGAGGTTCTCAAGACCCTGCCGACGCTTCGGCAGCAAATTCTCAAACCATCTGGGCAGCACCACCATGCCCTGGCAGATTATGTGGCACCGGAGGACTCCAGCTTGAAGGATTATTTAGGGTTTTTTGCAGTGACCACCGGGCATGGTTGTGACGAATGGGCTGCGACTTTTGAGGCGGATCACGATGATTATGGATCGATCATGACCAAGGCCCTCGCCGATCGCCTGGCCGAGGCCTTTGCCGAGTGCCTGCACCAAACGGCTCGAAAGGAGTGGCAGTATGGCAGGGATGAATCACTGAATAACGAAGATCTGATTCGGGAGCGCTATCGCGGGATTCGGCCCGCACCAGGGTATCCTGCATGTCCAGACCATACTCAGAAACCGATGATCTGGGACTTGCTGGATGTGGAAGCGCAGACGGGGATCCGGTTGACCGAAAGTTGTGCCATGTGGCCTGCGGCCAGCGTGAGTGGCATTTATTTCTCCCACCCCGAAGCCAAATATTTTTCCGTAGGAAAACTGGGCAACGATCAGGTGGAGGATTACGCCCAGCGCAAAGGTCAGGCATTGGAATCGACCCGTCAATGGCTGGCTCCGTGGCTCAACGAATCGTAAAAGTAGGACTCGCTGCGGATCCCCACTCAAGCTCAGCCTTGCCAAGCCGGGAGATCCGCGCTTAATCTTACCCCCACGTGCGCGAGTGGCGGAATTGGCAGACGCGCCAGATTTAGGTTCTGGTGTCCTAGGACGTGGAGGTTCAAGTCCTCTCTCGCGTACCACTTTTCTTATTCTTTTTCCTTCCTGCATTCAGAGTGCCCGGGGTTTCATGATGCTCCTTATCATCCAAGTCGATGGAGCGCATCTAGGTGAAGGCTTGCCAGAATGCCGTTGCCTGTGAATGATGCGAAGGCGCTATCAAGCCATGCAGCCGATGAAACAGACATGGATGAAGACGGTTCCCTGATTGCCTTTCTGACTCAAAAACGCCAGGGGAGACAACCGTGAGCCCGAGCTCAATGCGCTCCACGCCAGAGCCTTCGGAGGGTGATCCCAAGTCGCATCCAACGTCCTTGAAGTCCAGTCGTCTGATGGCCAGACGTACTTTTCTGAAGTGTCTCGGCTGGACGGGGGGCGCTAGCCTGATCGCCGGAGCCTATGCCTGGAAGGTTGAGCCGCACTGGGTGCAATGGGTGCGCAGGCCCCTTCCTCTGGTCAGATTGCCGCAAGGCCTGGTGGGCGAAAAAGTGGTGCAGCTCAGCGATCTCCACGTGGGACCTCAAGTGGAACTTTCCTATTTGGCGAACGTGCTTCAAAAAGTTGCCAGCCTTCGCCCCCGATGGGTGCTCCTGAGTGGTGATTTTATCACATACGATGGACCTTGGGTGGTGGAAAGTCTGGATCGTCTGCTTGGCATGGTATCGCCTCTGGGAGCAGGGTCTTTGCCTGTCTTGGAAATCATGATTATGGAGAGAACTGGTCGCAAAGGCATGTAGGGGATGCTGTGGGGGCAATCCTCGCCCGTCACTCCATTGAAGTGCTTCGCAATCAAAGTGTGGTTTCCGACGGTCTTCAACTGATCGGCCTGGATGACTATTGGGGGCCTGACTTTGATCCCGGAAAGGCCCTGCCTCAGCGAGACCCATCCCTTCCTTGTATTTGCCTTTGTCATAATCCCGATGCGGTGGATGAACAGGTCTTTGTAGACTTTCGAGGATGGGTCTTTTCCGGCCACACCCATGGGGGGCAGTGCCGACCTCCATTTCTTCCCCCGCCCATTCTGCCCATCAAAAACCGACAGTATGTCGCTGGCGAGGTATCTCTTGGACCCGGTAAAAGCTTGTACATCAATCGAGGGCTGGGGCACCTCATCCAGGCGCGCTTCAATGTGCGACCTGAAGTGACCGTCTGGAATTTGCTGCAGGCTAGGAAGTCATGAGGTCGGTTTTGTGCCGAGGTAGATCATCTCTTGTGGACTTCGATTTGAATCGCCCTCAGAGTCTGCTAACCTTCCATCAGAATGGCATTCGATTCATACAGGGACTTCATTGAGAAGTTGGACGCGATGGGGGAATTGATCCGCATTTCCGAGCCGGTGGCGACCGAGCTTGAGATCACGGAATGGGCGGATCGTGAAATGAAAAAACCTGGTGGCGGCAAGGCCTTGCTGTTTGAAAAGCCCACCGTGGGCGGACGCATCTCTCCTTTCCCAGTGGCGATCAATACGATGGGTTCCGATCGTCGGATGGCCTTGTCGATGGGGGCCGAGTCGGTCGAATCGGTGGCTCGGGATCTCGAGACCCTCATGAAGGCCAAGCCCCCTACCAGCTTGCGAGAAACCATGAAGTTGCTCGGGACGGCCATGGATCTGCGTCATGCGCGTCCCAAGAAAGTTCGATCGGGGCCTTGCAAAGAGTTGATTCACCGATTGGATGCCCCAGAAAGCCGTTCTGCTGCCTGGCCTGAGGCTCCCTCTGTCGAGCGGGATGTCAGCCAGGAACCGCTGCCACCCACGCTGTTGGATCTACCTGTGTTGAAATGCTGGCCATTGGATGGTGGAAGATTCATGACCTTGCCCTGTGTGGTGACTCAAGATCCGGACACGGGAGAGGGCAATCTGGGCATGTATCGCATTCAGATATACGACCAGGCCACCACCGGAGTGCACTGGCAGTTACAGAAAGTGGCGGCGCGTCATGGGCGGCGCTATTACGAAACCGGCGAACGCATGCCAGTCAGTATTTTTCTGGGAGGAGATCCGGTGTTCCCTTTCTCGGCAACCGCCCCTCTGCCGGATGGTCTGGATGAATTTCTGTTGGCTGGTTACCTGCGCAAGCAGAGTATTGAAATGGTGACCTGTGAGACCAATTCACTGAAAGTTCCAGCCAATGCGGACATCGTGATCGAAGGATATGTCGATCCCACCGAACCGCTGCGTATGGAAGGACCTTTTGGGGATCATACGGGTTATTACACCCTTCCTGAGCCCTATCCTGTGTTCCACGTCACTGCGATCACGCATCGCAAGGATGCCATATATCCGGCAACCATTGTGGGTATCCCTCCGATGGAGGACTTCTACATGGGCAAGGCGAGTGTCCAGCTCTTCCTGCCGGTGTTTCGCATGAATTTTCCAGAAATTGTGGATATTGCCCTGCCAGCCGAAGGCGTCTTCCACAATTTGGTATGCGTTAGTATCCGCAAGACCTATCCAATGCAGGCCTACAAGATCATGCATGGTCTCTGGGGGATGGGGCAAATGATGTTCACCAAATACCTTGTGGTCGTCGATGAGGATGTGGATGTGCACAACCTGAGCGAAGTCATGTTTCGACTGTGCTCGAATACCGAGCCACGACGGGATGCGGTGTTCACCAAGGGGCCGGCAGATGTGCTGGATCATGCAACCGACTTTGTGGGCGCCGGAAGCAAGCTAGGGTTTGATGCGACCCGCAAGTTGCCCGGCGAGGGTTTCAACCGTCCCTGGCCGCCATTGATTCAAATGGATCCGGAGGTCAAGGAGCGTTGCGACCACCTCATGCGCCAAGCAGAGATCGCTGGCCGAGACCAGAAGCCCTAAAGAATGACTTCAAAGCCCTCGAAACGAGGGTGGCTCAAGTGCATGCCCTCGGGCGAACGAGCCTGACTGTGGGCCTTGCGGAAAGCCTCTGAGTCTGTCCATGCAACGAACGCTTCGCGAGATGCCCATTGGGAGTGCGAAACGTAGGGCGTATGGTCTTCTTGTGATTCCCCTTTAAGCAAATGAAAGGTTTGAAAACCTGGAACTTGATCGAGATAAGACTCCCGTTCGCGCCACATGGTCTCGAAGACCTCTTCAAAGCCGGGGGCAATCATGAATCGGTTCATAGCAAAATACATGAACTATCCATGGCAAAGCGAATCAAGCCTGACAAGTCACTCTTTTTATGTCAGCCTTTGAGCCTCTCCTCCCAGGACCGACACCATCATGAAAGCATCCCTTTCTCACACGCCTTCCCGACGTGCCTTCCTGCGCCAAGTGGCAGCGGGTAGTTTGCTCACGCAAGTGCCTGTTACGCTTCAAGGTCAGGCGCCCAGACCTCCGAAGCCCATTCGGGCAGCTCAAATTGGAACGGGCCACGCCCATGCTGCCGGAAAATGGAAGACCCTCCTTCGATCGGAAGATTTCCAAATGGTAGGTCTGACTGAGCCAGACCCTGCATGGCAGTTCAATCTTGGCAAGGGCGATTATGCGGGTGCCAAAGTCCTGGAGATGGAAGCTATCCTTAAGGATAGCACGATCCAAATGGTGGCCGTGGAAAGTCGTGTGGAGCATTTGCTCGATCATGCGGAAGCTTGTTTGGAGGCCGGAAAACATATCCATCTCGACAAGCCTGCGGGTGCCAACTGGGATCATTTCAAACGCGTGGTGACCCTGGCGCGTCAACAGAAAAGGCGACTTCAGATGGGATACATGTTTCGATACAATCCGGCCTTCGAACTTTGTTTTTGTGCGGTCAGGCAAGGATGGCTGGGCAAGATCTTTGCTGTGGAAGCGGTCATAGGAAAGAAATCCGGAGACTCCACCCGTCAGGACTTGGCCCGATTCGAGGGGGGAACCATGTTCGAGCTGGGGTGCCATGTCATAGATGCGGTCGTGTATCTCCTGGGGGCTCCCGACAAAGTCCATGCCTTTCAACGCCAGACGCGATCGGATGATGGGCTGGCCGACAATCAATTGGCTGTCCTCGAGTATCCTGATGTGCTTGCGACGGTCCGAAGTGCCCTGATGGACGTGGATGGTTTTTCACGCCGTCAGTTGGTCGTTTGCGGGGAGTTTGGCAGACTGGAAATCCGCCCTCTTGAACCACCCAAGGTGCGATTGACTCTTGAAAAGGCTGCGGGAGATTTTGACTCGGGGGTGCATGACATCGAAGTGGAGAATAATCCTCGATCCTTACCGAATGGGCTTGCGAAGTGTCAAATACGCCCTCTTGTTCATGAGCCTTTCCTATCTGGTATTCTGGCTCATGGAAGTGCTCCATCCGACTCGGATCCATCCGATTCGATACCTCTTGATCGGAGCCGGGATATGCCTCTTCTACCTGCTTGAACTATCGCTAGCCGAACACGTGGGGTTTTTCATCGCCTATGCGGTAGCCAGCATGTGCATCACGCTGATGGTAGGGTTGTATACCTGGTCGGCTTTGAAAAGCCTACCCAAGGCGTCGACCATCAGTGGCGTTCTCTGCGGGCTCTATGGATATCTGTATGTCGTAATCAAGAGCCAGGATCTTGCACTGCTCATCGGTTCCATCGGGCTGTTGGTGGCTCTTGGATCCACCATGTATTTGACTCGTGGCATGCACCGCAGGGCACCGTGCTTTCCGATCCAATCCACAACTTGAATGAGGCTTTAAGGACTCCAGCCAAAGCATTCAGCGCGTGGGAAACCTTCAGGATCAGAATCAGCTCGTTATTGGCGTTCGTATTCGCCTTTGCTTGTTTTTTTCAACACAGTGAAGCCGGCTTTCTTCGCATCGGAAATGGAAAGTGGCTTGGTGATGCTCGGGGTACTGAAGCCTGAAATGAGCTTTTTAACCGCCTTCTTGCACAACGGACATTGCGTCAAAGGCTTCGCTGAGAGCGGGCGGCGCAGGGTGAAATTCCCTCCACACACGCTGCAATCCTGTCCCTCTTCGAGCTCGTACTCGTATATCGGCATATTTCGATATTCTAGAGGCAACCACAGTCTCAAGAAAGCAGGAAATCCGGTTGAAAGTCTCACGGGCGCTCCTGCCAAACCACTCCCCAAAGCTTCTTTAGGCTGGTGGTTACTCCACCAAATTCTTAATGTTTCGCAAGTCCTGGCATCTGTTGAGGCAACCACCCATGCCCACCTGATAGCGGATCACCCAAACGATATTCCATCGCGCACATGGCTGAGAGACAAAAAACACGCAAAGGCATTCTGGCGGGAGGCAACTGGATCATTGATCTGGTCAAGATGATCGATGTCTACCCACAGCGAGATTCATTGGCAAACATCGCAGCCCAATCGCAGGGAACCGGTGGCTCGCCTTACAATATTCTCGTGGATCTGGCCAAACTCGGGGCCACCTTTCCTCTGCAGGCCGCAGGATTGGTTGGGAAGGATGCTTTGGGCAAAAACATTGTGGATGACTGCAAGCATCACGGCATCCAAACCCGTAATCTCAAAACGACACTGAAGGGTGACACCTCCTACACCGATGTGATGACCGAAACCCAGACAGGCCAAAGGACGTTTTTTCACTACCGAGGAACCAACGCCCTCTGGGACGGCCATGAATTAGATTGGCAAAAAACCTCAGCTCGTTTCTTCCATATCGGCTATCTGCTGCTCCTCGACGCCATGGACGCACCCGACAAGCGATATGGCACCAAGGCGGCCAAACTGTTGGCTGCAGCGCAGAAAGCCGGGCTCAAGACCTCAGTCGATGTGGTCAGTGAAGATAGCGATCGCTTTGCCAGGATCGTTCGCCCGGCACTCAAGTATACCGATTATTGCATCCTCAATGAATTTGAGGCCGGCCGAACCACCGGCTTTGAAATACGCACCTCATCTGGAGAACTGGATAACACCGCTTTGCGACACGCAGCAGGAGCTCTCATCGAGTGTGGTATCCGTGAACTGGTGGTGATTCATTTTCCAGAAGGAGCGTTTGCCCGCACCCTGGGCGGCAGGGATTTTTGGCA
>CACEMW010000087.1:0-7388 GCA_902560705.1 uncultured Verrucomicrobiota bacterium
GATCATCGCATTGCAAACAAGGACGAGGCCCCCCTATCCAATGGTGCTTGGACGGGCGCCGGCAAGGAGTCCATGCATTTTGCCATCGCGCGCCATGGAAGAGGCATCAATGTAGCCTATTTTGATCATTCCGTCCGTTCCACCACTTCGCCCCGTCAGGTGTGGAGCATGAAATGGCATCGCTCCTACCAGCGACATGGTCAGGAGCGTCAGAAAAACTTTCCCACTTGGATTGGGAATTGATTCCGAACACCCATGTATTTTCCATAAATCGAAACAACGACACTGTATTTCATCATGCATCCTCAGAAGCCAAACATGAAAAACCAAGGTTTTACACTCATTGAGCTCTTGGTCGTGATCGCCATTATCGCCATCTTGGCGGGCATGTTACTACCCGCTCTCTCGAAAGCCAAATCGAAGGCAAAGAGCATCCATTGCGTGTCCAACCTCAAGCAGTGGGGGATTATCTGGCAAATGTATACCGACGACAATGAAGGCAAATTCAGCGACGGAGACGTCGGCTGGGCACGGGGTGAATGGGTCGTCGCACTGGCCGAGCATTATCGTGAAAAACCCATGCTGCTTCTTTGCCCAGATGCCGTCAACCGTCGGGGAGCCGGTAACTCTCAGACTGAAATCAAAAAACCCATCGGCACTCCGGAACAGAAACTAGCCGATTGGGGAGGTGCTCACACCGCTTACAATTTCCCTAACTTTGCGAATGACTTTGAGGCCGGCTCCAAATTCTTGATCAGTAGTTATGGCGGCAACAACTGGTGCTACAACGCCAAGACGGATATTCAGGGACGTCGCAAGAAAGATCACTGGGCCAGCATGAATGTTACCGATTCGGTGTCGGAAATCCCACTCTTCTTGGACGCCATGTGGCGTGGTGGTGGCCCGGACGATCGCATCGCTGCCAAGGACCAAGCCCCTTCCTACAATGGACAGTGGTCTGGTTACGACAAGGAAACCATGCATTTTGCGGTGGCTAGGCACGGCCGAGGAGTGAATGTTGCTTACTTTGATAACTCCGTGAGAAGCACGACCTCTCCCAAGCAATTGTGGACACTCAAGTGGCACCGTAGTTACAAGCGCTTGGGCATGGAGCGAACCAAAACCTTTCCTGCTTGGATCGGCAACTAGGCCTAAAGGTCCTCTTATCGATACCAACCGGATACGCGGAGACGCGTTGACCGGACTGGTTCATTCAGACATAGCCTCAGCAATCTGAAAGTTGCGCAAATCGCGCCTCTACCGAAAAGGTGTTCTGGATCTGGGTGAGCCGCGCGTAAACACCTCCACGGGCCACAAGCTCGTCGTGATCCCCCTGCTCGACCACCTTGCCTGACTTAAGAACAAGGATTTGGCTGGCGTGTCGAATCGTGCTCAATCGATGCGCAATCATAAAGCTGGTACGACCTTCCATCAATCGCTCCAAGGCTTCCTGGATCAGCTTCTCCGTCACCGTATCGACGCTGGCGGTCGCTTCATCAAGAATAAGAATCGGGGCATCCTTAAGCAGAGCTCGAGCAATGCTGATACGCTGCTTTTCACCGACACTGAGCTTGACCCCGCGTTCACCGACATGGGAATCATACCCTTCGGGAAGAACGGAGATGAATGCATGACAATTGGCTGCTTTGGCCGCGTGCACCACGGCCTCCGAAGTGGCATCCAAATCACCGTATTGAATGTTTTCCAGGATGGTGCCGTTGAAGAGAAAAGGCTCTTGGGAAACCACACTGATTTGATTGCGCAGAGACTCCAGTTTCAATTGTCTGATATCGATCCCATCAATAAGGATTGAACCGGACTGATGCTCATAAAATGCCGGTAAAAGATTCACGATGGTGGATTTTCCGGCACCTGTGGGCCCCACAAGGGCAATCATCTCCCCTGGTTTGGCAACCAAGCTGATGTCCTCAAGAACCTTTCGATCTTCTCCATAAGAAAAGTGGACCGATTGGTAGACCACTTCCCCCTTGACTGGGGCAGGAAACTCACCCTTTCGATCAGGACACTCGACTGGAGCATCCAGAATGTCGAACACACGCTCTCCGGCAGCCCTGGCCCCTTGCATCATCTGGTTGAGCGCATGCAAGCGACCAATGGGTTCGTAAAACAAACCCAAAAAAAGAACAAATCCCACAAGGTCACCGACACTCATGGATCCCTCGATCACAAGTCGGCCCCCAATCCACAAGACAAGCCCTGTCCCCATGGACGTAGCCAGAGCCATGCTTGGGGAATACAGAGCCCAGGCTTTCATGATACCCAGCGAACCTTGACGCAACTGTTCGGATCGATCGGCAAATCGCTCATCCTCGTGAGATTGACGGCAAAAGGCCTTGATCTGCCGAATGCCCTGCAAATTGTCCATGAGCAGGGCGTTCATGGCACTGGACGCTTCACGGTGTCGGCGATAACGATGATGCGCGGTCAAGGTGTATGCCAGGGCACCCCCAATAAGGAACGGGACCGGTATCAGCGCCACCCAGGCCAGCACGGGGCTCATCGAAAATAGAAAAACCAATACCCCGACAATACTGAGAATGGCGACGGTTCCCTGCTCCGTACCATCAATCAAAACACGTTCCACATTGTTGACATCCTCAATCACACGGGTCATCAAATCCCCAGAAGCTCGCTGATCGTAGTAGTGAACCGGTAGGTGTTGGAGGCGTCGATACACATCCATGCGCATGTCATAAATAACATGTTGCTCGAAGTAGTTGTTGATGAGAATACGCAGACTGTTGAAGCCCTCACGCAGAAAAAAGGCCCCAAGCAGGCACGCCATCACCCAAGGAAGCTGCTCGAGCTGTTGCTTGGTAATCACCTCATCAATGATGTAAGAAGTGAGTTTGGGGTAGACAAAAGCAAAGGCCAAGGAAAACACGGCACAACCGATGGTGCCCGCCGCGAGCCACTTGTAGGGCTTGATGTAGTAAGCGACCCTTCGAATCACCTCCAAGGTACTTCTCTTGGTGGCTCCGACCTCACGCACACGCTTTTTGCCCGTTCTGCTGACCATGAAAACGATGAAACTCTTTCAGTAGCTCTATTGTGATAATCCGCTCAAGGGTCAGGTTCACCCTGGGTAACCTTCAATAGGTCGCACGCCCGCCGGAAATGTCAAACACAGCACCCGTTGAGAAGGAACAGTCCTCCGAAGCCAGCCAGGCGATCAGTGAAGCCACTTCGTGGGGCTGCCCAACCCGCTGCATGGGGATTTTGGAGACCATGTAATCGATATGCTCCTGACTGACCTGTTTTAAAATATCCGTTTCAATCACTGCCGGAGCGACGCAATGCACTCGAACGCCCGAGGTAGCCAGCTCCTTGCCCAGCGATTTGGTCAACCCGATAACCCCAGCTTTGGCCGCACTGTAGTGCGAGGCATTGGGGTTCCCTTCCTTACCGGCAATCGAGGCGATATTGATAATCTTGCCACGTTTCCTTGCCATCATGGATGGAATCAAAGATTTACAGACGTGAAAGACCGCGATTAAATTCAAGTCGATGACCTCGCGCCATTCATCACAGGAACACTCCCACAGAGGTTTACTCACCCCTGCGATCCCGGCGTTGTTGACCACAATATCCACCTGCACCTGATCTTTTTCGAGTGCCTGGACCGCCTGTGCAACAGAATCCATGGAGGTGAGATCGACCTTCTGAACAAGCACCTTACCCGGATCCGGGAGCTGATGAACCCATCGAGACGCCTCATCGACATCCTGATCCCAGATGACGCAGTTGGCTCCTGAAGCAAGCAATCGCTCAACGATTGCCTTTCCAATTCCTCGGGCTCCCCCAGTCACCAAGGCCGTTTTACCATTCAGGTCGATTTGGTTCACAACTTGCTGTGGGCAATTTTTTTGGACCTCGTAATATGAGCAGTAACAGAGTCAACACATCGCCCACAAATATCCTCATAAGCCTGATTCACCCCCACGTCATCACTCCAACGCCAACAGCGCTTACATTTTCGGCCCTTAGCCTTCTCAACATGAACGGTTCGTCTAACGCCTTCTTCCCAGCGGATTTTGGAAACATTCAACAATTCTCTCAAGACCTCAGTCGCCTCCTTGAATCGCACCAGCCTTTCCCCCTTCTCCACGATGCTCACTTCAGCCTCAAGAGATTTACCGATGACTTTTGCTCTCCGGGCCTCTTCTAGCGCCGACAACACCTCTTGTCGCAATTCCATGAACTGTTGCCAACATTCTCCCTCCTCCGGATTCATGGCGAACGAAAAGGGCACCCATTCGCTTTCGTGGACGGACATCCCTAGCGAAGTCCCGGGAACACATTCCCATGCCTCATCCGCAGTAAACACGAGCATAGGCGAAAGAAGCTGACAGTAACGACCTACGATGAAGTGCAAAACCGTTTGCGTGGATCGTCGCCGACTGGAATCGTATCTGTCAGAATAAAGCCGATCCTTCACTAGATCGTGGTAGATGGAGGAAAGTTCTACCGCGGTAAACTGAGTGAGTTTCTGATACACCAAATGAAACTCATGGCGATCGTAAGCTTGGCACACATCACTCTCCAATTTGGACCAGGCATCCAGCATCCAGCGATCCAACGGAGTGAGTAATGCATGATCGACGGCGTGCTCTTGAGGATCGTAGTCGTATAGATTGGAAAGTTGAAAGCGGAGTGCGTTGCGAAGCAGTCGATAGGATTCGGCAACCTTCTTGATGCGCTCCTCGCTGACAACGATATCGTTTCGGAAATCCTGTGAAGCCACCCAAAGGCGAACAATATCCGCTCCGTAGCGACCCACGTAGGCCTCCGAGGTCTGAGGCTTCTCATAGCCACCCTGGCCTTGCTTGCTCTTGGAAATTTTTTCCTTGTCGGCATCTACCATGAAACCATGGGTCAACACCTGGCGATAAGGCGCACTGCCATGCGCTGCAAGGGAAAGCAGGAGGGATGATTGAAACCAACCCCGATGCTGATCGCTCCCTTCAAGGTAAAGATCCGCCCTCCAGGGTTGATCTGTTGGCTGCCGCTGCAGCTCGGGACGCTCCTGAATCACCGTTCTGGATGAGCTTCCCGAATCAATCCAAACGTCCAGCGTATCGCTCGACTTGGCCACCGCTTCAGGCCCCTCCCAGTCATCAGGACGCACTTTCTCCCAGAGTTGCTCCACAGGTTCGGAAAACCAAATGTTGGATCCTTTCTCGGCTATCCAATCAGCCACACGACGCACCACTCGGCCATCCAGAATTGCCTGACCCGCCGCATCGTAGAAGGCAGGTATGGGAACACCCCATGACCTTTGGCGGGAAATACACCAATCGGGGCGAGCCTTGACCGCCCCTTCAATACGATTTTGCCCCCAATCGGGAACCCAATCCACCGAGTCAATTTCATCGAGTGCACGCTGTCGAAAACCCTCATGATCAATGCGGATGAACCACTGATCCATGGCTCTGAAGATCACGGGTGTCTTACTTCTCCAGCAGTGCGGATAGCTGTGCGAATAGTCCTGATGCAAGAGCAGCGAATCGGATTCCTTAAGGAGCGACATGACCGCCTCGTTGGCTTCACTCTTTCCATTTTTTTCCAGGATCGACCGCCCCAGCAAGGACTCAGGCATTTGTGCTTCAACCGGCAGTTCCTGTGTATGGGCCAAGCGCCCTTTGTCGTCTACTGGAGAATAGATCGCCAACCCGACTTGCGTGCCAAGCCCATAATCTTCCAAGCCGTGGCCGGGGGCAATATGGACAAAACCCGTGCCTGCCGTGTCCTCAACAAAATCTGCAGGGTAGAGTCGCCCCGATCGATCACAGAATGGATGCTCATACTCCAGAGAGGCAAGCTGGTCGCCATCTAGGCTGCGAATGATTTGATAATCACCCCACTGCATGGTCTCCACCAGACCATCCAGCAACCCAACCGAGACAATGTAGGATGCATCCCCTACCTGAATTTGGGTGTAGTGCAGTTTGGGATTGAACGCCACTGCCATATTGGCTGGCAATGTCCAGGGAGTGGTCGTCCAGATCAGCACGAAGGTGTTCGGTTCCCCCTTGAGCTTGAGCTTCACATAAATACTCGGGCTGATGTGGTCTCCGTATTCGACTTCCGCCTCGGCAAGGGCCGTCTGACAAGGGATGCTCCAGTAGACAGGTTTCTTTCCACGATAGACAAAACCCTGGTCAATGAGATCGGCGAAGAGACGCAGTTCAGCCGCTTCATAAGACTTGTCCAGGGTCAAGTAGGGCTTGTCCCATTCACCCAGAACACCTAGCCGTTTGAATTGTTCGCGCTGGAGATCAATATATTTTCTGGCGTAAGCCTCGCATGCCGTACGAATGGCAGCCACGTCATCCATGTCCGCGCCCTCCTTGCGCATTTGCTGAACCACCTTGAATTCAATGGGAAGTCCATGACAATCCCAGCCCGGCACATAAGGCACCCTTTTTCCCCGAAGGGTGGTGTATTTGATGATGAAGTCCTTGAGAATCTTGTTTCCTGCGGTACCCACATGAACATCCCCATTGGCAAAGGGAGGGCCATCATGGAGAAGGAACAGCTCTCGATCGGAACGAGAGGCCTGAATGCGATCATAGAGTCCTCCAGCAGTCCAGGAGGCTAATCGTTGAGGCTCACGATGGATCAGATCGGCTTTCATGGGAAAGTCGGTCTGCGGTAGGTTGAGTGTCTCTTTGTATTCCATGAACGGGATAACTCCAAAGCGTGTGAGGCTACCAACCGCCCCATGAGGTGTCAACGAGCACTCCATGGCTCGGCTCATTCCTTGGACAGGACCTGAGCTGGAACCTTGCAGAATCCGTCAACGAAGTCGGTTGAGCTCAACCTACCGACACTGGATACCAGTCCCTCAGTCGCCGGAGCTGCTCTTCCAGGGAGGGGGCAGGATGATTGGGAATCAGGCTGCGTTCGATGGCAACAGGGGCTCTCACGGGCTGAACCGCGTATGAAAACCCCAAGACTTTTTGAGCCATTTTAAGCAGACTGTATTTGCTCAGCGGCGGAAGAAAACCAGGCTGCAGCACACCGGCTTCGGTTTCGAGACGATCACACAAAATATCGTGAACCAATTCGGCCCAGGACAGGGTGGTGATTCCGTTCCATTTTTGGTTGAGATAACCATTGATCTTCCCGCGTTGTTGAGAAGCCCATGTCAACAAATGACGTTTTGAAGCATGGGCTCCGTCGGGTCCAATCAAAGAAGCGCGGATCACCCATCTTTGGGGCCCCACAAGCCCTTTCTCAGCTACGACCTTGGAATGCCCATAGTCGGTGTCCGGGCTGAACGGGTCATTCCACAAACACCCTGAGGCACGCGATCCAAAAACGGCATCCGAGCTGGCGTGGATCAGCAGCGTCTGCGGCGATAA
>CACEMW010000088.1:0-7338 GCA_902560705.1 uncultured Verrucomicrobiota bacterium
CTTCGGGCTGTGGTTTGACTTCTGTAGGGCTGGGGAGGAAATCCACCACCGCATCCAACACCAACTGCACGCCTTTGTTTTTGAAGGAAGAACCGCAGTAGGTGGGGAAAAAGTCCAGATTGATGGTTCCTTTGCGAATGCAGCGCTTAAGCGTGTCAATGTTGGGCTCCTCGCCTTCTAGGTAGGCCATCATGACTTCCTCGTCGGTCTCAACCGCCATTTCGATGAGCTCGGCACGGTAGGTTTCGACCTTTTCCTTCATTTCTTCAGGTACGTCCTCAATGACATACTTGGAAGGGTCGCCTGAATTGTCCCACTTCCAGGCCTTTCGGGTCAGCAGATCCACGACGCCTACAAAATTTTCCTGTTCTCCAATCGGAAGCACCATGACCAGGGGTTTGGCGGCCAGAATCTCCTTGACCTGTTTGACGACGCGGTAGAAGTCAGCGCCGACACGGTCCAGTTTGTTGACGTAAATGATGCGGGAAACTTCAGAATCGTTGGCATAACGCCAGTTCGTCTCAGACTGGGGTTCCACTCCTCCGGAACCACAGAACACGCCCACACCCCCATCCAGCACTTTCAGGGAACGGTAAACCTCAATGGTGAAGTCCACGTGTCCTGGGGTGTCGATGATGTTGAGGCGGTGATCATTCCAAAAGCAGGTGGTCGCAGCCGACTGAATGGTAATACCACGCTCTTTTTCCTGATCCATGAAGTCGGTGGTAGCGGCTCCATCATGCACTTCACCCAGTTTGTGAATCTTGCCGGTCAGCTTGAGAATACGTTCGGTGGTCGTGGTTTTTCCGGCATCCACGTGTGCGAAAATACCGATATTTCTGTATCGGGAGAGGTCTGTCATTGTCTTGATCTTAGTTCTTGGGTCGGCGACGAACGTCGCACAGGAACGGATATTGCTAGAGATTTATTTGAATTTGGCAATCTTTGATTCATTTTTTTTGCATTCTACGGATCTGATATTAAGAGGATGCCTCTAAGATCGCCTGCAGCCGATTTCCCTGCTTGTTTGTCGATAAAATCCTCTGGCTCCCTGCAAAGCATGACTCCGCTGCCAATTCTAGGGTGTTCACCTGCTGTAACGGCTCATTATGTGCCCAAACAGGCCGTCTGCTGACCCTATCAACATAAAATGGGGCTCAAAAAGATGGCAAAAAATGCCCTAGGGTCGTCTTTGAATCCTTGCTCCGGTAGTGAGGTGATTTCCTTTGGGAATTTGTAAGACATTAGTAATTAATGGTATAGGTTTGGTTTCAAGCGGGCTCTTGTTTCATTTTAAGCGACCTAGGTGGCCGTGGCATGTCATCTGCTTCCCTATTTCAGCGGGTTTCCAGACATGAAATGGATTCGCTAGCTAACGACTTTATCCAGCACGCATGCAAATACTCTATGATAATCGACGCCCTACGGTATTTACCGCTGCATACAGTGAGGTCTACACCTATGGCAAGGCCTTGGAAATTCTTCAAGAGCGTTTGAATGATCGATATGCCATTTATGTGAAACATCTTGATAGCGCCTATCAAGTTTACTTACCTGATTACGCTGCGCAGACGCGCATCATGATCCATATCAGCAACGAAGTTTTTTATGATGATACGGATTATGAGCAGTTCGATTTTGTTTTCCGATTTTATCTCCCCGAGCGTTGCGATGGGCAAAAAGTGTTCCCGATCCCTCTGGGGGTCAGCAGCCATGGGAAGGTGGATTATGATTATGGGCTGAACCTCCCTCTCCATCAGCGCTCAAACAATCTCTTCTTCAAGGGGCAGATTCATCATCGAGAGGCTTTTGCGGCTGCATTGAATCAGCTCTCCGTTCCAAATTCCCTGATCGAATTCACCGATGGCTTTCGAGGTGGTGATGATCTGGCCTCCTATCATCACAAGCTGGATCAATCCAAAATTGTCTTGGTGCCTAGAGGTCTTAGCCCTGAAACCTTTCGCTACGCAGAAGCTTTCGCGAGGGGGTGCTGCGTGATCACCGATGAGCCGCCTGGCCAATGGTGGCACGAGGGATCTCCAGCGAGATTCATTCAAGACTGGAATCAGGTGGGCGAGGTGATTCAAGAGACTTTGGCCTCTATGAGTGAGACCACACACTTAGATAACCGCAGATACTACCAGCAGAAACTCTCGCCCAAGGCGATTGCGGACTATATCGAGGGAGTGGTCCGGAAGGCTTGCCCATCCAAAGTGGCCTGAAGTGGCAAGCCATGGGATCGGGCTAAGGGGCAGCCTCAGAGCCATTGTTCAGGTTTCGATGCTTTCCTGGCGCAGACAGCAGGTCTAACGCTGCATGGTTTCGATCAGGGCCTCAGCCTCCTGAATGGAGCCTTCGATCTTGTCAGAAAACGTCTCGATGACCGATTCCTCCATGGCTGAGAGAACCTCTTGGAGCTGAGAGCTCTCGACACCGCCTTCAGCCTGTGCGATCAGAGCCAATTGGCTGGCCAGCCCGGTGCATTGAACAACATCGAAATGATCCTTAGATTTTTCCGGCGCCAGATAGTGGGCGCAGGAGGCCTTCACGCTGCTGGGTAGATTCCATCTCTCACTGGCCTTTTCCCCCGCCTGGTGGTGCAGTCGGTCCATGATCCCCTTGAGCTCCTCGTAAGGAGGTTGCATGGGAATCATCACCCCCATGGTGGTGATCAGTTGAAGGAGGATGGGTTTGCCCACCGTATGAAGGAGGCCGCAGAGGAACTGATGGTCGCCATCGCGGCCTTTGGCCATGCCCAAGTCCCGGGCAATGAAGGCGGTCAAGACCGCATGTTCCTGAATGTCGTCCATGAGGTGCTCCAGCCCTTTGGCGCGAAAGATGTTGTTGCCGAAAGTCAGTACGGTTGCCAGCTCGCCAATCACACTCAAACCCACGCGCGCAATGGCCTCCTGAAGGGTTTCTGCGGGGAGGTGCCCTCCAAAGAGGACGGAGTTGGCAAATCGGAGGACGTGGCCGGCGAGGGTCTGGTCGCCTTGCATCAGGGTGGCAATGGCCTCGAGATCCTCATTCCCATGAGAAAGTTTTCCGATCAGCTTGGAAGCAATGACGGGTAAGATCGGCAGCTGAAAATCGCCGCTCTCCAGCTTGTCCTCGATGGACTGCTGCAAGGTCTCGTAGTAACCGCTGAGTGCTGCTTTGTCGTCACCTTCCATCTTTTTCTCTATCGGTTCATCGCAAGGCGGGCTTGAAGCCTGCTGGTTCTCACATGGAAAAGATGAAGGGATTCTGCGATCCATTCAATCCCCATTTCCGAGTCTTCGGCATAATTGCGTCCACCAGTCCTGGGGGCTGGATGGCGTTTTATGGGATCCCTTCGAAAAGGATTGGGGGGATCACGCCTGGCGCCCAATGGAAACTTGTCGTTTGCAGCCCCTTGCTGGATCGCTTAGACTATACTTCAATCGTTAATTCAAAACCACCTATCATGGGAAGTGAAACTGCATCTGGACCAGGCATGACCTGGCTGTATTTTGCGCTGATGACCGTCGGCTGTTGGGGGATTTATGGCATTCTGCTCCACAAGGGCCAGGTGACCATGCTGGACCCGGTCAACGGGCGTTACAAAGCCTTTCTCTTTGTAGGCATTGCCTACTTCCTGACCGCGGTGCTTGCGCCCCTAGTGCTGTTGATGGCCCGTGGGGCAGCCTTTTCGGGATATACTGTGTCGGGCATGTGGTGGTCACTGGTTGCCGGCATCGCTGGAGCGATTGGTGCCTTTGGCGTTTTGCTGGCCTTTGGTGCCAAGGGAAGCCCTTCGGTGGTCATGTCGATCATTTTCGCAGGTGCCCCCATTGTGAATGCCTTGGTTGCCTTGGCGTTGCATCCACCTGCAGGGGGCTATGGCACCATCCGATGGCCTTTTTTTCTCGGTATCATTTTGGCTGCCCTGGGTGGTACGCTGGTGACTCTTTACAAGCCCAACCCGGCTTCGCCCGCCAAAAAAGCTCTTCCGGTGCCTTCGGAAGCCAGCGGGCCCGCCAGTTCGCCTGGCGCCGCGCAATAGGCCGTAGGGTTGGCATGGGAGAGGACCAAGGCCCATGCTCGGTCTCCTTACAGCTGAAGCATTTTGAGGTTACGTCGACAGAAACCATGTCCGATGTTCTGGAAAAGCTCAATCGCCTGCTGGATCAGACGCTCGCCAGCAATGCCTTCTATCGCTCCAAGCTCTCAGGCCTGAAGGAGTCCCTACCTCTGACCTCACTCGATGCCTTTCGCCAGAAGGTGCCTTGCACGACCAAGGTCGAATGGATTGCCGACCAGCAGGCGCATCCACCCTACGGCACCAATCTGACCTTTCCGATGGCTTCTTATGTTCGTTGCCATCAGACCAGTGGAACGACTGGGGCTCCCATGCGGTGGTTGGATACGGCGGAAAGCTGGCATGCCATGCTGGAGGCTTGGGATTGTGTTTACGCTGCTGCCGGCGCTTCGACTGAGGATCGAGCCTTCTTTGCCTTTTCCTTTGGTCCTTTTCTTGGGTTCTGGACCGCCTTCGAATCTGCCCAGAAACGCGGTATGTTCTGCCTTTCTGGAGGCGGCATGACGACCGAAACGCGCATCAAGGCGCTGGTGGATCATCAATGCTCCATTTTGTGCTGCACCCCAACCTATGCCTTGCGCTTGGCTCAAGTCGCGGCTGAGCAGGGGCTTCATGGAAAGGACTTTGCTCTGAGAGCTATTATTGTTGCTGGAGAGCCTGGAGGCAGTCTTCCGGCTGTCCGATCCAGGTTGCAGGAGTTCTGGCCCCAGGCTCGCGTCTGGGATCATCACGGCATGACCGAGGTGGGCCCAGTGTCCTATGAATGTCCTGAGCATCCGTGTTCCTTGCATGTGATTCAGGATGCTTTTCACTGCGAAGTGCTGGAGCCAGCATCCGATGATGCAGTGGCACCCGGTCAGCAGGGTGAGCTGATTCTAACGACGCTCTCTCGTATTGGATCCCCCTTGATTCGCTATCGCACTGGAGATCTGGTGCGGGCCCCCGAGCCTGGCCTTTGTCGCTGTGGGAGTGAAGACCCGCGATTGGAAGGGGGGATTCTGGGTCGCTGCGATGACATGGTCGTGGTGCGAGGGGTGAACATCTATCCCAGTGCCATTGACCAAATCGTTCGGTCGCAAGCGACCATCGCGGAATATCAGGTGGAGGTCTTCACCAAAAGTCATCTTACCGAGCTCAAGGTGATCATCGAGCCCATTGCCTCACTGAAGCCCGACGACGTGCCGCATCTGGCCAGTGAGCTGGCTAGGGACTTTCAGGTCTCGTTGGCGCTTCGGGTACCCGTGGAGGTTGCCTTGCCAGGAACCCTTCCTCGGTTTGAAATGAAGGCCAAGCGCTGGAACCGCCGCTAGCCCTTCCTGCATTCGTCAGGAAGTCTGGCCTTCCAAAGCCGGCTGGCGCTCGGTGTGCGCTTGGATGGCATCCAAAACGTGATTAGTGGTGATCCCCTCGGCTTCCGCCTCAAAGTTGAGGATCAGGCGGTGCCTCAAGGTAGGGTGCAGAGAAGCCTCGATATCTTCAAAACTGACATTGAATCGACCTTCGGTGAGCGCTCGGACCTTGGCCGCTACAATTAGAGTCTGCGCTCCGCGTGGGCTGCTGCCAAATCGAAGGTATTGGTTGCTGATGGGGGCTGCGGTATTGGTTTGTGGATGGGTTGCCAGCACAAGACGCACTGCATAGTCCTTCACGTGCTCCGGAACGGGAACTTGGCGCACAAGTTGTTGGTATTGGACAATGGCCTCTCCGTCCATGACCGGCTCCACCTTGACTTGGAACCCTTCGGTCGTCCGCCGAATTACCTCCTTGAGCTCGCTTGCCGAGGGGTAACCCACCACTAGCTTGAAGAAAAAGCGGTCAAGCTGCGCTTCAGGCAAGGGGTAGGTTCCTTCCTGGTCAATGGGGTTCTGGGTGGCCAGCACGAAAAAGGGTTGATCGAGTTGGCGGCTGGCACCGCCTGCGGTGACGCACTGCTCCTGCATGGCCTCCAGCATGGCGGATTGGGTCTTGGGGGTGGCGCGATTGATTTCGTCGGCAAGAATCAGATGGGCGAAGATGGGTCCATGCTGGAATTCAAAGACCTTGCCACCATCCGGATTTTCGACCACCAGATTAGTACCCACGATATCTGCGGGCATGAGATCGGGAGTGAACTGGACACGATTAAAGGACAGATTCAGCGCCTGACTCAGCGTCCGCACCAACAAGGTCTTACCAAGTCCAGGGACCCCTTCGAGCAAGACATGGCCACCGGAAAAGATGGCCACCAGGGTGCCATCGATGATGGCTTCATGCCCCACGATGACCTTGCTGATCTCTGCCTTGAGTTTCTGGTAGGCATCACGGAATTGTTGAATGTCGTTTTCTATGCTCATGGTTTTTTCGGTAGGTAAGAGGAAAGCTTCTATTCCAAGTCGTCGAAATAATCCCTCACGGTGCTTTGGTAGGCGCGAGGAATGAGGTCTTGATTGAGGGCATTGGCCGCCTCGGTTTGTGCGGACCCCACCGATTCAGTGAAGCTCACCTGGCTCTGACCCCGGATATTCAGGCCCTTGAGGGGGATGCTGGCCATGGGGCTACCTTGCTGAAACTGTCCTCGGACCTGGGTGGGGATCAAGCCCTCCTGTGGCATCCCTTCTCCGCGATCGGTGGTGCCCCGACCTTCCATCTCTGGACGCTGAATCCCTGAATTATCCGTGGTTGCCTGGCCAGGATCGCGATAGGCCCACTCGCCTCCTTCCTGTCCCCAGGTGCCGACGCCACCCCCAGGCAGTCTTCCTTTCGAGAATCCGGCATTGGCTGAGGTGCTCGCACCCCAGCTCATTTGATTGCCAATGCTCATTTGTGCCGTGGCTAGCATGCCCAGGCTGGCCGACATGGATGCCATCCCTTGGAACTCCTGCATCATGGATTCCAGGGCCTGTGCCGCTTCCTCAAGGGATTGCGAGGCGGCCCATGCCTGATCACTCTCGAGCTGATTCATGGCTTCCTGCAGCCATTTGCCGACTTCCCCATAGTCCCCGGCCGGCTGCAGAGCCTCCCTCAACTCGGAGAGCATCTGGCTCTGCTCAGCAGGCGTAAGATTGGATGACTGGAGTTTTTTCATCATATCCAGCAAACGTTGCCTAGCCATCTGAGCCTGGCCTTTTTCAAGCTGTTCTGCCAAATCCCTTCCGGCGGCCTCCAGCTGCATTTTGAGATTTTCCATTGCCTGAGCCATGGCCAGCATTTGGTCGAGTTTCATCTGTGCTTGTTGCAAGCCCTGCAGCATTTGACCAGGTTGGGCTGTTGCCAAGCTCTGCATGGCAGCTTCCAGGGCC
>CACEMW010000089.1:0-7005 GCA_902560705.1 uncultured Verrucomicrobiota bacterium
CCGGCCTTCTTTTTGCCGCATGGGTTCTCAATCCCCTCTCGACAAACAGGAAATGCACCTGCTCATTGTATGCACAGAGTGGTGAACAATTTTGATCTATCGTTTCCCCGAGTTTTGTGTCAATTTTCGAGGCGATGGCCGTAGTCTTTCTTATCGTGGAAGTGACTAATGTTTGATTTGATAAGATCTATATCCTACTTCTCCATCCAGCGTAGGGTGTGGATGATCTGCGTCCTGTGGACTTGTCAGCAGGATGTGATGGCTGAGCTCCAATGGGATCTCACCACCCTAAAAACTGAGGCAGCCCATGGGAGTGAGCAGGCCGCGATGACTTTTACCTTTTCAAATCCCACTGCGGCTTCGATAAATATCGAGTCCCTCGAGATTCATTGCGGTTGTGTCAAGGTCAGACACCCTGAATTACCCTGGACCATCTCTCCAGGCACGATGCACTCCTTACCAGTGGATCTGAACATTCGAGGCAAAAAGGGACTTTTCCATCAGGATTTTGTCGTCATTACTTCCGCAGGAAAGGTTGCGCTTATCGTGGAGGTGGATATTGAAGACCCGGTGCGTCGTCCCATGAGCAAAGAAGAACGACTGCGCAACAAGCAATCTGCCATGGAAGATGCCCGCGCCATCTTTAAAGGGGAATGTGCTTCGTGTCATGCCTTGCCCACCAAAGGTAAATACGGGCCGACGCTCTATGATGCTGCCTGCGGCATCTGTCACGATTCTTCGAAACGGGACCCGGCAGTACCGGATCTCAAAGATAAAATTAAAAAGGAGAGCCGCGAATATTGGCACCAGTGGATTGTCAATGGCAAGAAAGGTTCTCTTATGCCGGGTTTTGGGAAATCACAGGGAGGGCCCTTGAGCGGTTCACAGATTTCCACTTTGTTGCACTACCTGTCCGCTTCTTCCTCCGCGAAAGTTCCGTGATGGCCAGCTGCAAACTTATGCCCAAATGGGTCTCAGCCTGTCGATCGCCATTGCCATTCTGCTGGTTTGTGATCTTGAGTGTGTTTCTCTGCATCGATGCTCAAGCTGCGGTTCTCTCCACACCGCTTCAGCATCCGAGGCCAGGCCCGTCGGCTTTCACCCCTGTTGATTTGGATTCCTCCGGTATTGTGTTTACGAACCCATTGGATGAATTCAAGGGCGCCTCCAACCGAGTGCTTTTCAACGGCAGTGGGCTCGCTCTGGGAGACGTGGATGGTGATGGATGGGTGGATGTTTTTTTCTGTGGGATTGATGCTCCCAATGAGCTTTACCGAAATTTGGGTGGCTGGCGTTTTGAAAAGAAACCTCTGCCCGAAGCCTTGGCCCTTCCAGGGTTTCCCAGTCGAGGGGCTTGTTGGGTCGATATCAACGAGGATGGTCATCTCGATTTGCTGCTCACGACCGTAGGGGGTGGCACTCGCGCTTTTATTCAACAGGAAGGCTGGCAATGGATACCGGCGCCAGACAATGCAGGACTCTCGCTCGAAGGGGGAGCCGGTTCCATGGCTTATGCGGACCTTGACGGGGACGGAGATGTGGATCTTTACGTGGCTTACAATCGTTCGGATGACATCCGTGACAGGGGGCGAGTCAACCTTCAGCGCGTTGGTGGCCAATTGAAGCCCTCTGCAGACCTGCAGGATCGAATTCTGGTGCATCAAGGTCAAGTTCACGAATATGGAGAAGTGGACATCCTTTATGAGAATATGGGTGAGGGTCGTTTCGAAGCCGTCTCTTGGACCGATGGGAACTTTCGTGTTGCAGGCAAACCGCTTGTGTCACTGCCCAGGGATTGGGGGCTGAGTGTCACCTTTCGGGACGTGAACGGTGATCTGGCGCCTGATCTTTATGTCTGCAACGATTATTGGACCCCGGATCGTCTATGGATCAACGATCGAAAAGGCGGTTTTGATGCCGTCGATGATCTCAGCTGGCGTGTGAGTTCTGCCAGCTCCATGGGGGTTGACATGGCGGATGTCAATGGAGATGGCATGCTCGATTTCTTTGTGGTCGACATGCTTAGTCGTTCGCTGTCCTTGCGCAAGCGACAGCAACCAGCTTTCAATGCTCTTTTTGGCCAACCTCAATTCAGCGGTAATCGGCGACAGGTCATGCACAACACCCTCCTGATGCAGGATGAGAGTGAATCATTTATTGAGGCATCGCATGCTCATGGCCTGCAAGCTTCGGATTGGTCATGGGGTCCGATTTTCATGGATGTCGACCTGGATGGAGATTCGGATCTCATTGTTTCAGCTGGCTATCCCCACGATGTTCAAGATCTCGATGCCATCGCCAAAATAGCTCAGTTGCAGCATTCATGGGAGCGCTATCAGGACCCAGTGGCACTGAAGCGCGCCTTTGCCACGGAACTCATGGAACATTACCGACTCTACCCTCGATTGAATTTGCCAATGATCGCCTTTGAAAACCAAGGCAATGGACGGTTTGTGGAACAGACTCAATCCTGGGGCTTGGGGGTTGAGGCGATTCATCAGGGTTTTGCGATTGCTGATATGGATGGCGATGGGGATCAGGATCTGGTGGTCAATGATCTCAACGGGCCTCCATCCCTATTTGAGAATCATGCTCAAGGCCATCGCATTGCCGTACGGCTCATAGGCCAAAAGGGAAACCCTCAGGGCATTGGAGCCAAAATCCAGCTTAGCGGAAACGGGCTCCAGACTCAGGAACACGAAGTGGTAGGAGGCGGCAGGTATCTCTCCGGAGGAGATCCCATGGTGGTATTTGGTGTTTCCGAAAAGGCCAGTGAACTCGTCTTGAGGGTGCAATGGCGTGAGGGCGGCATTCAAACCATCGGGAACATTCAGCCCGGATTCTTCTATCAAGTCAGCCCCAAGGAGACAGATGGAGTGTCTCCTGCTCACAATAAAGCCCCGAACGATCCTTGGCAGTGGATCTCCAGTTTCGATACCGGAGTCAGAAGTCTTCCTCAAGACCCATCCTTGTTACAACCTCTGCTCCCCGTAAAAAAGAATCGAGCGGGGGCCCTGATGCAGAAGGTGGCCGGGGATGTGCCTGATCGATCGATGAATCTGATGGGGTTCGCTCATCAGGGAAATCGCCTCACTCTTTACCGAGAAACCCATCCGGGAAACTGGCAAGCCGATCGGCTAGGTCATGTGCTCGAGGGACCTCTCTTGTCCATGCTGGCATTATCGCCCAAGCAATGGCTTATTTACCGCGCCTCCAATGCCAATGGCAAAGGCTCTCAGCTGGAACGTTTGGCTTATGCGTCGGGTGAAAAGCTTGGGGGGAAAGCTGGACCAGAGGTAGGGTCACTCCTTCGCGCTGGTCCTCTCAAGGGTGCTGAGGGGTTGAGCATTCTTGCAGGAGCTGGCTCTCGAATGGGGCATTGGCCCGGTGCTGAGACATCCATGATGTTTGAATGGAAAGGAGCGGAGCTAGAGGCTGCCCTGGCCAACCAGTCCATTATTGGTAGCCTGGGCGTGGTGCATGATGCTATCTGGAGTGACCTCAACGCAGATGGTTATCCAGAATTACTGGTGGCTTCACCTTGGAGTGATCTCAGAGTTTTTGAAAATCGTCGAGGTTCCCTTTTTGATGTGACCCAAGCATGGGGCTTTGGTGACCATAAGGGTTTTTGGCTGAGCGTGACCACACTTGACATCAACGGAGACGGGAGGATGGATGTGATCGCCGGCAATCTTGGTCGCAATACGAGTTGGCAGGTGCCTGACAAATCATCCTTCAGGCTGGCCTATGGAACGTTTTCCAACCCAGCTCAGACCGACGTCATTGAATTAGCCTCCAAGGGTAATGGTGAGGTGTTTCCTTCAAGATTACTCGATGAGGTTGGCCAATACCTCCCTTTCTTTTTTCAACAGGTTCCCAATTATGCCGCCTACAGTGAAGCCAGTTTAAATGAGCTCATGGGCGATCGTTTCCCGCTCGTCAGAGAATTGACTGCGACCACTTTTGAGAGCCTTTGTTTCATCAATGAAGGTTCGGGTTCCTTTAAAGCGGCTGCTCTGCCGGAGGTCATGCAGTGGGGAGCTCTGACACAGCTCACGCCCATGGATCTGGATTCGGATGGATGTCGGGATCTGGCCTGGATACAGAATCAGCTGTGGACAAGACCTGGGTTGATGCCCGGCCCACATCCCCGAATTGGGTTTTTGCGCGGATCTTTCGATGGGGGCTCTTTTGCCCTCGAGCCCATGTTGGAACTTAAAGACATCAGTCCTGTGGACTGGATGCAAGCTGCTGACAGTGCTGGGAAGGGGCCGTCACAGCTTATTGTGGGGCATCGCAGTGGAAGTTGGCACCAATACCAACGGCCCTTCAGCGGTAATCGTTATCATATTCAATTCAAGGGATCCTCTTCCAATCCAGGCGCTCTGGGGACGCAATTTTGGTTTTCAGGAAGCAATAAGGAATCTTCAGCTCTCTATGAAGTCAATCACGCGGAACTCTGTCCTGGAGAGGATGGGTTTTCCATTTTCTGTCATATCGGTTTTTTGCCGAGCACCCTTCATGTAAGGTGGCCCGGTGGAATGGAGCGAGTGATCGACCTCACAGCTCGGAAGGGATCCAAGCTGAGCATTTCATGGTGAGGGTAGGGTCCTCCCGTCGCGGCCCTGCCAAACGAATGTTTTTCACATTGCATGCTTAACACATATGTTGCAGGGACCATGGGAGGCTCCGCTTGCCCTGGCTTCTATGGGCAATGGCATTGACATTCAAGCAGACAAGATCGCACATTAATCCTAAATTTGTGAAACCGCCCGGTAAAACATCTCAATCATCCGACAGGTCTACCAGTCATCCTCGCCCATTGAGCCCATCTCGCGGTCGATGGTTCAAGGGTGTGGCAGCAGTGTTATCGGTGGTTTTCGGTATGGGCATTCTGGAGCTTTGCCTCCGGATGGCTGGGGTGGGCTATCCGACCACGTTCTTTGTCAAGACTCGACACGAGGGCGAGGATTACTGGATGGAGAACCCTGGGTTTCTTTATCGTTTCATGCCCAAAGCCCAAGCCCGCTCGCCGCGACCGGTGATGGTTCCTGTGGCCAAGAAGACCGATACCATACGCGTCTTTGTCTTGGGAGAGTCCGCAGCCATGGGGGACCCTGAGCCTGCCTTTGGTATGCCAGAAATATTGCGAGTTTTGTTGGAGAGTCGCTATCCACAAACTCGCTTTGAGGTGGTCAACACTGCCCTGACGGCGATCAATTCCCATTTGATTCACCACATCGCTGCAGAATGTGTCCAAAAGGACGCCGATTTTCTTGTCCTGTACATGGGTAACAATGAAGTCACGGGCCCCATGGGGCCGGGAACGGTTTTTGGGGATACCCGCTCGGACAGTTGGATGCTTCAGTTGGGCCTACAGCTCAAAAAATATCATTTGGGTCAGGCGATGGACGCGTTGCGAGAAAAACTGTCCCGAAATTTGGATGGGGAATCTTCCAAGGGTTGGGGGGGGATTGCCATGTTTGAGGGAAGGCATGTGCCCATCGATGATCCAAGGTTGACTCGTGTCCATGCTTCTTTTGAACATCATCTCGAAACCATTTTGAACTCAGCCAAAAAGCAGGGCGTACCGGTTGTTTTGAGCAGTCTGGCCTGCAATCTCAAAGACTCTGCCCCATTTGCTTCCTCATCCCTGAATCATCTGGAGGAGTCCCAGCGCCAGAGCTGGCAGGATGCCTACGACCAGGGTATCGCACTTCTTGAGGCAAGCTTGCCTGCGGACGCTTTGGGTGCCTTTCAAACAGCAGAATCCATCGACGCCAACCATGCCGACCTTCAATTTTCTCTTGGGACCAGTTTATTGGCATTGGGCGAGACTGCGGAGGCTCAGCCCTATTTCAAGCATGCACGTGATTTGGATCTTCTCCGATTCCGGCCCAGCTATGAGCTCAATGACATCATCAAGCGATCTTTCGATGAAAATCAGTCTCAGAGTGTTTACTTTTTCGACCTGGAGAAATCGATGGAGGGAATGAGCGAGGGAGGGCTCCCAGGGGATGTTTTTTTCTGGGATCATGTGCACTTCAAGTTCCAGGGTAACTATCTTTTGGCTCGAGGTTTTGCAGAACAGATTGCAGGAGGTCTTGATGAAAGCGGCAGACTTTCCTCCTTGAATGCTTCCGAGACTGATTGGCTGGGAGCAGAAACATGCGCCTCTAAGCTCGGATTGACGCGCTGGGGCCAATATCAAATGGTTGAGACGATGTTGAATCGACTCAATCAATTTCCCTTTTCGCGACAGTCCAACAGGCCGGTTCTCAACACCAAAATGCTCAAGGAACTTGAATTCCTGAAGTTGGATGTCACCCCAGAGGTTCTCAAGTCCATGATGGACATTTATGCAAGGGCCATTGATGGGGCTCCCTATAATTGGATGGTTCTGGATCAATATGCACGTTTTCTCAGAGACTATGGCGAACCCACACAAGCTGTAGATCATTGGAAAATGGTCCTCGAAATCGTCCCTCACCATGTGATGGCTCGATTCGAACTGGGGCGCCTGCTTTCCCGAGATCCTGAAAAGATGGTAGAAGCTGAGACATATCTTCGTGAAGCTATCGAACTACGTCCCTACATTCCTGAAATCCACATGGAGCTGGGGCTTTGCCTGGGGCGGCAAAACAAAGCTGAAGAAGCTCTTCTTGCCTTCAGGCGAGCTACTGAAATTCAACCCAATGCCATTCAAGCCCACATTAATTGGGCTTCTGCTCTGCGTTTACTGGGAAGAAACCAAGAAGCAATTGAACGCTTGGACCAGGCATTAACCATTTCCACCAATAGTATTGCAGCCAATTTGAAGATGGCTCGCTTTTTGACACCCGGGAAGAATTGGAAAAAAGTCATTTTTCACCTTCAGGAAGTAATTCGCCTAGACCCAGATCACAAAGAAGCGACCGATGCACTATCCAAAGTGCGATCGCTCCTGATTCAAGAATCCAATTAGGGCTTTTGTATCCACGGTTCCTCTATCCAGCGTCAGATTGG
>CACEMW010000090.1:0-6533 GCA_902560705.1 uncultured Verrucomicrobiota bacterium
GATTCTTTGGAAATCGCTCCTAAGGAGGAAGGCGATTGGCTAGTGAACAACACATCGATTGGCGGCATTCTGCGTGCCTCAGCTTCGCATTGGTCCACTGGATTGGTTGATGATGTGGCCATCTGGAAGCGTGCTCTCAGTGCGGACGAAGTGTCTTCCGTAGGTCAGAACGGTGTGCCATCTGTTTCTGGAGGTTCCAATCGTCCTCCCGGCCTGGTTTCTCACTGGCCCTTGGATGAGATTCAAGGCACCAAGACCCCTGATGTGGTCAGCGGCTATGACATGGATATTTCCAACTTGACCGCTTCAGATGTGGTTCCTGGTAAGAATGGCAATGCCTTTTCTTTCGACAATGCACGTCAGACACTTCTTTCACGTGTTCACGAGGCAGATGATGACCTGCCTGCCAACAAGCATGCTTCTCACACCATCACCATGTGGGTGAACGTGGTGGGCGAAGGTCAAAACGATCTTCGTGTTTTCTCTGAAGGCAATACCGAGAACAGCAACCCACTGTTTAACATTGGCACGCACAATGGCGGAATAGGCATGTCCAAAAGTAGACCACCCACTTTGGCGCAGGTAAAAATCCACGCTGCCATCGGCGCCACCATTGTGCGTGCCAATATTGAAGAGCGGATTGCTATTCTCAGTATTTCCTTCCGAAAAGATACGGAGGTCATTTTGACCTTCCCCAACGACATTCACCCACATGGAAATGGTGTGGGATCGATGCTTGTTGGCTGGGAGATCGTCCCCTGCGTCGTGCACGCGGGAAAGCAATGTTTGACGAGCATTGTCGAACGAGAAGGCATTTCCGTGCCTTCCAGCCACCACATCGCCGGCCTCAAGATTGGTGACATCCATGTCGTAGAAACTGACCAAATCTGGCGTTTTGGTCCCTTGGATTTCATCCAGCGGCCAGTAGGAAACGAGGCCATTGCTGATTTGCGCATGCACAGTGCCCGTCAGGGCCACCGCCATCAATCCTCCAAGCCAAATCGACTTGGGGACTTTCCCAACTAATGTTGATTTATGTTTTTTCATAATACTTCTGTAACAGCAGTGCTGAACGCATCTCACAAGCGCGTCCAAGCACCAAAATTTGAGGAACTTGAGTATCAAAAGGGATCTCACAGAAGAGGTCAACTCAGAAGCAGCCTAGAAGGCTATAAAATACCCGCATCAAAAAACTTAAAGCATTGAACCATAAAATTTTACAATCGTAACCAAGGGGCTGTTTTCTTAGTCTGAAGCTTAGGCATTGCCGTAAGTTACTTTTCTCTCGAAGTCAGATTTCCTGAAAAACGCACCCACCCGCAAGAATCATCGAAACTTTCATGGATCCAGTAGATTCATGACATGGGCACTATCTTGGGCAGCATTGACTTGCGTATTCTTGTGCTTCACTTTCCCATCTTTTCCGATGATGAAGGTCCACCGTGAGGCAGTTACCCCGCGTTCAAGAGACACAGGCTTGCCCAAGAATGTGCGTTCAATGATCCCTCCATCCCTAATGGGGACTCCAAAGGCCTTGGCAATCATGCCATTGTAGTCAGCCAACAGGTCAAAGTTCAGCTGATGGGTTCGCTGAAAGACCTTCAAACCCGCAGGGGCGTCACCACTGACCCCCACGACCACGGCATCCTTTGATTTCAGCTTAGCCGCATCATCGCGGAAGGAACAAGCCTGCTTGGTGCCACCACCGGTCATGGCAGCAGGATAAAAATAGACGATCAGATGCTTCTTTCCGATCCAATCGGATCACTTCCAGAAACGCCCATCCTGATCAATGGCGGTGAAGGTTGGAGCTAGATCCCCCGCAACAAGGGTCTTGGGTTCTGATTTCTCAGACCTGATGCAATGGAGGGATAAAAGAAGCCCGAGAAGGACGAGAATAGAGGAATGCGTAGGGTTGTTTTTCATGATCATGGTGCTTGGTATTTGAGACGTGAGGCGAAATGTCAGTTCGATTTTCTAATTGGGTCTCGGTGGAGAGGTTCAGCACATGCGTTACTTCAACTCTCGCAGATAAAGGTTTCGCCAGCGCACTTCGTAGGGACCTTGATCTCGGGCAATCCCATGCACCTGGAGGCCAATGAAACCCTCCTTGAAACTTTCAGCATCTCCCCGGTAATCCGCCACAGGAATGTCATTGACCCAGGTTTGAATGCGGTTTCCCTGAGCAAGGATACGAAAATGATTCCATGCCCCATTTCGAAAAGCACCTCGCGCTGTCTCATCCTCACGATCCTCGGTCAACCAACCCATGCCCAAAGCTTCGCCATAAATCCAGCCCGCGTTGCCATTGCTAGCGATCTCGACTTGTGGTCCGTGCACCCTGCCATGGTTAAACGCGGGTAAACTGCGCGAGCGGATTTGAACCCCCGAATTGAGGGCCTCATCTACTTGGACCTCATAAACCAGCTCAAAGTCCTGATAGTCACGGCTGGAACATAAAAAAGAGTTTGGACTCCCATCAGAAGTTTTTCCGACAATGCATCGGTCCTCAACCCGGTAGGTGGCAGTGCCATTTTTCTGAATCCAGCCGGTCAAGGATCGTTCGTCGAAAATCGATGACCACCCCCCCTCGGCATGAGGAAAGATTTCCTTGAAGAAAGCCTTCATGTGAGCCCAGCTGCGTCTGTCTGCCTGAGGGTGATAGGCGGAGCCGCTGGCCGCGTTCTCTCCAGCCTCCTTCTTGGTGAAAGAATGGACCGCACCACCGTACTGAATCATCTGCCAGTCGACATGCCACTGGCGCATTTCCAGGACAAAGGCCTGAAGGTTTTCCTGCGAAACAAAAGGATCCTCAGCACCATGCAACACCAGAACCTTGGAGCGAATGTGGGCCCCATCTTCAGGCGTGGGAGAATCCAGACCCCCATGAAAGGAAACCACGCCACGCAGATCAGCGCCACTGCGCGCCAGCTCCATGACCCCGGTTCCACCGAAGCAATACCCTATCGCAGCCAATTGACTGGGGTGGCAGCCAGGGATTTTCATCAGTTGCTCAAGGGCGTCCTTGAGTCGCTGACGAAAGAGCGATCGATCCTTCCGATAGAGTCCTGCCTGAACGCCACACTCCTGAGGATTGGACGGGCGCACTCCCTTACCATACACGTCAGCAGCAAAACAGACATAGCCCAATTCCTCGGCTATCTGGATGGCTCTTTCGCGTGCATAATCCTGTAAGCCTGTCCAATCATGTATCAGAAGAATGCCCGGCCGAAACTCTCCCTCAGCCAGTGAGGGCGATGCGACAAAACCCTCCATTTCCTCTTCTCCCGAGACGTAGGAAACTGCATGGGCTGTCACAGCCCGTAGGGGCATGATGGAAAGGGTCCACGCCATGACAAACAGCAATGCCGTACGACTTCTTCGAGAGGAGATCATGGCAGGAATCCTGCCGAAAAACTTCGGGTAGAAGCCAGCACAAAAAACAGCAGTTAAAAAATTCCGAATGGAGATTCCACCGACTCAGGAAGGAGTGGAGGCGACCCTGAGGGGAGGGTGGGCCCAAACGGGAGAGTGCAACGCCAGGCGGAAATGTTGTGGTCAGGGTCAGGCCCTGAGGATTCAAGCAATTAGTGGTGATCGGTATCTACATTGCATCCCCACTTAATGAATCCGGCAAGGTAAATAAGCACAAAAAAAAGAACAGGCCACAGACGCGGACCGCCTGAAGCCTCAGAGCGTGCCGTCATGAACACAGTCCAAGTGAAGATGGCACTGATCACGATGAAAACAAAGGTGGGTAACCAAAACTTGCTCATTCGAAATTTATGTAACCCATCAGCCGGCGCAATTCAAGGTCCGATTACCCCTTTTTGGGGTGAAGTTTATTTTTCCCTAGATATGGAGCTCACTCGGGGCGTTCGCGGAGCGCGGTCAGATAATCGTTCAGGCGACGGTGACCATTAACAAAATCCAGCAGTGGGTTGTCTTCTTTGACTTGAGAGACCTCCGGGTCGGACAAAGCATCAACCTCCCGGAACAAGACATTCCAATAGTGATTGCAGCGTGCTTTCTGCTCGAAAGAGACGGTGGCCGTGGGGCGAGTTACAAGAGTCGTATTGTTGAACATAAAGTGACTTTGCCTGATGTGGTTAGACAAAGACTGTCTTAAGGTGCTTTTTTTCAAAAATTAGATTTTTGGGGAGTAAGGTTTGCAAACATTACATTGGCAGTCATTTGATTGCCATTCCAGTATGCCGGTGGCATAAGGAGGGCATGTATTATCGTCGTTTCGGCAAGACCGAATTGCAGATGCCCGTCTTCACTTGTGGAGGCATGAGGTATCAGCATAAATGGCAGGACGTTCCCCCTTCAGAGATCCCCAAAAAGAACCAGGAAAACCTGGAAGCAACGATTCTCCGAGCTTTGGAATTGGGCATCAATCACATCGAAACGGCTAGAGGCTATGGCACTTCCGAAATGCAGCTGGGATGGATTTTACCCAAATTGCCCCGCGAAAAGATTATGATTCAAACCAAGGTGGCCCCCTTTGCGATCCAAAACGAATTCTGCGACACCTTTAATACTTCCATGGAATATCTTGGGTTGGACCACGTCGATCTGCTCTCCATCCACGGGATCAACAACCGGGAACTTCTTGACTGGACCCTTCGAAAGGGCGGCTGTCTCGAAGCCGCCTACGAGCTGAAAAAAAGGGGGCGAGCAAGACACATCGGCTTTTCGACGCATGCCACGCCAGACATTATTCAGGAAGCGATTGCGTCTGACGCTTTCGATTACGTCAACCTTCACTGGTATTTTGTAAATGATTTGAACTGGGGCGGCATCGAGGCCGCCACGAGCCGCGACATGGGAGTCTTCATCATCAGCCCCAACGATAAGGGAGGCATGCTTTACAGCCCACCACCCAAGTTGGAAACACTGTGCCAGCCGCTAAGCCCCATGGCATTCAATAATTTATACTGTCTGTCTCGCCCTCAAGTTCATACCTTGAGTGTGGGTGCTTCCTGTCCGGAAGACTTTGACGAACACATCCGCTCTCTGGAAAATTACGAGAAAGCCGGCTTGGTCATGTCTCCCATCGAGGCCAGACTTCGAGAGGAAATGACCCAAGTATTGGGAGCTGAATGGTGTGATCGATGGACACAAGGCCTACCGGAATATGTTGACGTTCCCAACGAAGTCAACGTGGTAGAAATCCTGAGACTCTGGACCTACGCAAAGTCTCTGGACATTGTGGATTGGGGAAAGATGCGATACAATCTGCTGGGCAATGCAGAGCACTGGTTTCCAGGACAAAACGTTTCTCACCTACCTTCGGAGGCAGACCAGTGGCTTCCTCTTTTGGCTGGAAGCCCGTTCAAGGATCGTATTCCTGCCATCCTTCAAGAGGCCCACGACATGCTTTATGAAAAGCCAGTCCAGCGCCTGAGCCAGTCGGACTGATCCAGCCAGGTAAGCACCTCCCTAAGGCCACAAAAAAGCGCCCATGGCGCGTGACCATGGACGCTGTAAAATAGAATCCAAAACCTACTTCATGAGCAGCATTTGGCGAGCCTGCTTGATCGAGCGGCTGAGGCGGCGCTGAAACGGCGCCGGCAAGCCTGTGTATTTGCGAGGAAGTATCTTACCTTGCTCGGTCACGTAGCGACGCAGCAATTCAACGTTCGCCGCATGCAACTGATCAATGGTGAAATCCACCACAGGCTTGGGTCTCGGTGTGCGGGACGGGTAGCGACTGACTTCGTTCCGGCGTCCCTTGTCTTTATTATTTTTGCGTGGCATAAGCTCTACTCAGATAAAAAGGTCTACTTGATTTCCCGATGAAGCGTATGACGACGGAGAAAGGGATTGTATTTCTTCTTTTCTACTTTCTCAGTCTGCAGCTTTTTGTTGCGCGTGGTCATGTAGCGTGAAGGCGGCTTGCCTTCCTTGCGTGCTTCAGTGCATTCTATGGTAACAATTTCGCGTGGCATAATAGTTTAATCCTTGTCTCTTTGAGCTTTACCAGAGGAGGAATCGTCATCGTCGGAAGATTCCACAGTCGAAGATCCCGTGCTGTCAACCGACCCGAGAGCACCTAGACGACGCTGACGTGAAGTCCCGTCTTTTTCCATCTGCATCTGGGCCTCCACCGTGAAGCGCGTCCAAGGGATGGCCTCCAACCTTGCTTTGGGAATGGCTTTCCCGGTGAATTCGCACACACCAAAGGTGTTCTTTTCGATTCTTCGGAGAGCCTCTTCTATTTCATAAACCGCATCCTGATCTGAGGAGAGCAAACTCAAAGCAAAATCGCGGTCAAAATTGTCTGTGCCGGAATCAGCCATGTGGAGGCTGTAACTTTGCATTTCTTCAGCAGACTCCTTGGCGAGGCCATCCATTTGCGCCATGAGACGATCGTGCAACTCCAGCAAAGTTTTATAGTATTTGGACCATTGCGGCTTCACCGCGGCTCGGCTCCAAGTCATGGGCTTGGAGCTGGAAGAACCCTTGGAAGCTTTGGAGCTTTTTTTGGAACTTCCAGTGGATGCCAATGGGAATCCTAGAATGGCAGC
>CACEMW010000091.1:0-6058 GCA_902560705.1 uncultured Verrucomicrobiota bacterium
AAACCGCGACTGAAATCCTCGATCTGCTGGCTCAGCTTTCCTACAAGCATGCCAAAGACGGATTCACCCTTCCTGGAATTGGAAAGCTCGTTCTTGTTTCTCGTAAGGCTCGTATGGGTCGCAACCCACAGACTGGTGAGCAAATCAAAATTGCTGCCAAGAAAGTGTTGAAATTCCGCGTCGCCAAAGCCTGCAAAGACGCCGTCGTACCCCCTAAGAAGAAGTAATAGTTGTAACAGGCTAGATGTATTTAAGCGAAGGGCGTCTCTTTTAAAAGAGACGCCTTTTTTAACTTCCAAGCTCAATCATCATTGGTTCATGAAAATTGCCGTGATCGGCTGTGGTGCTCTGGGAAGCTACTATGGTGCTTTGCTTTGCCGCTCGGGTGAGGAGTGTCACTTCTGTCTACGAACCGATTACGAGCATGTGAAAGCTCACGGTATAGAGATTCTGAGCCCCAAAGGATGCTTTCACATTCAACCCCATTGTCATGAGAATCCAGTCACCATAGGACCATGTGACCTGGTTTTGATTGGGTTGAAAACCACTGCCAATCCTATCCTGGAAACATGGCTGCCTCCCTTGATAGGGCCAGATACCCGGGTGCTGACACTCCAAAATGGGTTGGGCAATGAGGAGGCCCTTACTTCCATGGTGGATCCAACTCGCATTCTGGGTGGCCTCTGTTTCGTGTGCCTGAATCGAGTGCAACCTGGGGTGATTCGTCATATGGATCACGGGCTGGTTGTCATGGGGTCATGGGAGCCATCCGAGGCAACAGGCCTTGAGCAAATTTTCGAATCGTTTCAAAAAGCAGGTATTCCCTGCCGAATCACGAGCAATCTGCAACAGGCTCATTGGGAAAAACTCATGTGGAACATTCCCTTCAATGGTCTAGGGGTGGCGGCAGGTCTGGGTCACACGGCATTCGCCTGCGACCGATCCAAACTTTCCACTCTGCATGCAACCGGTTGCATGGATGCGCAGGCACTCATCAACCATCCAGACTGGCTACAGAGAGTTGGCACACTCATGGAAGAAACTAGGCGGACGGCTAATGCGCTGGGATATGCAATCGAACCTGGCCTGAGTGAGCAACTCATTGAGAAGACACGGTCGATGGGGCCCTACCGTGCCTCAACCTTGATCGATTTTGATCGGGGAGATCCCATCGAGCTGCACAGTCTTTTTGAATTACCTCTTCAGCGAGCCAGGGAGGTTGAGGTCGTCACCCCCTTGCTCGAACGCCTGGTGGTTATTCTACAAGAATTGCAGAGAAGACAGGAGAAAGGTAGCTTGTCATCCTCCAGCTCAGCTCGTATCAAAGGCACATGAGCGTCCGAGTTCGATTCGCACCAAGCCCTACCGGTTACCTCCATATCGGAGGGGCCAGAACGGCTCTCTTCAATTGGCTTTATGCAAGACATACCGGCGGCACTTTCGTGCTGCGTATCGAGGACACCGACGAAACTCGTAACAGCCAGGAGGCCATCGAGATCATTTTATCGTCCTTGAAATGGCTGGGGTTGGATTGGGATGAAGGCCCACTCTCAGGAAACCTCAAAGGGGAAGCCAAGGGAGATCATGGTCCTTATTTTCAGTCCCAGCGCAACTCGCTTTATGAAAAGCATGTCAGCGAGCTCTTGAAAAAGGATCTGGCCTACGAACGTGAGGGTGCCATCCGGTTTCGCATGACCCGGGAGCCAGTGGTCATTCCTGACCTGGTCTGTGGAGAAGTGACCCGAAAGCTCACCGATCGCGAGGAGGCGGATCCTGATTTTGTGATCGTACGTTCCGATGGCAAACCCGTCTTCCACCTGGTCAATGTCATTGATGATTTGGAGATGGGAATCACCCACGTGATCCGTGGTGAAGACCATCTCTCCAACACCTCCAAACACATCAAGCTCTTTCATGCCCTGGGCGCCGAAGCACCTCACTACGCACACATACCGCTGATCCTGAATCAGGATGGCTCGAAGATGAGCAAGCGGGATGTCGGAGCTTCCATGACCACCTACATGGAGGAAGGCTTCACTTCCGAAGCGGTCCTGAATTATCTTTCACTTCTTGGATGGTCCCCGAAGGACGATCGACAGAAAATGGCCATCGGTGAAGTCATCTCACTCTTTGATCTACCCCAAATTCTTCGTCACAATGCCCGATTTGACATGGACAAGCTGCTCTCACTCAATGGACAGTATCTGGGTAAGCTGGACATGGACTCACATGTTGCCACGGCAAGAGAGGCGCTGGAAAAAAAAGGTGTTTCTTTGGATGGGCATGATTCCCAATATGTCCGTGCCGCCTTGGAGAGTACCTACGGCAAGTTCAAGCAAATGTCCGAAATCCTGGATTATGCGGGTTTTTATTTCACCGAAAGGGATGCCATCGTTTGGGATCCTCAGGCATGCGAAAAGCATCTGGTGCCATCGAACCATCCCTTCATTTTAAATCTTCAAAAAGCCTTGAGTGCCTTGGAGACATTCTCGGCCGAAGCCATTCAGGCCACCTTCAAGTCTGTGGCCACCGAACTGGGGGTCAAGGTCGGGCAGCTGGTTCATCCCGTGCGGCTTGCCTGCACGGGTCAGACCAAAGGGCCAAGCTTGTATGATCTGATGGCGATCTTGGGTAAGGAGCGTGTCTTGGCGGATGTGGATCAGGCATTGAAGCAAATGCTTGGATCCTGTGAGCAAAAACAACCAAGATAGGGGTCCATGAAACCAGTCAGGGTCTATGAATACAAGGGTTGCGGCACCTGCCGCAAGGCCATCGCCTACCTCAAAGCCAGCGGAGTCCCCTATGAACGCATTCCCATTCGGAAGCAACCTCCAAGCCTGGAGGAACTCAAACAAATGTTGGATATTCTGCAGGGGAACCGCAAAAAACTCTTCAACACCTCGGGAGGAGATTACAAGGAGATGAATCTTAAGGAGGTGCTCCCAACGTGGACCGAGAAGCAGGCTCTAGAAGCACTTTCTAGCCACGGCAATCTGGTCAAACGACCTTTCGCCCTGCACGGCAAAAATGGCGTCATTGGTTTCAAGGAGCAAGAATGGGCTGCCTTTCTCGATCAAATGCTATAAAAAAGTCATTGTTCACCTGTCGATCATCATGAGCACTTACAAGACCCTTTTTCTCCTTTGCGCGTTGGGCTTGGTCGGGACACCCTTTCTCAGCCTGAAGGCCTCTGAGAACCGTTGGCCGGCTTTCCGCGGACCCGATCGTCAAGGGCACTCCCAAGCCACAAACGTACCCATTGAGTGGGCAACGAAAGGCAAGATTGGATGGAAGGTGCCCCTCTCTCTTTCCGGATGGGCCTCTCCGGTCGTGGATCAGGGCCATGTCATAGTGAGCGGTTCGCGAGAAGAGGCAGGGTCGATCACCCTTCATGTGGCTTCTTATCGATTGGCCGATGGCACCCTGGAATGGGAGACCAAGGTATTTGAACCCGACCCACAGGCCATCAAGGCACGCCATTCCAAGAACAGCCACTCCAGCTGTACGCCAATTCTGGACAACGAAAAGATCTATGCCCATTTTGGACACTTCGGCACCTGTGCCTTGGACTTGAACAATGGAAAAGTACTCTGGTCACGGGTCGTCGCTTACCAACCCGTTCACGGCAACGGGGGTTCTCCCGCCCTGGTGGACGATCGGCTCATTTTCAGTGCCGATGGAGCTTCGGGACCTGCCATCTACGCCCTGAATGCAGGCAATGGTGAGATCCTTTGGAAGACCGATCGGCAGACCGATGCCAAAAAGACCTTTTCCTTCTCAACACCGCTGAGTGTTCAGGTGAAGGAGCAGACTCAGGTCATCAGCCCGGGCAGCGGCATGGTCGGCGCTTATGATCCCTCGGATGGATCGCTCCTTTGGAGGGTGGATTATGGGGAGGGATACAGCGTCATTCCCCGCCCCATTCTGCACGAAGGTCATGTGTTCATCGGCACGGGATATGATCGACCCAAGGTCATGGCCATTCGGCTGGATGGTGCGACAGGCAACCTCACCCAAAGCCATGTTGCATGGGAAACGAGTCGATCGGCCCCCAACACTCCTTCCTTGATCGTAGCAGAAAACGTCCTGTTTTACCTATCCGATGGTGGTATTTTAACCTGTGCCGACCCCATCACTGGAAAAGTCCAATGGAGCGAGCGCTTGGGTGGTAATTACAGTGCTTCGCCGGTTTCGGTCGGGTCTTCGGTCTATTTTATCAGCGAGGAAGGCAAAGTCAGCGTCGTGCAAGCAAACCCAGAGAAGCTGGAGATTCTGGCTCAAAGCGAACTCGGAGAACGCACACTGGCCTCACCGGCCATTCTGGATGGCACTCTACTCATCCGCTCTTCCGATCATCTCTGGAAGATGATTCAGCCCTGACCACCCAAAAGCCAAGAAGTCTCCAACTTACCCGAAAACCAAGGATGGCGTTGGCATTTCAGGCTATGGACCCTGACGGGAAGAAAATGGCCCCATCTGCGGGTATTGACCGCTTGACAGTTGAATCTCCAAAACCTTACATTGCTCAGCTCGTGTCGGCGAAGCTAGCCGACATGGTTGTAACAGCTTTCCGAATTACTAAGAATATCAGGTTTCGAAATCGATGAACAAAGGCAAGATCGTTCAAGTTATTGGCCCTGTGGTGGATGTTGAATTCACTGACCAGTTGCCAGCCATTTACAACGCACTGACGGTGGAAAACAGCGTCGGGGGAGAATCTTCGACCCTCACGCTGGAAGTCCAACAGCACTTGGGTGATAACTGGGTTCGAGCCGTTGCAATGTCCTCGACCGAAGGTCTCAAGCGTGGCTACGAAGTGACCGACAGCGGTGCCCCCATCTCCATGCCAGTGGGCGAGGGAGTGATGGGACGCGTCTTCGATGTCACGGGCCAGCCTGTGGATGATCGCGGCCCCGTCAAGGCCGATAAGCGTTATCCCATTCATCGCGTAGCTCCTGCGCTGGTGGACCAGGCCACATCCCCTGAGATCCTGACCACGGGTATCAAAGTGATCGACTTGATTTGCCCCTTCCTCAAAGGAGGTAAGGTGGGTGCCTTCGGTGGCGCCGGAGTGGGCAAAACAGTGGTGATCATGGAGCTCATCAACAATATTGCCAAGCTGCACGGGGGTGTTTCAGTGTTTGCTGGAGTGGGCGAAAGAACCCGCGAAGGTAACGATCTCTACGGAGAAATGTCCGATGCCGGCGTCATCAAACAAGACAAGCTGGAAGACTCCAAGATTGCCCTTGTTTACGGCCAGATGAATGAACCCCCCGGGGCCCGTCTGCGCGTGGCACTCTCCGGTCTGGCCATCACGGAATATTTCCGTGATGAAAAGAATCAGGACGTGCTGTTGTTTGTCGACAACATCTTCCGATTCTCTCAGGCAGGTTCCGAGGTATCCGCTCTGCTCGGGCGCACTCCAAGTGCCGTGGGATATCAACCAACCCTGGCAGCCGAAATGGGGAACCTTCAGGAACGTATTACTTCCACCAAGAAAGGTTCCATCACTTCGTTCCAGGCAGTTTATGTTCCTGCGGATGATTTGACGGATCCCGCACCCGCAACCACTTTTGCTCACTTGGACGCTACCGTGGTTCTGGAGCGCTCCATTGCCGAGCTGGGTATCTTCCCTGCGGTGGATCCTCTGGCTTCTTCTTCCACCGCTCTCAGTGCTGAGCTGGTAGGTGACGAACACTACCAGGTGGCTCGAGGCGTGCAGACCGTTCTGCAGCGCTACAAGGATCTCCAGGACATCATCGCCATTCTTGGTATGGATGAACTATCTCCCGAGGACAAACTGACCGTCTTCCGGGCTCGTAAGATCCAACGTTTTCTGAGCCAACCGTTTTCAGTTGCCGAAGTGTTCACCGGACGTCCAGGAAAACAAGTGGACGTCAAGGACACTGTGCGCGGCTTCAAAGAAATCCTAGATGGAAAACACGATGATGTCGGTGAAGGTAACTTCTACATGAAGGGCGCCATCGAGGAAATCTACGAAGAAGACTAGAAGATCATCTTCAAAAGGGTATTGCAGAGGCCCTCTGAAAGGCCCTGA
>CACEMW010000092.1:0-5838 GCA_902560705.1 uncultured Verrucomicrobiota bacterium
CCATTCTTACGTCGTCAGCGACAAATGGCAGGATGCAGCGGCCGCTCACACCCTCGGATGCGTGTCCGTGATGCTTGATTCGCCTCACTTGGGCAAAGCCCCGCGCGATTACGTCACAAGTTCACTCGATGAGGTCGGTGAAAAGATCCTTTACCTCCACGCCCATCAATCAGAGCTGGTTCTCGTCTGACAGGGGCTTTTCAGGTGACACCGCAGATGGCTCCGGCTCCCTGGGTTCGTCAATGCGTGCCTCCTCCTTGGCAGATTGAGCTTGCTCCAGATTGCGCTCACGCACTTCGCTTAGCTGATCGGGTGAAGGGATGTCATCAAAGCTCAGTTGCCTTAATCCTCCGACCACTTCAATCAGACCCTGATCCCCCAGTTTCAACCGGGGGCGCGTGTCGGAATAGTCCCAACGCTGCTGGAGAAGCAGGCGGCCATCGGGTTTGATAATTGCATAACGAAAGGTGCGCGCGCCGTTTTGAAAAAGGACGTGAAGATTGCTCAACCGATCCACCTGGCGCTCCGGCTGCCCAAAAGAAACAACATTTCCCAAGCTATAGACACCGAAAACCCTCTCCCGATATTGGTCACTCACCTTGACATACAACTCGATGCTTTTTTCGCTGACTGAGCGCATCAACTCATAACGTCGGACCTCGAGTTCCGAGCCCAGACCTTCGGAAACCCATCCAAATTCTCGCTCCCATAGGACATTGGCAGTCAAAATCCCGATCTCCGCTTCCTGGGTGGACATGCGCAATTCCAGTTCCGGCACCTCAACGGTTGCCTTGATACGGTAGCGCCCCTGGTCGACCATTCGAAAAGCTGGTACAAGATGCACTCGACGAATCCCTCTTCCAGCGTTGGGAATTTCAAAGCGCCCCATGACATCGAGCTCCTTTTGGCGAGCCACCAATGTATCCCGCGAGGACTCTACCGAAAAAGTCAACCAATTGGGTTGCTCGCCGAATACTAGTGTTTTTCCTGAAAAATTAACAATCGTGAGCTCAGCGAGAATGAATTCATCGGCAAGGTAAAAATCCTTTTTGAAGTTTAGAGAAACGTCTACCTGCGCCAATGTATGAGGAATCAACACCAGGGCAGAGAGCACCAAACACAGCCACTTCATTAGCATGTCAGGCATCTTAGGTTCTTGCATGCAACTGGCAAGAGGCAATTCCCCAACCATGTAGTCACGGCAGCGAAAGCATTCTGGAATTTAAACCGTTGCTTAAAACTCCGCCGGACAATTACATTGGGTGCGAGCGAAGTAGAACACTCCGTTCACGGGCATCATGAGCCAATTCATGGATCAATCTAGGGGCATCAAGGCATACCGTTGGATGCTTCTTGCCCGCACACTTGATGAACGTCTGGCACAACTTTATCGAGCCGGGCAAATATTTGGTGGCGTATTTCTCGGTAAAGGGCAGGAGGCATTGAGCGTTTCCATAGGCATGTCTCTACAACGCCACGATGTGTTTGCACCCTTGATTCGAGATGGAGCGGGCCGATTGGCGTTCGGGGAAACTCCCTTGGACGCGATAAGAACGTGCCTCGGATCACCCATGGGCCCCATGCGCGCACGCGACGGCAATGTGCATCGAGGAAAACCCAAGGAGGGTTATCTCCCCATGATCAGTCATTTGGGAGCCAGTATCTCCGTAGTGAATGGGGCGTTGATGGCCAAACGCATGAAAGGCGAAAAGCATTTTGTGGGTGCAGCAAGCATTGGGGATGGTGCCACTTCGACTGGCGCTTTTCATGAAGCCCTCAACCAAGCTGCGATTGAACGACTTCCTCTCGTCCTGGTCGTGGCCAACAACCAGTTTGCCTATTCCACTCCGGTAACGAGCCAATTTGCCTGCCAGAATTTGGGTAATCGTGCCATAGGGTATGGAGTCAGAGCCCACACATTGGATGGAACGGACCTCAAATCATGCCTTGAGGGCATGCGGGGAGCTTCTAATTTAGCCCGCGATGGAGATGGACCTCAATTGGTCATCGCAGACCTTCTCAGATTGTGCGGACATGGTGAGCACGATGACGCTCACTACGTCAGCGATTCTCTGAAAGCCTCCGCTCTTGGAACAGACTGCATGCATCTTGCCGAGCAGTGGCTCCGGGAAGCATATGCCATTAAGAACGAACAGTTCAACCTATGGAAGGAAGAAGCTCTCAAGGAAATCAATGAAGGCATTGAACAAGTCCAGGGAGAAGGTTCTCCGGACCCTTATCATCACCCATGGAAAAGTCTTTTCACAATGGAGCTTTGTGAGCACGTCTAAAGCGGAATCCAAGCCAGACCAACTCCAACTGAAGTGCTTTACCGATTATGAGCGTCACCTATCTTGAGGCCATTCGAGAGGCGCAAGCCTACCTTCTGGAGCATGATTCCCGAGTCTATATCTATGGCCAGGACGTAGGAGCTTTTGGGGGTGCCTTCAAGGCTACCAAAAATCTGGCACAAAGATTCCCTGAAAGGGTCATCGATGCACCCATTAGCGAAGACGCGATGATTGGCTCGGCCGTCGGGGCGGCCATTGAAGGCATGCGTCCCATCATTGAAATTCAATTCGCTGACTTTTCCACCGTTGGTTTCAATCAAGTGGTCAATCAGGCGGCGACCTTGTTCTGGCGTACAGAAACCCCATGCCCCATCACCTTGCGACTCCCCAGTGGAGGTACTTCGGGAGGGGGGCCCTTCCATAGCCAGTGCCTGGAATCGATTTACGCACATTTCCCCGGGTTGGTAGTCTGCACGCCTGCCACGGTCGAAGATGCCTACAGCATGCTGATTGAATCGGTAACCCTCGACGATCCGGTCATCTTCTGCGAACACAAGTATCTCTACTTCCACCTCAAGGCCCCGAACCTTCCAAAAGATGCCCTTCCCATCGGCAAGGCACGTATTGCCAGAGCAGGCCGGGATTGTACGATCGTCACATACAGTGCTATGCTGCATGAATGTCTGGAAGCTGCTGAAGAACTTTCCGGCGAAGGCATCGAACTGGAAGTGGTGGACTTGAGAACCGTGAAGCCAATAGACACCGATACCGTCATCGCTTCGGTCGCCCGCACCGGAAGACTCCTTTGTGCAGCAGAAGGATGGCCATGGGGTGGAGTCAATGCGGAGGTCATCAGTCGAGTGGTCGCCGAAGGATTCAACCTCCTGGATGCCCCACCTCAACGGATCAATGCAAAGGACACTCCAATTCCCTACCACCCTAAGTTATGGTCCGTTCATCGTCCTGCAGCAGCCAGCATCATCGCCGCCGCACGCAACCTGTTGAGAAGTTGATTGAGACCTCCAAAGGGACCTTAAAACCATCATGTCACAAACACCAATTCTGATGCCCCAGTTAGGCGAATCCATCGCCGAAGCCACTGTCATAGAATTATTGGTCTTAGCAGGCGACAGAGTCGAGGCGGGCCAGGATATCATCGAGGTGGAGACTCAAAAGGCCACGATGAATGTCACCTCCCCCTGCCAAGGCGTTATTGAGTCTTTTCTCGTCGAGCCGGGGGACAGTTATGCTGTCGGTGAAATTCTGGGGCATGTCACCGACACGGCAAAGGACGCACCCAGCACGACTCAGCAACAAGACTCGCCGAAGGATCTGCCCAAAGATGAAGTGTTTGAGTCAGTAAAGCCGTCCGAAAGACCGGTAGCTCCGATGGAGCACAAGCCTGCTTTTGCAAAGATAAAGCCCACCATCAAAGGGCTTCCTGTTCCAGCGCATTTTACCGGTGCCCAATACATGTCGCCACGCATGAAGGCACGCATGCATGAGTTGGGATTGAGAGAGGCCGACTTGGCGGGTGTCGCAGGAAGCGGTGCTGGAGGCCGGGTCACCATTCAGGATTTTGAGCGTTTTCTCAGCGAGTTGGAGCAAACTCGACTCACTCAAGCCTCATCTATGCGGGTCGCGGTAGCGGACGCGATGCAACGAAGCTGGTCTCGGCCTCTGGCGACTGTCGGCCAACCCGTCTGCCTCGATCCATTGCTGAAGCATCGCTCCCAAAGCGATCCAAAACCCGGACCGGCACTTTATGCCCTTCGGGCCCTGGCCGTGGCCCTGTCGGAAAACAGTGCCACGGCTGGAAGATTGATCGGTCATCAGATTGCTCATCCCGCTTCGATTGACATCGGTTTCGCCGTCGAGGCAGATGATGGGGTTCTCGTACCTGTGATCCGAGAAGCCGACCGAAAACCTCTCCAAACCATGGTGGAGGAATATCAACAACTCGTTGAATGGGCACGAATGAGAAAACTTCCGAGCCACGCTACGGGGCGCTCCATAGCCACCATCACCAACTTCGGCACCTTTGGATTAACCTGGGCAACGCCTATCCCCCTCCCCGAGCAGACCCTTGTTCTAGGTCTGGGTGCGGGTCGCAAAGTACCGTCATGGAATGGCGAAAAAGGCGTTTTTCAACCTATTTTGGAAGCTGAAATGACCTTGAGTTTCGACCACCGGGTATTGGATGGAGGAGCTGCGGGTCGCCTGCTGAGCCGAATCAATGCTCTGATGACCCAACCCTCCCTATTGTGATTCACTCATGAAAAGGCGCTTGGCCCACTCACGATCGATTGGTTCATGAAAACCATCACGCTTTATTTGATACGTCAAACAGTGGCGGTCATGGGCATGACGGTCATGGTCTTTGCGTTTGCCCTGTTAATGGGCAACATGATGAAGGAAATCTTGGCTTTACTGGTCACGGGGCACGTGTCCTTTCTTCTGATTTCCAAGGCCTTTCTGCTCTTGATTCCTTTTGTTCTGGTCTACGCCCTACCCATGGGAATGCTCACCGCAACTTTGCTTTTATTTGGAAGGTTGAGTGCCGACCAGGAACTCAATGCCCTGAGAGCCAGTGGGGTCAGTGTGACGCGGCTCTCATTGCCAGTCATCACAATCAGCCTGTTGATGAGCGGCCTTTGTGCCTGGATCAACACAGACATCGCACCCAAGTGTCGAGCAGCCTACAAGAATCTGATCCGTGAGGTGGATATTGGACAGCTGACCGATTTACTGCAGCCAGGCATTCCCATGACCGAAATTCCCGGACAGGTGATTCATATTCAGAATCGCAGGACTCAGGGGAATCAGGTAGGTCTGGGAAATATTCACTACATCAAATATGAGGGAAACAAGCCTGTCATGGAGATCTATGCCGAAGGCGGCATCCTGGAGGCTAATGAAGAGACTTCACAACTTTTTATGTCCATGACCAATTGCACCATTTTCAGCCTCGCTCAGTCCAGCACCTCGGGAATGGATCAAGGCAATGAGCCATCGACACAAACCCCCTGGCACATAGGTAAGGCCCAGGAACTTGCAGCAGACCCTTTTGAAATCAAACGCGACTCCATTAGCTTTCGGAAACCAAAACTGCATCACATGAGCCTCGCTCAGTTGCGTGAAGAACTTGATGAACGCAAGTCACTGGCTGAAGACCTCAAGGCTCTTCCCTCCTTCAATGCAGAGCACCTGAGGGCTGAGCTGAAGAGTTATTTGATCAAACCCTTCGATCCGGTCACTCCCGTTAAAGTTCAAATACATCGCCAGGCTGCCTTTTCATACGCCTGCTTTGCTTTCACATTGATCGGCATTCCACTGGGTGTGCGGGCTCACCGCAGGGAAACCAGCATAGGAATCGGCATGGCATTGTTATTGGTAGCGTTTTATTACGCCTTCATTGTTCTGGCCAATGCTCTTGAAAACCAGGCTCAATTTGCCCCACACCTCCTCATTTGGTTTCCGAATTTGTTTTTTCAATTGCTTGGCAGTCTCATGCTATGGCGTATCGATCGCCGATGAAGGTTGATCC
>CACEMW010000093.1:0-5705 GCA_902560705.1 uncultured Verrucomicrobiota bacterium
TGGCATGGGCTCTTTGAACCTGAGTCTGGCAATCACTCAAAGAAAGCGTGCCGCCCAAGTAGGATGTGAGAAGGGAACATTCAAAGGCCGCGCACATGGAGGGACGATACTCATAGATGCGACAGCACCCCTGTTCTCCGAGACAGACACAAGGCTGATCGAGATAAGACTCCATCTGATCCCATGCCAGATCCACCCCTCTTTCTTCAAGAAATTCTACCTCCCGCGAATGTTGCAGCTGCACATCGACAAACAAAACGCCAGTGCAGCAAAGCGTGCACTGGCGACAAAGGGTGGAAATGGCGGCTTGAGAATCCTTCGCTGCCATGGTTCCAAAGAGACTAGTTGGAGATGTAAGGAAGAAGCAAAGGGTTGACCTCTGCGTCGTCATCGCTGCCTTCCCTCTCGACTGACGATGCATCCATGTCCAAATCAAATCGGTCCAAAGTCCTACCCTCCAGATAGGCCAAGTTAGCTATATTGAGGTTGTAAGAAGTAAGGGCATTGATTTCATTGGATCGCGCCGTGGTCAGATCTCGCTGCAACTGCAAGACGATGAAACTAGTGCTTTTACCAACCTCGAGTTTTTTCTCCTCAGCTCCTAGAGCTGCCTCAGCAAACTCCCTTTCCTGCCTTGTCGCACTGACCTGTTGAAAAGAAATTTGCACAGCAGTCACTGCATTCTCAATGTCGACCATGATGTTTTGTTCATTCTGTTTGAGTATCACCTGACTCTGCGCATTAGCGGCTTTTTGACGCCTGTATTGAGCCCGTTCTCTCATCAGAGTGAGGGGCGTGGATAGGGTTACGTTCACACCCCAAAATGGAGACTCCCAATCGCTTACCGCACTCGAGATATCATCAAAACTGTTGTTAAAACCCTCTCTCAAAACCGGAGTCCTCAAGCCGGTCCCAGCGGCACTTGATCTCCAAGTGCTTGAAAGATCCAATTGGGGAAGGAGTTGGTTTTTGGCATATTTCAAATCAATGCCAGCAATCTCCAGAGTTAGGCGCTGATCTTCCAGGTCAGGTCTGAGCTCCAAGCCGTTAGCCCAACTAGTTTGCAAATCAACCAACAAGGGGGATGCAACCAGTGGCTCTGTGGGAACCAAGTTAACGTTCAACCAGTCACTGTAGTTCTTGCTTAGTAAATTTTTGAGTCGGGTTTGAGTTTGCACAAGCTGACTCCTCTGACCAAGCAAGGCAGCTTTGGTCGAAGCCAATTGCGCCTCGGCTTGTTTTTCATCCAAAGGAGCCATGGTGCCAATCTCAACTCGCTTTTTGTTTTCAAGCAGCAGTCGTTCGGCCAACTCAACGGCCTTTTCTTGAACAGCAACTCGCTCGAGATCAGAAATCAAATTCAAGTAGGTCCTTTCGACATCTAACAACACACCCGCGATGACCCATTCCAATCGCAAAAGGCTCTGCGATACAGCAAGTTTATTCACCTTGACTGTCCTTTTGCCGTCAATGTTCCAACCATTTCTGAGAAGGGGTTGAGTCAGGGTAAGACCAAAATTACCGCTAAAATTGGACCTTATGATCTGGTTGTTACTTTCTTCCCAAGACTCTCTAGTGGAATAATTACCAGAAAAGCTGTATCGTGTACCTGTAACGACTCTTCCGTTGATTTGAGCCGAGTAGTCTTCACTTTCCTGAATAAACGCAGGAATAGGTGTCACGGTACCAGGAATGAGACTTCCGCTTGGGTTTTCAAGTTTGCGATCACCGTAGTTTAACGAAAAGACAGGGTCATAGAGGCCACCGATTTGACTGTCGGCAAAGAGTAGCGCAAGCCGAGGATTATAGGATTGGACTTGGAGTTGCAAATTATCCTCTAGAGCGATTTCCACACATTCCCTGAGCGAAAGTGACCTCTCCTGGGCCTCAGCAGACTGTAAAGATGCTGATAAAGACGTGATAGTCAGCAGAAAAAAGATGCAGGGGATGGCGTAAAAGGAGTTTTGAGTCCTGGAGTGCTTCATAATCTGGAAATCAAACGGATGGAAAAACTTAAAGCTGACAGCTCGTTAAGCCAATACAATTCTAGTGGTAGGATTGGATGGGTTTGACGTCATACCCATCCTTTTTCAGGGCGGCAATGGCCGAAGCCGCCGCCTTGGCGCTGCTGAGTGTGGTCATGATGGGCACACGGCTGTAAACCGCGGTGGTGCGGATCTTGACCTCATCCGCACGTGGTATCTGTCCATCCGGGGTATTGATGACCATTTGAATTTCCCCGTTTTTGAGCAAATCCAGGGAGTTGGGGCGGCCCTCGCTGACTTTACGGATTTCCTGCACCTCGATCCCTAAAGCCTTAACGGCCTTGGCCGTGCCTGAGGTGCATACAAGGTCAAACCCCAGTTCGGAAAAGGTGCGCGCCAAGTCACCAATTTGGGCCTTATCGGCCTCACTCACACTGATGAAAATCTTGCCCTCCAATGGCAGGGGCGCATGAGCCGACATCTGAGACTTGGCATAAGCAGTGCCCAGGTCGGCATCCAGCCCCATCACCTCTCCGGTTGATTTCATTTCAGGAGATAGCAGAATATCCTGCCCCTGAAAGCGATTGAATGGAAAGACCGATTCCTTGATAGCCCAATACTTGGGCCAGATCTCATCCGTGAAACCGAGATCTTTCAGACTGGATCCAGCCATCACCTTGGCTGCGAGCTTGGCAAGCGGCACGCCAATCGCCTTGCTGACAAAGGGAACGGTCCGCGAGGCTCGAGGGTTGACTTCCAGCACATAGACTACCTCATCCTTCACTGCATACTGCACGTTCATCAACCCCGAAACCTTGAGCTCCCGTGCCATGGCATAGGTGTATTCCCGAATAGTCTGAATAACCGATTCACTGAGGGTGTGCGGCGGCAGGACCATGGCGGCATCACCGCTGTGCACGCCTGCAAATTCAATATGTTCCAGCATGCCCCCGATCACGATGGTGGCATCTTCGGGGTTAGTGACCGTACCTGCATCACAGATACAATCGACATCAACCTCTGTCGCGTGTTCCAAAAATTTATCAACAAGCACCGGACGCTCAGGCGAAGCTTCCACTGCAAAGCGCATGTAATGGCGCAACTCGGCATCGGAATAAACGATTTGCATGGCCCGTCCACCCAAGACAAAGCTGGGACGCACCAAAACCGGGTAGCCCAATTTTTTAGAAGCCTCCAAAGCCTCCTCCTCGTTGACCGCCAGACCATTGGCCGGTTGGAGAATCTTCAGTTTGTGAAGCATGGCCGCAAAGAGCTTTCGATCTTCAGCCATTTCGATGCTGTCGGGGGAAGTTCCGATAATGTTCACTCCATTTTCCCGAAGGCCGATGGCCAGATCGAGAGGTGTTTGACCCCCAAACTGGACAATTGCTCCCCAGCATTGCTCGCGTTGGTAAATATGTAGGACGTCTTCTAGGGTCAGCGGCTCGAAGAAAAGCTTGTCACTGGTGTCGTAGTCCGTCGAGACTGTCTCTGGGTTGGAATTGACCATCAGGGTCTCGATCCCCTCCTCCTTGAGGGCGTAGGAGGCGTGCACGCAGCAATAGTCAAACTCGATCCCTTGGCCAATGCGATTGGGGCCTCCCCCAAGAATCATGACCTTGCGTTTCTCGGAAGGGCGGATCTCATCATCCCCACGGTCATAGGTCGAATAAAAATAAGGGGTATAAGCCTCGAATTCTGCCGCACAGGTGTCGACGAGTCGATAACTGGGAAGCAGGACCTTTTCCTTGCGCCAAGCCCTGATCTCGTCCTCAGAGCGTCCGGTTAAATGAGCGATTTGTTTGTCGGAAAAACCGTAGGATTTAGCTTTGGCAATGAGATCGGAATTCATGGTTCAAAGGGACCGGGCCCTTGAAGGAGATTAGTTAACGCAAGCCATGCCCTCTGTGCAAGCGATATGCCACGAAAACCCTGAAAAAACGATGGAAGGTGCCCGCAAGCGAGCACTCCACCACCCCTAAGCCTCTACCTGCCACAACAGGGCGTCGGCTTCCGCATCCAGCGAAACCGTGGCACCTGGTTGAATGTCCCCATTGAGCAAGCGCATCGCCAGTGGATCCAGGATGCGCTCCTGAATGGCTCTTTTCAGCGGTCTGGCACCAAATTGTGGATCGTATCCATACCGCCCCAGATAAAGCTTTGCGGCATCAGTGAGTTGCAACTTCAATTGCTGAGCGGCCAATCGCTGCTCCAGACGGGCCAGCTGGATGTCCACAATCACTGCCAATTCCTTTTCTCCCAGGCTGTGGAAAACAATCATGTCATCCAGACGATTGAGGAATTCAGGCCGGAAAAAGCGCTTCATTTCATCCTGGATCTTCTGCTCGAGCTCGCGGTGGTCTGCCTCCGGCTCGCCTCCATCCCTCACCTGAGCAAAATGCTCTTGAATGATCGAAGAACCTATATTGCTGGTGAGGATGATCACGGTGTTACGGAAATCCACTTCCCGGCCCTGGCCGTCGGTCAAACGCCCATCATCCAGTACCTGCAAAAGAATATGGAACACGTCTGGATGGGCCTTCTCGATTTCATCAAACAGTAGAACCGAGTAGGGACGACGCCGAACGCTTTCAGTCAACTGGCCACCGTCTTCAAACCCCACATAGCCTGGGGGGGCTCCGATGAGCCTCGCAACGGCATGTTTCTCCATGTATTCGGTCATGTCGATGCGCACCATGGCTTGTTCGTCGTCGAAGAGAAACTCTGCCAGGGCTTTGGCCATTTCCGTCTTCCCGACGCCAGTGGGGCCCAAAAAGGCAAAGGATCCCACCGGCTTTTGGGGGTCCTGCAAACCGCTGCGTGCGCGCCGCACAGCGTTGGAAACCGCACTCACCGCAGCCGCTTGTCCCACCACCCGCTGATGTAATCTGGATTCCATGTGCACCAGTTTGTCTCGTTCGGATTCCAGCATCCGGTTGACCGGCACCCCGGTCCAGGATGCCACCACCTGGGCAATATCCTCATCGGTCACTTCTTCATTCAACAGGCGCTTTTGATCCGAATCCTCCTGGATCGCCTTCTGTGCCTCTGCGATCTCTTTTTCAAGGTCCGGAATGGTGCCATACTTCAGTTCGGCAGCGCCATTGAGATCCCCCTTCCGTTCCGCTTTTTCCATGGCAAAACGGGCTTCCTCCAACTTCACATGCAGATCCGATGACTTGGAGATGGACTGTTTTTCGTGCTGCCACTTGGCTTTCATTTTCCCACAATCCTCCTGCAGATCCGCCAGCTCTTTCTCGATACTCAAAAGTCTCTCACGGGAAGCTTCGTCCTGTTCCTTCTTCAGAGCCGTCTGTTCGATTTGAAGCTGCATGATCTGCCTCTCCAGCTGATCAATCTCGGTGGGCATGGAATCGAGTTCGATACGCAACCGGGAAGCCGCCTCGTCCATCAAGTCGACAGCCTTATCGGGAAGAAACCGATCCGAAATATAACGGTCTGAAAGAGTGGCTGCGGCAATCAGCGCCGCATCCTGGATCCGGATTCCGTGATGACTTTCATAGCGTTCCTTCAAACCTCGAAGAATGGCAATGGTAGCTTCTACGGTTGGCTCTTGAACGGAAACCGGCTGGAACCGTCGCTCCAAAGCAGGATCCTTTTCGATGTATTTACGGTATTCATCCAGGGTAGTGGCACCAATGCAGCGCAGCTCTCCGCGAGCCAATTGCGGCTTGAGCATGTTGGCTGCGTCGGCACTGC
>CACEMW010000094.1:0-5521 GCA_902560705.1 uncultured Verrucomicrobiota bacterium
GGAGGAGGGGAGGATTCCTTGAAGAAAGTTCTTACCCATGACTGCCAGTTGACAAAAATAACAAAAAAAGTTTGGGAGACACTTTCTAATATGGACGGTGTGATCGACTTGCAACCTTTCGAATCATTGCAGTCAGGAATGGACCTATTAGACCTTTTTCATTCTCCGTGCAAGTTGGATGCCCAGATTATTGTGGATGCCTTGCCGAAATTACAGCCGCGGCTCTATTCCATAGGCAGCAGCCCTCGCCAACATCCCGAGAGTATCCATTTAACCGTTGGTGTCGTGCGTTATCACTTAGCTGAACGAATGCGATACGGCGTGTGTTCCTCCTTCTTGGCTGAACGAATCGAAAAGGATGAAACACTCCCAGTATTCTTGCATACCTCTCAATTTCGGCTTCCAGAAGATGTGAGTCGTCGAGTCATCATGGTAGGGCCAGGAACGGGGATCGCACCTTTCAGAGGGTTTTTACAAGAACGGACTGCTTGCTCCGAGGTGGGAAAAAATTGGCTATTTTTTGGGGACCAAAAAGCATCAACAGACTTTCTTTACGAAGATGAAATCAAATCGCTTTTGGAGCAAGGGGTAATAGATCGCCTAGACACTGCTTTTTCTCGTGATCAAAAAGAGAAAGTTTATGTTCAGCATCGGATGAAGGAGCACAGTAAGGACCTTTGGCGATGGCTTCAAGATGGAGCTCATTTTTATGTGTGTGGAGATGCCAAGCGCATGGCTAAGGATGTGGATGCGGCTTTGCATGAAATTGTGAGTGAACAGGGAGGTATGGATATGGAAGCTGCACAAGCCTACGTTTCTGCTATGAAAAAAAACAAACGTTATCAGAGAGATGTATACTAACCATTCGAATATTTTGAACGTATGAAAAGTCCCATTAGCGATATCAACGGTTCATCTCTCAACTCAGAGCAAACACATTACCTTGATGGTTTTTTTAGTGGTTTGCATCAACAAGGGCTCCGTTTTGCGGATGTGGCTACAGATCCCGTGAAGGATGCTTTGAGTGCAGAAGGGGCTCCTGAGGATTATTCCAAGGAGGAAAAACTCAAATATCGAGTGGATCTCAACAAGACTTTCTCAGTAGTTGAAAAGGTTTCACTAACGCATCAGAAACCGGATGACGAAGAGACTTTTCTGTTAAAATGGCATGGTTTGTTCCACTTGGCACCTAAAGAAGATGGTTTCATGTGTCGGTTGCGCATACCCGGTGGATATATAAAGGCATTTCAGATGCGTGAGTTGGCAGCTTTATCGCGCGAGATGTCTTCAGGTTTTCTTCAGATTACCACCCGAGCAAATCTCCAGTTGCGGGTTATACCTTTGGAACTCGCTGCTGAGGTCCTGCAGCGTATTCAATCTGTCGGCCTACATACAAAGGGAGCGGGTGCTGACAATATTCGCAACATTACGGCTTCCCCGACGGCTGGATTTGATCCGGATGAACTTTGCAACGTGCAGCCGCTTGTCCTTTCTTTGGCTCAAACTATCATCAGTAGTGATGTTTTTTACAACTTACCTCGTAAGTTTAATATTGCGTTGGATGGGGGTGGAGCGGTGGGTGTGGTTGAAGACACCAATGACATAGGTGCGCGGGCTGTTCGTGTCAAGGAGCCCCTTTGCGGCCATCCCAAAGGTATTGGTTTCATGGTATCCCTCGGAGGGGTGACCGGCCACAAGACTTTTGCGGCAGATGCCAGAATCCTGGTGCAGTCGGAGCACATAAAAGAAGTTATCTTGACAATGACGCAAGTCTTTTTGGAACATGGTGATCGGACGAATCGTAAGAAGGCCCGTCTTAAATATCTTCTTGCCTCTTGGGGGGTGGACGCTTTTCTGGATGCTGTAGATTCAAGATTGTCATACCCTCTGATCCGGTTAGGAGATAAGGACATGATCCGTCTTAAAAAATGGAATCCTCCAAGGGGCAAGAATTCCTCCCACTCCCATCTCGGGGTTCATGAGCAAACTCAAGCATCCTTTTACTATGTGGGTGTAGGTGTACCTACAGGTGTTTTAACTCCAGATCAACTAGAAGGGTTGGCAAAACTTTCTGAGCGTTATGGTGGGGGGGAAGCACGATTGACAGTATGGCAAAACCTTATCATTCCCCACGTTGCAGAAAAAGATCTAGCGGCTTTTAAACAAGGTGTTATGGATCTAGGGCTGTATGTGGAACCATCTCATGTGCGCAGTGGGGTGGTTGCTTGCACTGGGAATTCTTTCTGCAAGTTCGCTTCTGCCGACACAAAGAAACACGCGCGCCTGTTGGCAGAACGACTCGAAAGTCGATGTCCGCTTGATCAACCCATTAATATTCATCTAACTGGATGCCCTCATTCATGCGCTCAGCATTACATTGGTGATCTCGGCTTGCTAGCTACTCAGGTCAAATCGGAGGATGAAAGTGTTGAGGGCTACCATGTTTTTGTTGGGGGAGGCTTTGGCGAGCACAAAGAAATAGGGCGTCAGATTGCCAAATCGGTCCCTTTTGAAGATCTTGCCGCCCACTTGGAAGGTTTGCTTGTAGCCTACATGGATCACCGGTACCCCGACGAATCGTTTCAGGCTTTTTCGCAACGCCATTCTAGGGAGACTCTTCAAGGATGGATGCTCTTGAAAAGCGCTACAGCAATTTCGGGCTAGTCGGCAGAACCTCCTCGCATTCTTTGTGAAATCGTTTGCCCGTTTCGTGTGCTGCGGGAGAAGCCACAATTAAGTGATCTGAATGGGAGCATGCATGAGGTAAGAGATTTTTCAGCAGCGGAATGGTTGCCTTATGTAGATACTCCTCGTATGACTATTCTTTTACTTTGACTAACAAAACAAACCCTTATTCGCACTCGAGTCATGATGAATGATGATTTAGACGAGCTTTTGACTTGTCGACTCGACAAGAGGCGTAAGCAAGTAGAGCCAGTAACCCTCGTTATTTTTGGGGCCAGTGGGGACTTGACGCGCAGAAAACTCATTCCTGCACTCTATCATTTATATCTCGAAGGCCAATTGCCTGAACCCTTTCGCATCATAGGATTTTCCAGGCGAGAAAAGACTGATGAGATTTGGAGGCAAGAATTATGGCAATCACTTCAAAAATTCTCGCGCACACAGCCCGTGGAGTTGTCAAGCTGGGAGAGGTTCGCTGGATGCATCAGTTATCAACGCGGAGACATCGCTCAAGATAATGATTTTAAACGATTGAAACAACGAGTTTATGAGGCAGAACACCCAGTGTTGGCTCATCAATTGCTCTTTTATCTTGCGATTTCTCCAAGCCAATTCATGCATACTGTCAGTGCCTTGAGTCGGGTAGGGTTGTTGCGGCATCAAACGCAGGAGCATGGGTGGCAAAGAGTGGTGGTGGAAAAGCCTTTTGGACATGATGGGCCCTCTGCCCAAAGTCTCAATGATTCGCTAATCTCTTTTGCTCACGAAAAGCAGATTTACCGGATCGATCACTACCTAGGTAAGGAGACAGTGCAAAACATATTGGTATTTCGTTTTTCCAATGCCATTTTTGAAGCCCTATGGAACCGTCGGTCTATTGACCACATTCAAATCACCGTGAGTGAGTCACTGGGGGTTGGTTCTCGAGGTGGTTATTACGAAGAATCGGGTGCATTGCGCGACATGGTCCAAAATCACTTGCTTCAAGTTCTTTCTCTCATCGCCATGGAGCCCCCAGTTTCCCTTGAGGATGAATCCATTCGTGATGAAAAAGTCAAACTCCTAAGGAGCATCCGCTTGATTGACTCGTCAGATGTGTTCGACCAGGTTGTGCGCGGTCAGTATTTTGCGGGTCAATTGCATGGAAAAATGTGTCCTGCCTACCGTCAGGAATCTAACGTTAGCCCGACTTCCAATGTCGAGACATTTGTGGCTATGCGGTTACTTATTGACAATTGGCGATGGGCCGGCGTGCCATTTTATTTGCGTACTGGTAAAAACCTGCCACTCAGTGCTAGTGAAGTACGCATACAGTTTCGCCCAGTTCCCAACGTCCTCTTTGCTGCCCAGTGTGGCCAGCACTTGGATGCCAATGCCCTGACGCTTCGCCTGCAGCCTGACGAGGGAATTCACCTCCGATTTAATGGTAAAGTGCCAGGTAACAGTGCTGAGTTAAGGCCGGTTAAAATGGCTTTCCATTATAATGCTGAATTCGGTGCATATACTCCTGAAGCTTATGAGAGACTCCTTTTGGAAGCTATGGCAGGAGATGCCACCCTTTTTATTCGGCGCGATGAAGTGGAGGCTGCTTGGAAGATCGTCGACCCGATTCGAGAGGCTTGGCAAGGACGCGATTTGACTAATAAGGAATTTTATTCCGCCGGTACTTGGGGGCCTGAAGCATCCCAGGCGTTGTTAGCGCAAAACCAGCATGTATGGCGGACGCCCCTCTCAATATCGTGAAAAATTTTTTATGATTGATTTAGCACCCAGAACCAAAGTTGCCGCCTTTACAACCACTGACGATCTTGTAGAACATGCCGTTGAACGATTTATCAAAGCTGTGTGCAAGAAAGGAAAAAATCATACATTTCATGTAGCCTTCTCGGGAGGACGGATCGCCAAGCCTTTCTTGACATCCTTGGCTCAGAGCCTAAGTCAATGCGCCCAAAGAAGAGCATCCCTTGAGGTTTACTTTGCTGATGAGCGCTGCGTACCATTAAATCATTCCGATTCCAACTTTTCCCTGTTTGCTAATCACTTCCTTCCTTTTCATCGGTTGGAAGATCACCAGCTACACCCCTATCGTGTCGACTTAAATCCAGATGTTGCGTCAGAACACATGGTTGAGATTATCCAGAAAAAGGTAAATCAAAACTCTGCTGGTATGCCGGTCTTTGACCTTATTATTTTGGGTATGGGGGAGGATGGGCATGTTGCATCTCTTTTTCCAGAAAACATGAAAAAAGATATAGAAAACGATGCGTGGGTTCACAAAGCCTCTGCAAGCAAGGCTCCCACACGTAGATTGACTATGGGGTATCGATTGTTGCAAACTGCCCGAAACGCTTGGGTAATGGTAAGCGGAAGGGGCAAGGGAGAGATGGTCGCGCAAGTGCTCAAAGAATCTAACTTTCCTCTTGGGTATCTGCTGTATTCAAGGGTGATGACACATCTGTGGACTGATTTTCCACTCCAGACCGATTCAAACCATCAGGGCAGCGCGCTTGGACAGTAGCTCCAGAGCCCGTTCTCGCTTCAGAATGGCATCAATACGACGATGCATGGGCATACGACGGATCCAGTCCAACGTGTATATGACATCAAGTCTCATGACTCGCTCGTATTCGGCTGGCACTTGGTCATTGTCCAAGTCATCCTTGCAAGGTCGATTCAAGCCCTCAGGGCCATCCCACATGTAACGACGCTTCCACTCGCGAATGGTCCCGGGCTTGATGTCCAGCAGTGCACCGAATTCTGCAGAGGTCTTGCCGGTTTCGATGAGTTTTTTGGCCTGTCGCCGTATGTCTAGGGATAGAGCAGACATAGCCGAATG
>CACEMW010000095.1:0-5455 GCA_902560705.1 uncultured Verrucomicrobiota bacterium
CCTTGGATCAGACCTGGTGTAGTGGCATTCATGGAAATCACGATCGAATCAACTGCTGGTATGGTATTGGCGATACCACTTTCAGCAGTCATGAAAGACGGTTTGACTCATGTCTTCTTCAAGCGTGACCCGTTCAACTTAAACAAAGCCATCCGGGTAGAGGCGGATCTTGGTGTTCAGGATGGCCGCTGGATTGAAGTCAAAAGTGAAGTAGGTCCAAAGGACGAGGTAGTCCTCAATGGGGCATATGAATTAAATTTAGCGAGCACTACCAATGGTGCCACGCAAAAAGGGGGTCACTTCCATGCTGATGGAAGTTTTCACGGAGGTCATTAATTGTATGCTCAGTCGGCTTTTACGCTTTTCATTGGATCACGCAGCTCTGGTATTGCTATCAGCCACTTTTTTGCTGGTTTTTGTCGTCCTACGCCTCCCTGAGGCATCGGTTGATGTATTCCCGGAATTGAATGCACCTACGGTGGTGATCATGACCGAATCTCCTGGATTAGCAGCTGATGAGGTCGAGCAGCATGTCACATTTCCTATTGAGAGCGTAGTCAACGGAATTCCTGGGGTGCGCCGCGTTCGCACATCAAGCGCAATAGGTCTCTCCATTGCCTATGTAGATTTCCAGTGGGGATTGAATATACTCACCGCTAGGCAATTGGTTTCTGAAAGGCTGGATGCAGTACGAGAAGATCTGCCAGCGGATGCCCATGCGCAGATGACTCCCATCACTTCCATCACAGGAGAAATAATGTTGTTGGCAGTATCCTCTCCTGACAAGAGGGTGAGCGATCTGGAAATTCGAGCATTTGCGGAGTATGATCTCCGCAATAAACTCCTTGCAATTCCTGGGGTGTCTCAAATATCGGTTATTGGCGGGGAATTGCCAGAATATCAGGTTCTCGTCAGGCAGGATGATTTGAGGCTTTACGACTTGACCATCGATGATGTGATCGATGCTGCAGGTGCTTCGCACAGCACCCTGAGTGCTGGCTATTTACCGGATTTTGATTCCCTTGAAATACCTATTCGCCAGAGTGGTCAAGTTCGGTCTATTGGCGATATTGGAGATACTGTAATCAAATATTACAAGGGGTTTCCGGTAAAGATCGGACAAATCGCGGAAGTCAAGCTGGGGCCTGCACCGAAACGCGGAACTGGAGCGGATGGCGGGAAGCGAGCTGTAGTGATGACAATTCAAAAAGCTCCTGGGACTAACACTTTGATGATCACCAGACAAATTGATGCTCTGCTTACTGAATTGGAGAAAACACTTCCGGATGGATTAATCATCAATCGAGAAATCTTTCGTCAGGCAGATTTCATTAAACTTTCTATCTCAAACGTGATTCATGCCCTAAGAGATGCTGCCATAATTGTGGCAATTATCCTAATGCTGTTCCTCCTCAATGTCCGCACGACCCTGATAACATTGACAGCCTTGCCGCTTTCGCTAGCTGCGGGGTTACTGGTGCTCGAGTGGATGGACACAACGATCAATGTTATGACTCTTGGGGGACTAGCTATCGCGGTGGGAAGTCTCGTCGATGATGCCATCATTGATGTAGAAAACGTGTTGCGGCGCCTCAGTCAAAACGAGGCCAAACCAGAGCATGAAAGACGTTCTCGGTTGCAAGTAATCTTTGATGCGAGCAATGAAATACGTCCGGCAATGGTCTTTGCTACAATAATTATCGTAATCGTTTTTCTACCCTTAATGTTTCTGGAAGGAATCGAAGGTCGATTTTTTCGTCCACTAGGAATTGCTTTTGGCGTCTCCATTTTGACTTCACTAGCTGTGGCCTTGACGGTCACGCCTGCACTATGTCGTTACTTGATTCAAGCTCGCTCCGCTCATTCCAAATCCGGCGATACTATGCTGGTAGATTGGTTAAAAAGTGTGTACGAACCCGTAGTGATTTGGGCGATACATCACAGGCGATCTGTCATGGGAGGAGCTGCCATTGTAACGATAGGATCGCTTTGGCTCAGCACCACTTTCGGGAAATCGTTTTTACCAGAATTTAACGAGGGAACATTTACAATCGGCCTTTTTGCTCCTCCTGGCACCTCATTGAATTCTAGTGACCGCATGGCAGCTTCGGTTGAAAAACAGTTAATGAAACTTGATGGCATTCTTAGCGTCACACGCCGCACTGGACGAGCCGAACGTGATGAACATGCCGAGCCTGTAAGCAACTCAGAAATCGATGTGACCCTCCGACCAGGATCTAACAAGGAAGAATTACGTAAACAGATCAGCCATATTCTGGAGCAAATACCGGGCATCACTACTAATATTGGTCAACCTATAGGACACCGTTTAAGCCATATTCTTTCAGGCACCCCTGCCGCGCTAGCAATTAATGTCTACGGAGATAATCTGGCCAAATTGCGAGAAATCGCAAAGGAAATTGAAAGTGTATTGAAACCCCTTCCGGGCGCTAGAGACGTGACGGCTAACCGAGAGGTCATGGTTCAATCCTTACCTGTGGAATATCGAGCTAACGACCTCTCAGCTTATGGTTTAACACCTCTGTCGGCGGCTCAGCAAGTTCGGAACGCCATATTTGGTGCGAAGGTGGCACAAATCAACCAGGGCGTCCGTCGATATGATCTTTCTGTCCGACTCAAAGAATCCGAGCGCGACTCTTTGGATGACCTTAAAAACTTAATACTTCGAGGGCAAGATGGGGTATTAGTGCGCCTGAATGAGGTTGCCGACATTGGGCCTGAAATGACTTCCAACTTAATTGCGCGAGAAAACACCCAACGTAAAGCGGTGATCACATTGAACATCAATCAAGGATATAATTTAGGGCATTTAGTAGCTCAGGTCCAGAAGCGCGTTGATCCAATTGTCCAACAATTTGGATACAGGGTGCATTACGGTGGTCAATTTGAAGCACAACAGGCCGCCAGCAAGACCATTTATCTTTTTAGTGGTCTGGTAATTGTTTTAATGGCAATCCTTCTACATTTGGCAATTGGTTCACTTCGAATTGCCTTTCTAGTCATGGTCAATCTCCCTCTTGCCCTGATCGGAGGCATTTTGGCCATATACTTCACGGAATCTCCCAGTGTTCTCCTGAATACCTTGTCACTATTCCATCTAAAAGGGCAATATACAGCACCCGTGATCTCGATCGCCAGCATGGTCGGATTCATCACACTTTTCGGCATTGCCGTGCGTAACGGGATTCTACTGGTGAACCATTATCAGCATCTGATCAGATACGACGGAAAGTCGCTTCACGACGCGATCGTACAAGGATCAAGTGAAAGATTGGTCCCCATTCTGATGACAGCACTTACTGCAGCCCTTGCGGTGCTACCGATAATTCTTAAGGGAAATCAAGCGGGAAACGAGATACTGGCACCACTTTCTGTCGTTGTATTGGGGGGCCTACTTTCATCTACATTTCTCAACCTTGTCATTGTTCCTGCTGGTTTTGCTGCCGTCTATAAAATTTCAGACCCTGACAAACAAATATTAACCTGATTAGAAACAATCATGATGAAAGCGCAGAACATATTCATACTATTGACACTTGCTAGCTACATTACAGCATGCAGCAACGAAAACCGTTCAGAAGTTGAACACGATCACCCCCATTCAGATGGCGCTTCCGCCAATAAGAATCACGGACATGAACATGACGGAGAGGATCATGAACATGACGGAGAGGATCATGAACATGACGGAGAGGATCATGAACATGATGAAGCCTCGCTGGGATCGCACGACATAGCTGGCATAAAGGTAGAAGCCGCCCAAGGACACGGAAGTGTGGAAGCTGGCAAGGAGGGACACCTGGTGGTCAAACTGCCCCACAAGGACAATGGAGCAACTACGGTTCGAGCTTGGATTGGAACTGATGACCGTACGTTATCCTCTGTTGGAAAAGGTGAATATGGACCATCTCATGATGACTACGTCATTCATGCCGTAGCACCTGAACCTTTACCTAGTAACTCTAGCTGGTGGGTGGAAATTGAAAAACCAGACGGTATCAAAGCAATAGGCTCAATACCACTACTTAAAGACATCAAGTAAAGATAATACAATACTCGAGGCGTAAACTTTAAAAGCTTTGGACCTAATACAAAAATAAATAGTGCCGGAAATTTGCAGCACCACCCCTCTATAGCTAACGCTATTAAGATAGTATTTTATTGGGTTTTTCGCAGTTTTCCAAACGCAGCCCCTCTCCCTCGATTTCAGGGTGAGTGAAACAAACCAATTGACCTGGTCGGGTTGGAAGCGTTGGCAGGTCAAAGCAGGTGATCATTCCTTTTTCAGAGAGTGGCCCCTGAAGGCTAAGCATAGTGTAATGCTCTGAGGCATCCACAAAACAAACGTCTTCGGACACGATGTTTTTCTCAAAACGCTCCTTCACTTTGTTAAGATCATTCCGTTCAAAATTAAAGAGGATTTTATCAGCCAGACAGTAACTATTGAGATCACTGACAAAACGACCCTTGAGGTCTCCCAAAGCCATGTAGGTTCTCTCTCCTGAGTCGAGCTTCTCGATTTCCTGGGTCACTTGCCCGTGAAGAAAACTGGCTCGATCATTACCTAACAAACAAAGACGACTTCAGCTGGAAGCATCATACAATCCGCATGTCTCATGAAGCGCGTGCCATTGAGCAGCCACTTTTTCCGAGCCATCCTCAACCCAATGTGTCTCCTGACTCATAACCATAAATCTTGATGGGATGAGGGTTTTCTGGCAGGAGACCAACCGTCAAAAATCACAAACATCTTTATTTGGGCCATCAGAAACAGAAGATCGGGGGTGAGATTGGCAGATAAGCCATTTTAGTCTAGTTTCAACTTTTAAACCGTCACCTCATGAAAAAAAGAGTCCATTTACTTCTAACATCGATCCTCTCATGGAGTTTGTTGACCACTTGGGCAGGAGCCCTTCGTGCAGCCGAACAAGGACCGAATGTTCTGTTGATCATGACCGACGACTTGGGTTACGGCGATCTGGGGTGTTACGGCCAGAAGCAGATTCAAACCCCTGAGCTGGATCGAATGGCCGGGGAGGGACTTCGGTTTACCCAATTTTATGCTGGATCCACTGTCTGCGCGCCCTCCCGATGTGTCCTGATGACCGGCATGCATACCGGTCACACAGAGATCCGTGGCAACCGAGAAATTCAACCCATAGGCCAATGGCCTCTGGCCGATGAGACGCTGACGGTAGCCGAGTGCTTCAAGCGGGCAGGCTATGAGACAGCCTTGATCGGCAAGTGGGGGCTGGGCGGCCCCGGGTCGACCGGGCATCCCAATCGACAGGGATTTGACTACTTTTTCGGCTACCTCTGCCAGCGGCATGCACACAATTATTATCCGGAATTCCTCTTTCGAAACGACCAGCTTGTTCCTCTGGAAGGGAACATCGTGAACAATGAGCGGGGAGACGGTGCGGGCTATGCGACC
>CACEMW010000096.1:0-4995 GCA_902560705.1 uncultured Verrucomicrobiota bacterium
ACCTGGGGCCCACACGCTCAAGCCACTTGCCAGCCACTGCAGCAGCCAAGCCAAGAAAGACGATCGCAACAGAAAAAATCCACACCACCGAGCTGAGGGACCAGTCCGAGGCAGCGGAGCCAACGACTCCCAATTCCCGGATCAACGCCGGATTGAAGATACTCCAGGCATACACGGACCCAATACAGAGATGGATGGCAATCGAAGCAGGTGGTACACGCCATCGATTGAATCCAGGGGGAGCCACAATGGACTCCTTGAGAAGGATCTTGGGAATCATGGACCAACCTTAGGCAGTCATCCTAGGTAGGTAAATCTCAAAACCTCAAAGGAATCCTGATCACCAGGCGACATCATGAAAAACAAAAAAGGCGGATCCGAGGACGGATCCGCCTTGCACATAATCAATGGATTGGAATGCGCTGAGCTTATTCAGCGATGTAGAACTGGGCTGACTGGTCCGGAGCCACCGAGTAAGGAGAGGTGGCACCAACTATCGGCGCGTATGGGCCCGTAACACTGGAGGCGCTCTTCAAAGTCCCTTCAAACTCGATCACCGCCGCCCCATCGGACAGGGCAATGGAGTTGATCTGGCCATCGCCGCCACCGCCACCGCCACCGCCACCGGTATCGGGAGTGAAGGGAGCTTCGGTCATTCCGGCATCGTAATGGGCTTTTACTTGGCCCTGACTCAGTGCCACATTGTATAAAGAGAACTCATCCAGCCATCCATCATAATAAAATTGGTTAGATGAATCGAAAACTTCAGGTGCGCCACCACTGTTGACAATAAGATCATGGAAAGAAACTTCATTGTTACGACGACCTATTGCTATGCCATCAGTGTGATTAAATAGTTTATTCGCACCCTCGATTGTTCCAAATTTCGAACCATTGATATATCCGGTTATGGTTCCAGATAAATCTCCGTCCTCACTGGATCCTTGATAAACAAGTGCTACGTGATAAATATTACCAGCCTCTACTGTGGTACTAATAGCTATAGATTCTCGATCAGTTCCAACACCAACTGTTTCGTTATAAGGAAGCACTCCACCCCATGGAGTGGCCTCAGCTCTATTAAGAACGTTGAACCATAATTCAGCCTCATTTGGTGTATCGCTACTTTGGCTACCAGCCAAATATACATTGATTCCTCGCGTAGCCCCTCCTTGCTCGTAAATCACTTGCCGTTGAGTAATATCGTAGCCAGGAAAATCATTTTGTGAACTCGGCAAGTTCCTCGGTTTAAACCAAAATTCGATAGTTTTTTCTGTCCATGAAGGATTCCCTGTCAGGCTATTAATATTAGAATGGTTTGGAATTATGACGCCATGCTGCTTACTGCTATCGAAAAGAACAGAGCTTGACGCTGCACCTACAACTAACCTTTCTTCACCAAAAAAAGGATTGTTTTGATATGTCCCATAATTGGCTTCCGACACGCCGTTGATTAGAATGTTGCCGTCAGCTTCGCTTAAACCGTAGTATGCAAAGGGGCCATCAAGAAGCACGCTCGGCATACCAGTAGGTGAGATAAATACGTTTTCTACATTTCGAGAAACAAGAGGATCGCTTACTTCAGTATAGCTCAAGACAGCTAAATGCTCCCCGCCTTCAAAGTATTTTCCGTGATTGTATGTAATGTCTATGACATCACCTTTTACATCGACATCAAAAGAAGTTAGCAATTCGCCATCAAGCGAAAGGCTGATTGAATTTTGGTCTACCTTTATGTCTCCGTTACTCAATTGAAAACTAATCTGATCGGCCATAATACCTGAAACGGGCCCAAAGTCGGAAATATAGGGTCGTGTCTTGGCTGACTTGTAGGCCTTGATCGCATTGGGATTGTCTCGATCATTGATCAGAATTTTTTGCCCGTCGACCACACTGAAAAACTCGACGTTGGCGCCACCCGTACCTTCAAACCATAGAAGTCGCGTTGGGTAATACCCACCTTCTTCGACATAGACTTCAAACAGGGAATCGGAAGACCCTCGCCCACCATTGAAACTGCCCACACTGCTGGCGAGCAGATCACGGGAGTCAAGGCCGATGGTCACGTCAAAACCATCATCACTGTTGACGCCCAAGGTGTGAAAACCCTTGGACAACTCCAGGTAAGTCAGGAACTCGGCAGCAATTCCATCGGTACTCTCATTGATCCCAGGGATGTTGGGAATGAAATCATCGGCAAAGCCGGTGCTTTCATTGAAGTTACCCGCTGCGGCACCATCCTGTTCCAGGTTTACGACAGCGACATCCACCGGAGAGAATTCCCACGAGGTCGCATTGATGGGCCCTGCCTCATTCAGGTAGGGCTCCCCATCGGCATCGGAATAACCTCCCGCCAATTGACGATTGGCGTTGTCAATGTTATCGCCATGCACATTGCTCGAGATCTGGGAGACATTGGCCACGAAACCTGAGCTGGAAGTGTCGACACTGGCGTTGGCCGAAGAGGGCGAGACTTTGGCGTAGATGTCCGCGACGGTAAACCCGAGGCTGGCACTCTGGGAGGCACCCGCACTGTCGGTGTAGGAAAGATCGATCACATGGCTGCTGAGCGAATCCGGTATGGAAGGAAAGCTGTAGGTGATGGAAGTCACACTACCCGAGGTGGAAACCGAAGCGTCCACGGCTCCACCGTTGAGGAGGACACTCACCGAATCTGCCACCACTGACGAAGAGTATTGCTGGATACTGATGTGAAAACCTTCACGATCGCCCCCGAAAGAGGTCACGCGCGGGGCTGAAGTGAGAGTGGCTGGATCGAGGGAATTCTTTTTGATCAGTCCTACGATGGCGGCTTCGTTGGAAAATTCTTCAATCCCCACATAACCAGTCTGCCCCTCACGCTGGGTGCTGACGGTCACCACATCGTTGGCAGACAGACCTTCCAAAAGGATCGAAAGAGTTCCCGAAGCTGAATTATGGCCGCTGCTGTTGCGGATATAATGAGTTTTGGTCTCGGCACCCGGAACTGCCTCACCATTGACTTCCACTGTGATGCGCGGATTTGGGCGAGTGGCAGAGCTCTGTAGCAGATCGTTGTAAACCAGAAGATAATCCCCTGCCTGCTTGACGGTGATGGCCTCGCCTGACTGGCTGTAGGTGCCATCGCTTAAGCTCGCACTGCCCCAAACGATTTGTTCCTTGGAAGCAGCATTCCAATCAGTAGGGTCGCCGTCATTGGTGGTTTCCGAACCTGAGCTCAGGAACACGCCGCTATACCCTATTTTTTCCACAAAAATGGAGGCCTGCTTGCCATCGGGCAGCACCGCATTGCCGGTGTTACCCGAATTCAGGTAACGCACCAGCTGAGTGGTGAGAGTCTGATTGCCGCTGACCTCAACTACCCCGGCAAAGTGAACCGAGGACTCAATGTGCCCGCTGGCGTTGCGGTTGTAACCCTGACGCGACTGACCGCCTGGGACAATCTGACCGTCTAAGAGAATTTCCAAACTGGGAGAAAGTCGTGAGGATGACGTGCGTTGCAGTGGGACGTTGACATATATTAGGTATGTACCGACAGAGAGTTGGACTCCTGCGTTACCGCTTGAATGTGAAAAACCACTATCTTTTCGATTGGAGTCCCAGATTAATTCCACGGGATCTTCCCCTGCACCTTCAAAATCAGGATTTAGATTCACACCAATCATGGAATCATTCGAGAGGCCGGAAAAAGTACTTCTAGATCCATCGATTTGTTCGACGTAAAGACTCGCTGTCTGAATTTGCAATCTCGTCGTCGGTTGCGCAGTCCGTATCGATTTCATTTCTATAATATCGCCTGCATTCAAGCCCGGTATCAGCAAATGAGTGTGACAGGAGGTTTCACTCTGCATATTGGTATTGCGAGGTTGATTGCGGATGTAACCCGACTGCCCCAGGGAACCAGCTGCAGGGGCTCCATTGACGTAAACTTCCAAACCTGCACATGGACGATTATCCGGCGTATCGACAGCGATAACCGGCATGGTGGCAACTATTAGATAATCTCCAGCTTCGGTCACTTTCAGCTGATGCAGGTTGTTGATGTCGTGATCAAAGGCGGACGGATCGATGGAGGATCGCTCGTTGAAGGCAATGGAAATAGGGGCTGAGGAAGAGAGGAATTCGCCCCCTCCCTCAACCTGGCTTCCTTGCAAAAAGGCTGCTTTTGAAACGCCGGCTTGGGAATCGACCGTCGCAAATAAGGTCAATGCGGTAGCCACCAGCGTACGCAGAAAAAGGTGTTTTTTCATAATACGATGAGTTGATTGTAGTTACGTGGAACAATTCTATCTAATAAACCTGAGGCATGTGAGGTCAACCGAATTCCAAACCCCAACCATCCCAAATGGTCCCATCGCATTGATGGAAAGAGTTTAACAAAGTGGGAAGATGTGTATCTACCGACGGAACAACATCGGGCGTTCCTTACCAAGGATCCATGGTTTCCAACATAAGGTTGGGAAGAGGAAGAATGGTTTCATAGCATCATCCCCATCTTTCATGGCTTCAGATTCACCAGATCACACACTCAGGAAGACTCCCACCCCACAGCAAGAGGAGGTGGTGGCCAAAAGGCCACCTTGGAAGCGAATACTGGCATTGCTAGGTTCGATGGCGCTCCTGATCCTAGTCTTTCGCAATATCCAAGTTCCTCTGCTCTGGCAAACCCTCAAAGAAACCCATCCGGGCTGGCTCGCAGCTGCACTCATGGCATTTGGGGGCCAATGCCTCTTTGCCGGCATTCGCTGGCACTTGGTATTAAGCGCGACCCGCAGCAGCATCCACGGGCTCCAGACCTTGCGCTTGGTCCTCATGGCCCACGCCTTTGGTTTTGTCCTCATGGGACCTCTGGCCGGAGATGTCTTCAAGTGCCGCCTTCAGAGCAAGTGGGCTCGGCAGCCCATGGCTCCCCTGCTCTCAACCACTCCGCTGGATCGACTCTTCGGCCTTCTGGGTGGGCTTTGCTTTGGCTTCCTCATGATCTTCATGGGCTGG
>CACEMW010000097.1:0-4890 GCA_902560705.1 uncultured Verrucomicrobiota bacterium
GGTAGGGCCGTAAACATTCCAGATGGTAGAACCAGTCTTTAACAGTTCATCCGCCAAGGAAACAGGGAGTGCCTCACCCCCGCATAAGAATGTTCTTTTCCGATCATCTTGCTTTTGATGCTCATGGGGCCAGCAGGACATGATCATACGCCAAGCAGCGGGTGTGGCCTGAACTACATCAATGTCCCGCTCGTTGATCAGGTCCACCAAATGTCCACCGTCCTTCAATGTTTGATCATCCGTCAACACCAGCGTAGCCCCTCGAGTCAAAGGAAGAAACAGTTCCAGGGTGGCGATGTCGAACGCAAATGTCGTCAAAGAAAGCAGGCATTGATCTTGTTTGAACTCAATTCTGGACTCAATGGATTGAAGTAAATTCGCGAGGCTGAGATGCGTGATGGGAACCCCTTTCGGACGTCCGGTGGTGCCGCTCGTAAAAATGAGATAGGCCAGATCCGAATGGGAAACCCGTTCTTGCGGTTCACCTGAATAAACGGCCGAGGCGTCCCAAGTTTCAAAATCTATGATCTCAATGGATTCGGATTCGACGAGATGTCTGGTGGAGGTGAGTGTGATGACAGCTCTTAAATCACCATCCTTTGCGATGTCGATGAGTCGGTCTTTTGGGTGGGTGGGATCCAGCGGCACAAAATGGCAACCAGCTTTTAAAATCGCAAGCATGGCGATGACCATTTCTGGTGAACGTGGAAGAAGAATGCCAATAGCCTCCTTGTCCACTTTCAAATCGTTTTGCAGAGCGACTGCAAGTTTTGAAGATTGCTGATCCAACTCCTGGTAAGTTAACATTTGTTCTCCACACTCAATGGCGGATTTATCTCCATGTATGCGCGCTGCACGAGTAAATGATTTATGAGCGCATTCGAGTTGGCTGGTGATGGTCGTCGGGCCTTCGAATTCAGTGGGTCTTCTCAGTGCTGGAAACAGACCGGAAGAATCTTCCACAGGCAGATCCCCTAGGTTCGCCAATCGTGTGAGGATGGAATTCAGAAAATCGATCATGCACTCGACATCGTGCTTATCACATCGTTTGAGTTGAAAATGGAGGCATAATTCTATCTCTTCTCCCCCACTGGCAAACAGTGCGAATGGATAATGTGTTTGCTCATCGACATTCACATGAGCGATCGAAAGTTTGGCGTCGTCCGGAAGGTGGATGGATTCAACCGGGTAATTTTCAAAAATAACAACCGATTCAAATAATGGTTGATTTCGCGGAACGTCGGTTTGTGATTGAATGTCCGTCAAAGCCATCCATTCAAAAGGTTGCTGTCTTTCACCGTGTGCCTGGAGGTCTTGTAACCAAGCAACAGGGGATTTCTTTCGATTCAAACATACGCGTAGGGGCAGGGTATTGATGTGCATCCCCACTCTGTTCTCAATTTGTGTCAAATCAGCCGGTCGACCCGATCTGGCCACACCAAACACCACTTCATCTTGATCGGCATAGCGTGACAGCAGAATGGCCCAGGCACCTTGAATCAATGTGCTGAGAGTCAACCGATGTCGCTGTGCAAATTCGGTGAGTTTTTGACTGGTCTCAGGTGCTAAGCTGCGTCGTAGGGTCTGGCTTTTTGGGGTGTCCTGACTCTGTTGATTGTCAGAGTGAGTCCCTAAGGTCGGGGGCCTGAGGATTCCAATCGGGGTGGATGAAGTAAATCCTTCAAGATAGGATTTCCAAAATCGTTTCGCTTTGACGTCATCCTGATTTTGCAACCAGGTAATGTAGTCACGGAAAGGGAGCAAACTTCTGCCACCGATCGCGCTTTCTGGTTTTGGAAGAGATGTCTGTGACTGGATTTGGTAGGCTGTGATCCATTCTTTCAACAATAAAGGCAGCGACCAACCGTCGAGAAGGAGATGGTGATATGTCCAAACGACTCGATGATGGTCTCCAGCAATTCGGAATTGAGTCACGCGCATGAGTGGGGCTGAACTAAAATTGAATTCACGCATGCGATCTATGCTGAGCCATTCCTGATAATCCGGTATGGTTTTCGGATTTTTGAATCGATCCTTCTCAATATTTTTCGATTCCCAGTCCAGTTTGTTTATCGTTAGGGTTGCCTTTTTACCCACGACTTGTAAGGGCTGGTCGACTTGTTCCCAGACAAAAGCGGTGCGCAGTGGATCATGTCGATGAATCAGCTGGTTCCATGCGCTTTCGAAAGCATCCTGATTCAAATCGCCGATCAAGGAAAAGGATACCTGAACCACATAGACACCGGCATGCTGTTCCAACGGTCTGTGGAACAGCATGCCCTGCTGCACGGGGGAGAGTGGGTAAAGATCCAGGATTTGTTGGCCGTCTTCCGCATTCATTGCGATGTTGAGTCCTTGGGAGAATATTATTGCTCCGAGTGCATGGGGCAACCACCGGATCTGGAAGGTTGGATGAGGTTGCGTCGATTGCTTTCCAGACGGTCCAGAACTTCCGTGGCGATTTCTGAGTCGTTTCGAATACTACCACCTTCATCGCCGCCAAAGCGCTGACAAACGGCTCGGTGGGATATTGCCAATTGTTGATAAGCACTGACGAAGTCTCGATGGGTGTCTTCCAGTTCGGGTGGCAAATGGCTGAATTTGGGTCGAAGCTTTTTCCATCGCTGAATGAGCGTGGAGTGATCCCATGACATGAGTCCGCTGAAATTGTCTTCTGAAACTTCAGGAGGCAGCATCGAAGGTCTTACCACATTTTCGTAATCTTGACGGCTAAAACTACCCGCCAATTCCATGGCTGCACCGGAAGCTTCAAGCAGAGAAGCTGCTGTCGCCAGTTCGAGATTGGCCTCCTGTAAATCTCCCTTGTCCAAAGCCTCCTCGAATCGTCCCAGACAGATAATCAACCCCTGAGTGTTGACGAAAAATGACCAATGGAAAGATTTCCAAGTCTCCAGTGCAGAATTATATGGTTTCATTGGGTTTCCTTCGATTCGAAAACTCTTCTCAACAGTTGAGAATAGGCCAGGAAACCCTGTTTCTGTTTTTCAACGTGTGTAGGATCCAGGGAGGGATGACCCGCATGTGCCTGAAAGAAAGCCAGGCAGGTTTCAATCAAACTCCTTACCAAAGTCAGAGCAGGATCGTTGGAAGATACATGCTCGAATTGGAAGTAGTGATCGTAATCTTTGATTTCGTGGACATCCAGAACGTCTCCCCGTTTGGGATGTGTGTGTGGAATGGTCTCGGCCTCTTCCAAGGAGGAAAGGGCTCTGGCCAATTCTGCCCTGGCTTCGTCTTCAGGTCCATGGAGCACGACCGTCTCTACAACATCGAGTGCCTCCAATAGGTTTTTTTTTTATGAGTGGGAGGCTGAGGCAGTTCGATTGGCAGTAACCAGGGGGCTAACAGTTTCAAAGATCCGGTCATGGGTTTTCCTGATCTTCCTCCATCTGGTTTTGAAGACTGAGAGGCCGCATATCGGTCCAAACGGTTTCGATGTGATCCAAGCATTTCTGCTTGGAGCCGCTCGTGCCTTCGGCCTTCCATCCCCATGGAATTTCTTTGTATTCAGGCCAGATACTATATCGGCCTTCTTCGCTTTTAACGACGAGATAGATGGTTTCAGATGTGCCTTCGGTCATATCCAATCCTCAGTTAACCTCATTTTACAGTTGGATTCAATCGATTTGCGACAGGATATATCGCGAAATGATTCAATGCGAAAGCAGATTCGGATCCTGGGGAAGGATTCGAATGGAGTGAGATCAGCTTGATCTCATTTCGAAACGTCTGGAACATGTTGAACAACATCCTTAGTAAGGCCGTGACTGATTCTCCCAGTTACATGCTGTCGGCAAATTGCTCATTTGGTTCGGTCATTTGCCTAATTGTCAGTGGATTGGTTTGATGTTTGGCATTTCTTCAAAACAGATGCACTATGCCCGCCATTGGATACACAGATCGTGTGGAGCACAAACCGCGATGGAAACGTCGGAAATATGGTTTGCCAGTCGAATGGTCAGCGCCCGATGAAGCGAAGGGGCGTCGTCAACCATGTTGTAGTGGATCTGTCGAATAGGGGAGTCGAAGTGCCTCAACGTTTCTTTCGACGTCTTTTCCATATTATAAAACCGGAAATAGCCAACCAACAAGAAATCGACCCACTAACGAAATAAAGCCATTTCATGATGAAACCACCCTGGTGGCCGAAATGGAGCGCACCGACCAGGCTGTTTACTTTCATCACGATATCATCACCCGTTCCCAAATAAGATGCAGTGAGTGCTCCGGTTTTTGCGTCGAATTCAAATTGATCAAACTTCTCCCACCAATTGCGATGACGATGAAAAATGGCAATGTGAAAGGAGTCATCGGCGTTGCGTGGCAAGGCCAGGTAATCGGGAGTTCCTCCTCCGGACGCGTCCAATGCCGCATCCACCATGGCATCCAGCGATGGGATGGTGGACCAGTCGATCTGTGCAGGTTCAAAGGGTTTTTTGCCCGATAAAATATTTGTGAGGGTCAGTAAAAACCCAGTCAAAGCAATGATGATAAGCAACAGGAGATTATAAAAACCAATATGCCGATGGCTGTCTTTGAGGAGAGTCCGCAAGCGGAATGGATACTCCCATCCCTTGCCATAGAGCCAGAGCCCCGTCACCCCGGCTACGAGTAGCATAAGGGAGGTGGCTCCCACAATCCAATCTCCAGTGGACTCAAGAAATAGATTGGAATGCAATGCCAGCAACCATCGGCGTGGACCTTGGTCCTGAGCTCTGACAACCAGTTCTTCTCCGCTGATGGCATCTGCAATGACCGTCCAATTTCCTTCCGGTGCGGTAAGGCTGATCACCACATTTCGATCCTTCGCACCAGGCGCTTCAATAAAACGAGGATTCCAATCGGGGTGTCGGGCGGACGTTTTGGAAA
>CACEMW010000098.1:0-4826 GCA_902560705.1 uncultured Verrucomicrobiota bacterium
TGGGCCTAAAGGTTAACAAGCTCAAGGCTGCATGCGGGTTATCCTTGGAGGTATCCCCATCCCAACGCCGCAGCACCTCCAGAGCCTCGCTGAACTCCGCTTCCTCCTCGGAAGCTTCCAGAAATTGTCTGATGTTTTCCATCAGGCTGGATTTTTCAGAGTACTGCTTGTCATATTTGTAGCGGAAAAACTCCTCCTGACTGATGGAGCTATCTTCACCATAAAGCTCTATCGCCCGGAGTGCCCGGTTGGTCATCCAGGTTTCGATACCAAAAACATCTGAGTAGGCTTCAGGGTTCGGGTTTCCCTCGCCCACCGTAGTCTGGTAGGGGCTACTATTGCAGTTTTGAATAAAACCAGACGGAGGATTTTCCACCTGAGGCAGCTCATCGAAAGGCAAGTAATCCGACCAGAGAGTCGCTCGGGTGTTCCCCGGCAGAATCGATTGCCAATCATGCGAGGGTGCACGATTGGGTAGCAAGGCATTGTAGGCGTAGAACACATTACCTTCCTTGTCCGCATAGCCCGTATTAAACATGGCAATGGATTGACGGCGCATGGCTTTCTTAAAGCTCACAAGATCGGTGGATTGCCCCATCCAAAACCACTGCTCAAGCTGACGGAAGGAATCCATGCCTGCATAGCGGATGGCAAGCACACGATCCCCCACACGCAAAGCCGGACCGTAAAGGCTATGCAGCACCTCCCTTTTGACTTTCCATCGAATCTCTCGCCATAAACGAATTTCCAACACGGGAAACGTCTGCTCCAACTCATACCACTGATCGTCGACTCGGTAACGGAGAGGATTCTTGGGATCCATTTCCAATTCGTAGATATCGACCAAGTCAGGATGATTGACGGTATGCCCCCAAGCCACGTGGTCGTTGTGCCCGAGAAAGATGACCGGAGAACCCGGAAAGAGACCGCCATAAAGATTTTGTCCTTCCTCAGTCATGAGGTGTGCCTCATACCAGGCCACGGGCCCTGTCCATGGCTGATGGGAGTTGATGCAAGCTCGGGTAGCAGCATCACTCGACCGCGCAGGGCCCACTGCCATGAAGTTGGATCCCATGGGAATTTTCCGAGGGTTCATCGATGCAGCAAACTGAGGAGCAGGCCCCGGATTGCTCAGAAGGCGCCCGATATCATTGTGCATGCCAAACATCATGGGCAATTTATGCATGGCTCCTGCAATGAGGTCTTCCGGTCTGACAGGCCAGGCATGGCGTTTGAGTTGATCCGGATGACGGCTTGCATAGAGGTTGAGCCCATCGGCATAAGCTTGACAAACCGCCTTGATCTCCGGATCCAGCATGGCAAAACGCGCTTCCAAATCCTTTCGAATGCGGATGAGTTGCACATAGTAGTCATTGGCGGCCATGGAAAGACCGCTGGATGCCGCCAACTGGCCTCGGGCAGCAAGCAGAACATCCTGAAGGATCAGAAAATCATCTTCAGCATGGGCATAGGCCAGCCCAAAAGCACTGTCGGCATGGCGCTTGCCCATCATGTGGGGCACACCCCAGGGATCGCGCGCAATCTGCACCTCGTAGCTTGAAACTCGGGAAAGAGAATCGGAAAAATCAATGGAGGGCTTCCAGGCAAATAAGGCATCGCCTATCGCCAGCACCAGGATCGTCGTGGCCATGTAGCAGCCCACGGCACGAGTCCACTTTTGATGCATCCTGTTCACCAACCATGCCGGGCTGATCAGAAGGAATTGGAGATCTTCCAGAAAAGCCGGCTTTTGACCCTCGAGATGATGTCCGAAAAACTGCCCGGCCCAAGCCAGGGCAAAGATACCGAAAGAAGACCAGAACACGGAAAGCGGGCTTGCCTCGATGCTCAAGACGAGGACCGCGGAAAGAAACGCCCAGAAACAGACCCCCAGCATGATGGAGATGGAAAGCCTCAGGTAATAAACGGAGACCACCACCATCACCACCATGGCCAGATTGGGGGATGGGTACCATGCCTCGGTATTAGGTATCCACACAGGCACACACCAGAGCAGACCGATCAGGCTCGTGATGATCAACGGGACACACAGCAAATGAATGCGCCGATTGATGGGATTCTGATGAAAAGATTCGTATCGCTCAATCCAATCCTGCAATAGCTTGATTTGTCCCATGCTTCAAGTGAATCAAGTTATCCCCTCGCTCACAAGTCGCATGGATGGAAAGAAGACAAAAAAACCGCCCCTCCATCATGAGGGGCGGGCTCGGGCAAATCTAGAAGTCTCCCGGCTCAAGGCACGACTCGGAAAAAAATCATCTCAGCCATCGAGGGATCCACCGCATGGGGGGATTGGGCGTTTTCTACGGCGTTCCATGGCCCCACAGGTGATGGGGCTGACTCCAATTGACCGGTATATTCAATGGAAATACCCGCGACATCCCGATCCACGGCAATCGAAAGATCGGTGGCTGTTTCTGCCAGCTGGTACACCTTCAAATTGTCAAAAAGCCCAAAGCTCATGAATTCGTTGTCTGAAAGAGAGGCAAACCAGTCGCTGTAACCCAGAAAGACATTCCCTTCATCGGCGTAGGAAGCGTCGGACTGACTGGCCTTGACGATGTCGATTCCGTTCATGCTCCACGTAATGCTGTCTCCTTTTTGGGTCAACTGGACCGAAACCCATTGAAAAGCCACTTGCCCGCCCACCGTGGCACCATCCTGGGAGGGGAATTCAAACACCTGCAGATCCGGTGCCGTTTTTCCCTCAGGGAAAATGGTGGCATAGTAGGGGTGACCAGCATCTTGGCTTCCTGCCATATACACCCCACGGTTATCCATGAGGTAATCATTGCCCAGAAAGAACCTGAAATCCCTGGAAGACCCCCCTTCGCCCGTAACCAGAAACCAGGCACCATCGGATGCATCATCGGCTACCTGAACATGATCTCCTGAAGTTCCAATACCGGCTGCCGCAAATTCGGTGGATCCTCCACCCCCTCCAGGCAAAGGCCCATTGACATTCATCCAGAGATCAAAGACCACGGCATAATCACCTTCAAAATACTTGCCTGAAGGGCTCGCCATGATGTGCGCTGCCGCACCATCCATTTCGTTGGCGGTAAACTTCAGCCCAAGAGTGGTCTCACCCTTTCCACCAGGTGCCGGCGGAATCCCATCCACCGAATAATCATAGGCAAAAGTCGCGGTGGTATCATCGCTACTTTGATTGATCAACCAATCGTTGGATACATCCGTATCAAAGTCCTCTGAATAAATCTCCGTGGCGCCCGCCAGAATATCAGGAAGTGGCGCTCCCACGTCACCATCATCCAGAAGGGGAACCTGCGCATACTTCCCACTGGCCGTTTCGTAGCCAGCGCCTGGCTCTGTCCCATTCCAATCAATCACCAGCACGATGCTCTCATCCAGTTCTTCTTCCTCATCGTTGATCAGCTGTAATGACAAGGTGGTCTCCGAAGCCCCCGACTCAAAGCGCACGGACTGCGACTGGGGCCTTTCATAATCGGCGCCCTCCCTGGCAGATCCCTCCAGGCGAAAACGAACATCCAGAGGCTGGGAAAGGTCGCCTTGACGAGTGAAAGTAAACATCACGGCATCCTGATCTTCAGAAACCGGAGTAGCTTGAAACTGAAGCAGTCCTGAATCGGGATTCTCGACACTTTCCCCAGGCACCTGAACCCCGACCAAAGATGGCACATCACCTTGTCCCAATGATACCACCTCAAGATTATCAAAAATCACGAAGTTTTCTTCTCCGGGATTGGCAATCGAGGAAAATGGATCGGTGTACCCAATCATGATGTTGTTGCCACCGAAAAGGCTTTTGTCGGCGGATATGGTAGCGATGATCTGACCATCCATGACCCAGGTGACTTCTTCACCGATCCTTCGCACTTCCACGGCAACCCACCCCTTGCCGGGAGTACCGGCTGTTTCATGAAACGGAAAGGGGAAGACTTTTTCCATCGGGCCACCACCGTACGCGTTGTATTCCCCTACTCCGTCGCCGTCCATGTCAGTGAAGCCATGTCGATCGGTTTGCTCATCCAGAAACTCCGGTTCCCCAAAACCATCCCCGACATAGGCACGGTAATCTCGAGAAGCACCCCCTTCACCAGAAACTGCAAAGAAGGTTCCGTCGCCGTCCAAGGCACCATTCCCACGAAGAAAGGCGACCAGTTCACCTGAATGCCCCACTCCCATGGTAGCCAGCTCGGTGGACCCAGAGCCCCCATAGGATGGCCCGTTGTAACTGATGAACATGTGGAACCGAAGGGCATGGTCCCCATCAACGTTCAATCCCTTAGGGAAGAGACTCACCGAAGATTCGGCTGGTTGATCATCGGAATTCACCGAAATTTTGAGCCCTTTGGTCGTAACCGATGCAAACGGGTCATATGGATTCTTGGGGACCTTAAAATATTGGGTTTCTCCCCCCATGGTAAACGCAAACTGATCTTGAGAATAATCATGCGCAAATTGTACCGTGACATCCGAAACGCCATCCACGCTGTCATCGTAAATGATCCAATCAGCGGAGCGATCCTGATCAAATGAATCGCTGAAAAGTGATTGGGCCTGAAGGGAAGGGTTCGTCAACGAAACCCATACCGCGAGGGAAAGAAAGAATTTGGTATGCATAAGCCTAGGAAGATGAAGATAATCACCTCTTTTTGAGATATCCGATGGAGGAAATTTGTCAATCTCAAGGCAGGAAGCCAACCATCCGGAAACCCGGTGGAAAGAAAGGGGGATCCTGTCTTGAATATCGACGGAGACAGCCAAGATTCAGGCTCCTGAACTTCTCTCGACAACCCGGCTGAAAGCAAGAGCGACCCTCG
>CACEMW010000099.1:0-4601 GCA_902560705.1 uncultured Verrucomicrobiota bacterium
CGAATACACGTAGATTGGCCGTTGAAGGGGAAAAGAAACCTATAAAAGTTGGTTTCTTTTTCCTATTCCTCAACTAATCTAAAAAACTCCTTCGGCTGGTCTAAGGATCTATGAACGGACTTTGTGCTGCCATCACCCTGAATGACTTCTTTATTACTCCACTGTTTCAGATCTTGACTTGCTTGGATTCGATAGGATTGCCCTTCCCTGGTATCAGTAAAAACAGAGATGCCATCAGAATCACGAGCAATGTTAATCTCCGTTTTCAACTCAGATCTAGAGAAACGCTTAACAAAGTTCCAGATTATTGATGATGCATCGATATCCATGTTCCCCCAACTGCCCGGCCAATCATGACCACCATTAATAATTTTATAATGTTCAACAGCTATATAATCGTCGTTATTCCATATATAATGTTCCACTGTACTACCGTCATACTTGGCGAGATCTGGCAGTTGAACAACTTTAGGGATAGTATTTAAATCGTTATGCGAAACCCAAAAATGATTTACGTCATTAATTGAGGGATAGTAAATTTTACCACCAAAAGTAATTCCATTGTAGTCGTCTTTGGTTCCGTGAATGCTTAACACACCTACCGGATAAGTTGGCTTACAAGTTGTGAAAACTCCAATTTCCATTGAACGAGCAACGACGCCTACTGCAGCAATTTTATCACTCATTCGGCAAGCTAACTCAAAAACAAATTCACCGCCATTTGAAAATCCGCTTGCGTAAACCCTATCTTCATCAACGTTATAATTGGATATAAGGGTGCTAATAATTCTCTCAACAAATCCAATATTATCAACATCTCGTGCTACAGAAGAGTCTTTGTATGTCCATACCCCTCCACTCTTATTTGAACCAGGCTCAGGTAAGGCTTGCGGGTAGACTAAGATGAAGCCATTTGCATCTGAAATGGATCCCATGTCCGAATATCCAATTGCTGAGGCAATATCACCTGCTCCACCATGGAAATGAAGCATTAAAGGCACCTTTATGGTCTCATCATAATTTTTAGGCGAATGAACAAAGTATTCCCTTTCGAAATTATTGTGAGTAAGCGTCTCGTAATTTCCAGTAATATGCTTTTCATTGACTTCCTTTTCAGTCTTTTGCGAAAATAATGATACTGTTACGAGGTTTGAAAGTATGAATATGAATTTCCAATATTTCACGTTGATCATAATTAGATGTGATTATACGGACATCGTTTCAGCAAAAAAGACAATGGCTTAACTGGCAATATTTTTAAGAAAGCTGGCAAAAATATTAATAACTTTTGCGATATTGTTTTAACATCGTCAAACTTACAAACTTGGGGCCCGAGATTCAGGTGGGATGAACCAGTTCTGAAAATGCTAAACTTAGAGGGACAAAACGAACACCCACTCTACGGAGTTTGGTTATGGCTTAATGACCTTTGCAAGGAAAAAGAAAACCATACACCATGCCATACCAGAAAAGATTGTCGATGCCCCAAACCCATTCGAAACGAACAATTTGATCAGGAAACAAAATTAGTATCTATACCTGATCATATTGCAGAAGCTTACGCAGACAGGTTGTCCCTTATTCTTAACCTTAGCACCAACGAAGAAACAGTTTTATTCGCCAATTTCATAGTCACCTACGAAGAATTGACAAGTGATTCCGAACAATCCTAGCTGACTAAAATTAAGTTACAGGTTTGTCGATAAGCAATTTCGCGCCTTCCTTTTCAACCAATATAATCACAATATCACTTTAGCAAAAAAAAAACGCATTCCAATCAGGAACGCGGGTTCATACAAATCCGGAGGAGACTTACTTTCCACTTTTTCAGTGGCTCATCCGACACGGTGAAGTGTCAAAAGCACCTTGGCTCTCCTAGCAGATCGCCATGTCCTGCAGCTTGCAGGACCGTTCCTGATGACATTTTTAAATTAACAGATCAGAAGAATTGGGAAACTCATTGCTGTATCATAAAATTCGCCAAAAAGTGCGGGAGATTGAGAGACGACCGCAAGCGCCTTGGTCAATCATTCTTGTTCGGATCTTCAGCTCTAGCTATGGCTTGCTTGAGAAGCAAACGCCACACAACCGAAAAAATAACAATCCCTATTAAAACGCATAAGATTACCATTATTCTTTCTGTGCTTTGGTGCTTTTGGGTTTTTTCATTTTTTTGTTTCGGTAGTATCGGTATTTCAAGCTTACAGAGAGAATCACCCCACAAACTGCAATAATTGCATATAAAAGCAAATCGATCCTACCAACCTCAACTATCATCAAAACAATTTATCAAACCACTTAGAACGCGCAATCCAAAGCAGCTTCGCATACCTCCTAATTACCGCAGAATCAAGCCATCCACCAATTCACCTTTTAAGTGTCCCGTTGGATGGCTACCACTCACTCCTCGCATATGATTATTTGATGCGTCGACGCAATAAGAGCGGGTCAAAATTATCATTACTATCGTAAGCAAAGGGTTCCCATCCTTTTGGTATTTTTTTACCATTGGATGTCTTAAATTCCCATTGCTGATCTTCGTCCCAGAACAATGTCCCAACGGTTCCTATAAGATTTGTAGTGGGTTTGCTGGAGGCGCCCAAACCAAGAACTACAGTTGTAGTCAACAGCACGCCTATCGCAAATGATTTCCAGTCGAGTAGTTTCATCGTTACTTATCGTCGGAAACTTAGCCTATGAAAGAAAGGAATAATTTCAACGGGAAGTCCGTCAAGCTATCCATTGAACGCAATCGAGGGCTAGACCAAACTGTCCACAACGTGCAATCCACAACAATCATTGCAACGTTTCTACACCAAAAAAAATCCTGTGTGGTCCGATATTAGATAAGGGGGGTATTGAAAGGGGAGCGAGTCAGGCTAGCGAGGGTAGCGCTGCGATATTCACAACCGGCTCGCCGCTTTGTTCGTCCAATTTGTGCGCCTTACGCATTTGATTACCCTAGCTTGACCAAGCATCCACGAGCGTCTTCAACGACCTTATATCCCCCACCTTGATCGCTGCAGTGACTTATCTGATCAATTGATGAATTTGGTCACCAGTGCCAACGCTGCGGTCGATGTGCTTCAGCGAAGAACACGCTGGCTCCATTATCTCCACGCTCTCTCGCGCAGTAGCCTTACGGTACTCCTCACGCTGCTTTGTCCAATTCTGACTGCTGGCATACTTAGACACTAGGCTGTAGCTGGCGTTGTGGCGTGTGGCGAGTTCCTTAAGTGTGCAGGTGCTGGTAAGGAAGTCCTCTTTCAGCCTGTCTTCATCAAATACGCGAGGTCTAGGCATTATTCTCATAATAACCTTCAAGCAAACACCATCAAGTATTCTGATTTCATTACCATCCCCACGCGGGTGGGGAGAACGCGTTGCCTGTTTACTTGCTTCTGCTATTAGGCAGGGAAAAGCCTTCAGGCCACAATTCGTCGAGGCCTAGGCGGCTTGCTTCGGCTTCACTGTGAAATGCTTGCGGGATGATGATCGAGGTGAGACTTCTGCACAGTCCAAAGGCCTGAAGGCCGATGCTGGTAACGCTTTCTGGGATGGCGATTGAGTTCAGGCTGCTGCATTTCCTGAAAGCATAAGAATCGATTGTTGTCACACTGTCGGAAATCGTAACCGAAGTCAGATTGCTGCAGATCTGGAAGGCCCCAGACCCAATGCTTGTAACGCCCTTTGGAATGGTGATAGTGGTGAGACTTCGGCAGTCTGCGAAGGCCGCCCATCCAATGCTGGTGACGCCCTCTGGGATGATGATTGAGGTTAGGCTGCTACAGTCTTCGAAGGCCCTCTCTCCAATGCGCGTGACAGGTAAGCCATCAATTTCGTCAGGGGTGACCACCTCGCCTACAGCTGCTCCGTCACAATCAGTAATCGTCACCAGACCATCAGCAATCTCATAGTTCAGTGCACCGAGCTTGCCTGCTCGGACGCTGGAGCTAAGGACTGTGCTAGCTGGCAGGAAAAAGCCGTCTGGCCATAATTTATCTAGGCCTAGGCGCCTTGGATTGGTAACAAACGACCCCGGCGAGTAACGTTGATCAAAGCACCTTGACTGACAAGCCAAGTGCAAACATCAAGCCCGCCTTCGGCAGAAGCGGCCATCAGAGGCGTAAATGGTAGGTCGTGGGAATCGCTAGCATTAATATCAGCACCGCTTTCCAATAGGAATTTGCAAACCTCAAGATTACCGGCGCCAGCTGCAAATTGAAGGCCTCGATCCAAGTTGGCACCAGCTTTGATATGCCGTTTTATTGCCTTAATGTCTCCCTTCCAAATTGCTTCCTCAAATGAAATAAATGAGTTGCAACCTGCCGCAACTAGCAAAACAATTCCAACCAGTGTTGATATTGATGATGCTTTAGTCATACCTAATAAACGTCAAAGAGGGTCGGATCACCCCATTACAATTTCAGATTGAATTTCTAACCCCGCCCCTGAGTATCCAACAGCAGCAGCGGGCGTCGGTGTAAGAGTTTACTCAGACCGAAGAAAACGCATTGGCCCTGTGTTCAGCTCGGTTGAGAAAGCGTAGGATTACTTGAGCAGGAGGTAGAATTATGAGGGTTTCGCCCACTTGCTGCGCA
>CACEMW010000100.1:0-4537 GCA_902560705.1 uncultured Verrucomicrobiota bacterium
CGTCGACCATTGCTCCGTTGAATACTGGTATACGATTGCTCATGTTTGATGATGGCAGCTTCACTCAGTGGGATTTCTCCACCTCCGGGTGCGACCAGGATCATCTGTTCGAGGCTTTGCATGCAACGTCGGTCTTCGATGGGAAGACGGACCAGGACACGTACTTCACTGCGCCCACGTTGCTGTCTCAATGCCTCAGCTCCATAGAAGGAATCACGAATGTAATTCGCTAGGTAAAGTGAATTGATACCCATACTTTGGGCTTCGGGTTTGATATGGAAGCTGAGTTGAGGCTTTCCGATGGATACACCGTCATTAATTTCATCCAGCCCATCGAAACTGCTCAAATGATCCTTCAACTCACGTGCAGCGAGGTCCAATATGGTTCGATCACTGTGAGTTAGATCCACTTCGATATCGGGACCTCCAAAGCCCGCAAACTCGGATGTCAGATTTATGGACTCTGCTCCCGCTATTTCTCCGATTTCCTTACGCCACGCTTCGGTAAATTCTCGTGAAGTGACGGTTCTTTCTGATGCGGGTTTCAAGCTGACCCAGGCATTGATCACGTGTGCTCCATCTCCGCCGATGGGTGGGGGGAATTCACTAAAACTTTCTCCGGTACGAGTAAATACGCCCCGCGCGGCGTCCGGTTCTCCAAATGATTCCAAAACTTTGTGTGCAGCTGCGTCGAGGCGCTTCCTGATAGCCTGCGATTGTTCGAATGGGAATCCAAAAGGCATCACGACTTGAGCCAGAGATGCGTTTTGATCAATCCGTGGAAAAAAGGTAAAACCAAGAATACCGCCCCCGACGATACCACCACAGAGAATCAGCGAAGCCAGACCGCAGGCAATTGTCAGTGCGCGATGCCTTGTGACGGCATGTAGCAAAGGAGTGTATCGCTTCTCAATGAACCGGTGCAGGGCCGGGTTGAAGCAACGTTGGGGGTAACCCACCAGTCGTATCAGCCAATTGTCCTGACTGTGACGGGTCAAATGTGCAGGCAGGACAAATAGCGATTCAATCAATGATAGTGCCAGAACCGAGATCGCGACGGCTGGTATTTGAAAAAACAGTTTACCTTCAGCGCCTGGCACCATTGTGAGTGGCATGAATGCAACGACATTGGTAAGAACAGCAAACGTGACTGGTCCCGAAATTTGACGAACCCCTTCGATAGCGGCATCCAAATGGCTGGCACCACGTTCCCGCATTTCATAGATATTTTCTCCAACTACGATGGCGTCATCCACCACAATCCCCAATGTTACAATGAAGGCGAATAGGGATATCATGTTGAGGGATGCTCCGGTCATGTTTAGAACGATAAACGAACCGATGACACTGATTGGAATGCCCAGCATGACCCAGAATGCCAGTCGTGGCTCAAGGAACAATCCAAGCAGCAGCATGACCAAAATGAGTCCGGCCAATGCATTGTGTTGAAGCAATTGAATGCGGTCACGGTAGGCGAGTGATTCATCTTCCATGACCTTGATTTCAATCCCCTCGGGCAGAGAAGACTTCGAAGTGGCCAAATAGTTTTGAACAATGTCAGCAACCGAGATGGGTGTTTGATCTCCTACCCGCATGACTTGGACACGCAAGGCAGGTTTGTCATTTAGAAAGGCTTCCTTCTCGATTTCTTCAAAAGTGTCGCTGACAGTACCTATGTCTCCCAATTTGAGAAATCCACCGCGATTATTTGAAACCAGGGGAATATCCCTGAAATCACTCGCAAAGTCGCGTCGTTCTTGTGTTCGTAATAGCACTTCACCGGATGGAGCCCGAATCGCTCCTCCAGGAAGTTCCAGAGCGGTGCTCGCTACCGTTCCCGCAATTTGGCGTAGCGTTAATCCATAAGATCTTAGTGCTTGCTCCGGCACTTCCACTCCAATGCGTCGGGGGCTTGCTCCCAGGATTTCTACCTGAGTGATACCATCTTTCTGAAGCAGTTCATCCCGCATCAACTCTGTGTAATCCAGCAAAGTGCTTTCGCTAACATCCCCGGTGACCACAAGATCCATGACCCTGCCTCGGAATTGAAGGAGTCGAATCGTTGGTCTTTCTGCCATTTGAGGAAAGGACAAAATTGCATCCACGTTGTTTTTCACATCGGAAAGAACAATGGTCGGGTCAGCATAAGTTTCGAGTTCAAGGACAGTGAACCCAAAACTCTCCTGTGCAGTGGATGTCACATTTTTGATGCCGTAAACCCCGCTTACGGCTTCCTCGATGGCCAGTAATACTCCTTGCTCGATTTCTTCAGGACCGGATCCGGGATAGGAAACAAAGATTTCAACGCTATCCAGAGCGAACTCTGGAAAAATCTCCTGCTTGACCTGGCGCATGCTGTTGAAACCGGCCACTAGCAGAAACAACATCAACAAATTGGCGGCGACCGGATTGCGTGCCATCCACGATAGAGCCCCGGTGTTTGAAACCGTATTTTTTGTGGTTTGGGATTCGGTCATTGGGGCTCCTCCCGCCGTACACGCATCCCCGGTGTCGCCACCGGCAGTGAGCTGGTAATGATTTGGTCCCCGTCCACCAGACCTTTCGTAATGATCAGATCTTCTGATTCACGATGGCGAATCGCAAGGTTACGGATTTCCAATTGCTCATCCTTCCATACCCAGACGGTGTCTCCGGATCGTATATGGGTGCGGGGCACCCGGATGGCATCTTGCAAAGTCGGCAATTCGATTTCCAGTTTCACAAAGGATCCCAAAAATAACTTTTCCCGCCCAGCATTGGCATCTTCCAATGCCAATGGATCCTTGACTTCCACGACCACCCGAGCCATTCGGCTGTTTGATTCAAGGTCCGAAAGAAAGCGTATCACCGTTCCTTCTCGCATTCCGGAACCTGGGGTATGAATGCGTGCCTTTGCCGCAATACCATGGTCCTCCAAGGTACGAATATGCCTGGCCATATTCTGCGGTAGAGAGGTGATGACATAATAATCATCGGTGCAAACCAGACGACAAATGTTCCCGGTTGCGGTGATGAGTTGGCCTTTCTCGGCATTTTCGGAAAGGACGGAAGCATTGAAGGGGGATCGAATGATCGTACGGTCCAGATCCAGTTGAGCTCGTTGAAGAGCACTTTCGGCCGCAGTCAAAGCGATTTCAGCTTGCCTGAGTTGAGGAACGCGCAAGGCCAGTCGCTTCCTGGATGCCTCCACGGGTTGTTTGTCTCCGAGCAATTGCCATTCGCGTTTGGCGACTTCCTGTCGTCCCAACTCCAGTTCGTGTTGCATGCGTGCCAGAGCCAGATCGGCTTCTCTCTGATCCACCGCCAATTCAAAATCGATGGGTTGGATCCGCATCAGTTCTTCCCCGGACTTAAAAATACCTCCGACAATTAGTCGGTCATCAATCACAGTGGTGATGCCGCTGACCTGGGCTTGAATCTGTACCTCACGATGTGCTCTTACCTCTCCAAATGCCTCCAGAACAGGCGTCACTTCATGGGATTTAACCGTCAGGACCTGAACCAACGGGGTAACGGAATCCTGCTCGGAGCGTGCGGGTTGTTCTCGTTGGTTGATCATCATCTTGGCAATACCAAGACTCGCCACGATCACCACGACCGGGATCAGCCAGGTGTTGATAATTTTTTTCATGTTCATTTGGGTGTTTGCGACGATTGGGTTTTCAGGGATTCCGACCAAACTCCCCCAATGGCTCTTAACAAATTGGAACGAAACGTCAGGCGGCGTCGGCGTTCCATGATGAGACGGCGTTCCAAAACCTGGGTTGTCTGCAGGGAAGTCAGTACCGGCAGATAGTCATTGAGGCCATTCACGTATCGAGCTCTGGCTTCTTCAAGGCTGCGGCGGGCATGGCCGATTTGTTTTTCCAGGGCAAAGATCAGTTCGTTTTGCCGGCGTTCCTGAACCAACGCATTTTCAACTTCAAGCAAGGCATTGAGAAAAAGTTGGGTGTAACGATTCAGTCTTTCTTCCAAGATGGTTTGACGCCGTCTCACTTCGGCTTTCCGTCTTCCACCTTCAAAAATGGGACCGGTCAGATTTCCCAGCAGGGATGCGATCTGACGATTAAACGGTCCTGCGAGTTCGTCCGCTTGAAAATCATAAGTCAGGTTCAGGGTCAAACGTGGCAGGCGTTCCGCTACGGCTACGGCGACGTCGTGGTCGGCTGCTTCAATTCGATTTCTTGCCGCACGCAAGTCCGGTCGGGCATTCAGTAAATCCAATGGTGTGCCGATACCTGGCAATGGAGTGAATTCAGGAAGGACCACTGCGTTGGTTGACACGAGCCCTCGCATTGGATTTTGGCCCAACAGAATCTGAAGTCGATTTTGTTGCGTATCCAATACGGATGCCATCGATGGAATCTCGGCTTCGGTGGCGGCAACTTGTTGTCGTTGCTGCAGTACATCCAAAGCGGTGGCCTGACCCACGCTCAGTCGCAGTTCCAACAATTCCAACTGGGTTCGGTTTGCAGACAGTTGTTCGCGGACAAGCTTCAATAGTTCTACTTGCTGGCGTACTGAGAGCCATGCATCC
>CACEMW010000101.1:0-4520 GCA_902560705.1 uncultured Verrucomicrobiota bacterium
CACCATAAAAAGAGACTGTCGTGACCTCTAAGTAGCATGTGCCAAAGGAGGTCCTGATACACCTTTGCGGACATGGGGACCACCGATGCCTTCGGTTCTAAGGGGGGAGCCGTGACATGCCAGTGCACAAATGGGATGGATGGTAATGTGGAGCGCGTATGGGAGGAGGCATTCGAAGCAACCTTCAACATGTTGTAAAACCACCGATAGTCGGTTTGATCGAATGGAAGCTCATCAAAAAGTCGATGCCAGGTGTAGACCACGGGCATCGACAACGTGTAGCCCGATGCATCAAATTCCTCAGCCCATTCTCGGTAGGTTGCGCCAAACTCCTGGACCACGGGTGCTTGTTCAGGAAGTGTTTCGAAATAATCGAACCAGTAGCGGTGCCCATCGTGTGGGTTCACTGCGTAGTTGCCTACATGGACTCCCGGGAAGGCATGCTTGATGGGACCGGTAAACATGGATTGCTGAAATTGACTTCTGAGCTGCCTCAAAATCGTCTGGAAGCCCCTGAAGTCGATCGTGTTCGGGAGTGAGTCTTTGCAGCGCTGGCAACGGTGGCTATTTTCCCATGCTGCATTCCATTCTATTGGACCATCGATTTCCCAATCAGCGACAATGACCTCCGGAGTGATTCCCTCAACTTGATAAGCTTGAATAAAGAACTCGATGCGTTCCTTGATGACTGGGATGCGGTGTTCCAAGGCAAAGGGACACCCCAATTTAGGACTAAAAGACGTGTCCCAAAAAGGGTTGCCGTTTTGATCCAGATGAGCGGTTTTCGCGCTCCCATCAAAAAGGGCGTAGAGACATTGGGTTGCATCCACGCTGACAACCATTCCCAGTGCTTTCTGCATTTTTCCAATACGCAAGGCTTCCTGAATCGACTTCTCTCGGTCGCGGGGATTCCACCTGACGCTGTAGGCAATGCCTCGTTGCTTCAATTGAGTCAAAGTCTGAAGTGTCATGGCATTGTTTACTTCTTCCAAGGCGCCATGAATGGGCCAGACAAAGAGTGGCCATTTAGGGGTATGGTTGGTAACATCCAAAACTTTGGTGTGTTCGAGCACTGTTTGAACGCTATCCGGAATCTGGGCTGTGACATTGGGTGCTAAGGCACATGCGCACAAGACTTTGATAGTCCTAAGGAGGGTGGATTTTAGATGGTTCATGGGCTTGATTAGGCAAGAATGCCGTGGATGACCTGAGCGTGTTCTTCGACCCCGGTGAGGCGCTGGTCCAGCCCGGCGTAAGGGTAGGATAATCGTGTATGATCCAATCCCATAAGGTGGAGAATGGTAGCGTGGAGATCCCGCAGGTGGTGAGGGTGCTCGACCGCACGTTCCCCGAGTTCATCTGTAGAGCCATAGCGCACTCCGGGCTGAATACCTCCTCCAGCCATCCAATAGGTGAAGCCTAGCGGGTTGTGATCCCTCCCCCCGGATTGACCTCCGGTATTGAAGGTTTCACTGACAGGTTGTCTCCCGAATTCACCGCCCCAAACCACCAAGGTTTCCTCGAGCAAACCCCTCTGTTGCAAATCCTCCAGGAGTGCTGAAATGGGGCGATCGATTTCTGGACAGTGAATTCCCAGGTTTTCCTCGATTCCGTGGTGGCCATCCCAGGAGTTTTGTCCGCCAGCTGCACCCCCTCCCGAATAGATTTGGACAAATCTCACCCCTCGCTCGACCAACCTTCTGGCGACAAGGCATTGGCGTCCAAATGGGTCGGGACCGAGACAAAGCCGATGGGATCCTTTGGCCGCCCCAATACCATATTGTTCTCGTAAGGTTGGAGATTCACTTTCTATGTCCAATGCCTCAGGGGCCGTCATCTGCAGACGAAAGGCCAGTTCATAGCTTCGAATGCGTGCTTCCAGCCAGGAAGCATGATCGCGATTCTCCAAATGAAAACGGTTGAAGTGCTGGGTGAGCTCTATCTGATGTCTCTGGGTGGACTGTGTTGTCCCTCTGGCCGGGGTTAAATTCATAATTGGAGGTCCTTGAGTGCGCAATACCGTTCCTTGCAGAGAGGCTGGCATGTATCCATGTGACCAATTGGGAGATCCGGTGGTGGGCCCCCCCCTGGGGTCCAGCATCACCACATAGGCAGGAAGGTTTTCATTCAGTTCTCCAAGACCATAGCTGATCCAGGCGCCCAGGGACGGATGGCCCTGGATGGCTCGGCCTGTATTCATATTCAGCAAGGCTGAGCCATGAGCAAAGGAGTCGCTGGTAAGCGAATGGATCATGGCCATCTTATCCATATGCCTGGAAAGGTGGGGGAGCGCGTCGGAGCACCACAACCCCGATTGACCATGCTGCCGAAATGAGCGCCGACTGGCCTGCAGGACGGCCTTAGTATGGGTGCTTCGGCGGAATTCATTGTCGATGCTTTGTCCATCCCTCCGCTGTAATTCTGGTTTGTAATCAAATAGGTCGAGCTGGGAAGGACCTCCATACATGAACAAAAAAATACAGGATTTGGCCTTTGGGGCCCAATGAGGCGACATCAGTGCAACTCCTGCTGCGTTCTGCGGGTCCAACATGGAATGAAGAGCAAGCGCACCGAAGCCAGCACCTGTGTTTCGCAGGAAATGACGGCGGCTGACTGACAGATCCATGGCGCCGCTAAGGTTGCAAGGGTGTGGTCTCATGCTGTTGCTCCATCAGTCGATGGTTATGGTTTCACTCGCATTGAGCATGGCCAGGGCAATCGTCTTTAAATACCGCTGCTTGAGTGCTCGTCGATCCGTTTTTGACGGTTTTTCTTCCTGAAGCTTTCCCCACAAATCCTTGCAGGCGTCCTTTTCGCCTTGGGTCGGTGGGCGCTGCCAGATGTGCTCAAAGAGCGCATCGGTTTCGCTGAATTCCATTGCCAGGTTTTCTGCTCGCTGTTGCATGAATTCGCTGTTGAGCAACATGAGTGCTTGGGGCGCAACCGTGGTCATTGGGCGTCTGCCGATGGAGAAAGAGCTGTGGGAGGCATCAAACACTTCGAGGATCGGCAATGGTAATGCCCGCTTTGCATACACATAAATGCTTCTTCGATTCTGTTCGCTCTCGGGGCTTTTCCCCCATCCTTTGCGCATGCTATCCTGAGTGTGATGCACCTCCTGGGGTAATTCGGGATAAACACTGGGACCGCCTGTCTTTCGATTCAAATCACCGCTCAGGTCGAGTAGGGAATCCCTAATGGCTTCAGCGTCCAAGCGACGGATTTCCTGTCTCCAGAACCATTGGTTGTCTGGATCCTTGTCATGATTTTGAGGGGAATGAATAGAGGAAGACATCTGGTATGTCTTACTGGTCATGATGTAGCGGATCAGCGATTTGATGCTCCACTCTTGATAAATGAATTGACTGGCCAAATGATCCAACAGATCGGCGTGAATGCTGCCAGAGCCCGCTTTCCCAAAGTCATTCGGTGTTGACACCAGTCCGCGACCAAACAAACGCTGCCATATGCGGTTGGCCATGACTCTGGCCGTCAATGGGTGTTCCGGGCTACTAATCCAACTGGCCAACGCAGCACGCGAATGATCCGTTGCCTTTTTTGTTTTGCCAAGCAGTGGAGGGAAGGCCGCATCTACGACCTCCACAGGTAATCTTGGATCACCTCGCCGCAGGCGAACCACTGGGACCTGATCCTCAACCGGGCGGTCGCTTACAGCTAATGCCTCTTCAAAGGGAGGCCCCAGTTTTTTCAGTGCTTCAATCTTTTCCTCAATCGGTCCAGCAGCATCGACGCTACTTTGCCCCAAGAGCGTTTCCAGGTGCCTCAGCCTTCCATCTTTTTCCTCTCGCCATGCGGTAAGCTCACTATCAGTGGCGAGCCAGCGTGTGATGCGGCCGATAGGGCGTGAGCCCCCACCTTGATGGGGGCGGCCATAAGGTTCCACTTGATGGATAAAGCCAAGCAATCGATAGTAATCAAGTTGTTCGATGGCATCAAATTTGTGGTCATGGCAACGCGCACACCCGATCGTGGTTCCAAGGAATGCGGATCCTATGGTGGAGAGCATGTCATCCAGCATGTCGTAATCCGCCTGCAAGGCGTCATCGGGTTCATCATCGTAAACATGAAGTCGGTAAAAGCCAGTTGCGATCAGTGCCGACGAATTCTCCGGGTAGAGCAAATCACCGGCTAATTGTTCACATATGAATCGATCATAGGCTTTGTCATCATTGAAGGCTTCGATGACATAATCCCGATAGCGCCAGGCATTGGGCTTTGGCCCATCGCGCTCGTAACCGTTGGTTTCGGCGTAGCGAACGGCATCCAGCCACATCCTGGCCCAGGTTTCACCGAATCGAGGAGAGGCTAGTAAACGGTCTAACAAATGGTTCCAACTCGCCATCGAGTTGTTGTTTTCCAAAGCCAGAACCTCACTCCTGCTGGCATGGGTGCCCAGAAGATCGAAAAAAGCCCTGCGCACGCGAGTTCGCGGGGAAGCCATCTCATTCATGCTCAATCCATGCCTCCCTAGCTTTTCCATGAGAAGGGCATCCAGGGGG
>CACEMW010000102.1:0-4491 GCA_902560705.1 uncultured Verrucomicrobiota bacterium
TGGTCTTGCCATGTACCTCCACGGATTTCTCCTCGGATAAGGGCGGAACGTCGGCAGGGGGAGGTTCGGGTGGACGATTGAAAAAAACCGTGGCCATCCAGGAGCCTCGTGTGATGGGCTTGGTGTCTTCCGGGCCCGATGTCATGGTCAGCACTGCCGCGTTGGTGATGAGCCCACCGATTCTGGGGTCTTCCACCGGGTAGCGCTCAAACCTCAGCACGGTGACTTCCTGGTTCCCTTGGATGGGTTTTTCTCCAATGCCAAGTTCACCGTATGCCTCCTGGAGCAATTTGGAACGATACGTGAAATTGGACTGAATGAACTGGCTGATGGATAAATTTTCAATGAGGACGGTTTCAAAGAGCAGCAGTGGCTCAAGCACCATGTGCATGCTGTCACGATACTTGAGAAAGTAGAATCCAGGAAAGGATTCCTTGTCCGGTGTCGAGGATATGATGCGATCGAGTTGCAGCCATTGGGATGGGAAGCTGTCACAAAAGCGCTTGAGTTTGGGGTGGAAGAGCATTCTGTGGAACTGTTTTTCCAGTCCCTGGTCCGAGACGAGTTCTCCGTTCAAAGCCGTCTCAAGTAAAGGTTCATCAGGAAGACTTCCCCAAAGGAAAAACGATAAGCGACTGGCCAACTCCAGACCTTTCAAGGAGGCATCTTCGAGGGTGGTTTCTACGGGCGCTTCTTGATAAAGGTAAAGAAACCTGGGAGAGCAAAGGATGGCAGCCAAAGCTGCTTTCATGCTGTCGGTGAATCCGTTGCCTGATCGCCATTGTTTCAGTGCATAATCGATATAACGCTGATAAGTCTCTTCCTCGGCATTCCCTCTGAATGCCTTCCGCATCAGGGGGCGAAGCCTTACAGCCACAGCCTCCTGCATGTCCTGATCTTCTGGTGGAGGGGCAAAGCATTGCATCCAGATGCCGACGCGATCGGGTTTGAAATCCGGGCTTTCGACGATGGATTGCGCCAGGCGAAGGAAACCTTCGAGTAACAAGGGCGAGAGGGACAGGTGGTCACTTCGGTTATCGAAACCATGTTCCGCCCGAAGATCCTGCGGGAAGGGGGCTACGCCCCCCAGACGCTTCTCTATGAGCTGCGACTTTCCCAGCGGTCTGCAGCCGACCTTGACCACCGTGGGCATTTTTCCAGTCTGTGGTTGGAAGTAGCCATCATGATCCCTGAGAATACGCTCGGGCAGAGCATACACCACTCCTTGAAGATCCAATAAATCCACCACCGCATTGTTGTATTGAAATCGGTTCATCCGACGCACCGAAACCATTGGCGATGATGCAACTTCCATGGAGTTTTCCATCTCAAATCGGGTCAATCGATCGATGATGTCCTCTCTTGCCGGCGGAGCGACATTGGGAGCTTCCTCGGGAGGCATTTCCCCAAAAGTCAGCACATCCTTGATGGCTTGAAGATCTTGAAAGGCGGAGGCATCCAGAGGTTGCTGTAGCCAGCCTCTCAAATCCATCTTCCCCTTGATCTTGTCGTCCTTTCCGTGGCATTCGACGCAGTGATTGCGAAAGAATGCTTGAATAGGCTTCAGCTCAGTAGCCTTGGTCGCCACTGGAATGACCAAAATCCAAGCTAGAATCCGGAACATTGGAAACACAGATCGATTATTACCCCATGACCCAATGGATCAAAAGGCTAAATCCACGTTGAAATAAGGAAACGGCTCCTTTGGCAGGAATGCCATTGAAGACACTCAGGCCGTGAAGAGTGCCTTCCTGCCTTTGCTATGAAGGGTGAAAACCGATTGTTTTCGTGGCGGCCTCTTGTTAGCGTTGCCATCTATTGCCTATGAGTGAGATACGATTAGCCATAGTAGGATGCGGAGGCATCACGCTTCAGAACCATCTTCCGGGGATTGCGATGTGTGGAGGGGCTCGCTTGACAGCCTTGTGTGATACCAATGCTCAAACCCTGGAGCGTGCTCAGACTCAAACGGGTGTCGGAGTGGGGTCGACGGATTTTCAGGAAGTGGTGGTGCGAGAGGATGTGGATGCCGTCATCATCGCTACACCGAATCTTTTTCATGGCCCGATTGCCCATGCGGCTATTGCGGCTGGTAAGCATGTGCTGTGTGAAAAGCCCATTGCCATGGATTACCAGGAAGCCAAGGCCATGGCAGAGGCGGCTGATCAGGCAGGCGTGCGACACATGACAGCCTTTACTTATCGTTTTGTCCCTGCCATGAGGTATCTCAGTCACCTGGTTCAGGATGGATTCCTTGGGGATCCCTACCATTTTCGCTGCTGTCGTCTGCAGGATTGGGGCAACCGGGATCTCGGGTGGCGACAAGAGGCCCGATTGGCTGGAACCGGAGAGCTGGGAGACATGCTCTCCCATCGCATTGATTTTGCCCACTTGTTGCTGGGGCCGATGACACGTTTGTGCGCCCATCTCAAGCAGTTTGTGGCGGATCGCGAGGGACATGCCTCTAACCTGGATGACTGGTCCTCTATTTTGGCTGATTTCAAAAATGGGGCCACCGGGGTGCTGGAGAGTAGTAAACTGGCCACCGGCCGCAATGAGAGCTGGAAAAGTCAGGATTATCTGGAACTCAACGGTAGCAAGGGGTCAGTGTTCTTTTTGACGGGTCACTGGGATGAGCTGCAGCTAGGGAAACCAGGAGGGGATGGGCTGGAAACGGTAAAAATTCCTAAGGAATTTTGGACGTGGCCGGGGTCACCTCGGGATCCACAACAAGGAGATCCTTTGGTGACCTTTCGCTATGATCAGGCTTTTGAATTTCTGGAGGCCATTCAGCAACAGAGGGATTGCACCCCGTCTTTTTGGGATGGGGCGCGAGCGCTACAGGTCATGGACGCGGCAGTGGTTTCTTCCAACGAAGCAAGATGGGTTCATCTGGATTGAATTCAAAGTCCTCCTCACAGTGATGAGGGTTCCTATTGCCAGGAGCAGGGGGGCTGACATGGAGTCACTAACCTTTCACTCGGAGATTTGAGACCGAGGCGATGCCAATGAAAAAATCACTCAAAGGTGAAATCCCGCGGCAGGCCGTGTATCGACTTTCGGTCTACATGCGCTGCCTGATGCGTCTCAAGGCCAATGGCATTGAGACGGTTTCCAGTCAGGCCTTGTCTGGGGCAGCCGGAGTGAAACCCACGCAACTTCGTAAGGACTTGACTTATTTTGGCCAGTTTGGGACCCGTGGACTGGGCTATGATGTCCATCAGCTGACCGATATGATTACTGAGGTTCTGGGCACCAGCACCCTCCAGCCGGTCGTGCTGGTTGGTGTGGGAAACCTTGGTAAGGCACTTATTTCCTATCGAGGCTTCGAGCGTGAGGGGTTTGAAATCGTATCCGCCTTTGATGCAGACTCAGCTTTGACTCAAGGACCCTTGCGACAGGGGATCCCCGTTCGGCCCATGGAGCAGTTGCGGGATGTGGTTGAAGAGCATCAGGTCAAAATGGCCGTTCTTTGTGTCCCTGCCGAGGCTGCCCAGTCAACGGCCAATCTATTGATGCAGGCTGGAGTGACCGGCATTCTCAATTTTGCGCCCATGGTGCTGCATGCTCCAGAGGGCGTCACGGTCAACAATGTCAATCTTGCTATCGAGTTGGAGAACCTGAGCTACTTCATCCAGGACCATGCTTCCGAGTTGGGGGATGCTTCTCCCATCCAAGAAGAGCCTGCTTCCTCCTGATCTCACTCTAGCGATCCTGGCTGAATTTCCCCAGCCTGTACCCCTTCACAGGAACTTCGCTGTTTTTCACCATGCTTTTCCAGATGAGGCTTGGTTTTTGGAGAGGCCTTCATGCTCAGAGTGGTGCTTCCTTGGGCAATCAGAGGCACCTTTTCGGGTGTTTCCGCGTCTGCTAAGCAGAAAATTGTTGGAAAATAACGATTTATTTGCGATCCGGTTGAAAATTGTAAGTATAACAATAATAATAAAATAGGTACTTTTTTGTGAGCCGGTTTATTTTTCCTTCCCTCATTTGTTCATTGAATCAGGCGTTTGAATTCCTATGATATAAAATGCGGGTTCGAATGGGATCGAGCCCATCTGGTAATCGCAAACCTCAGGAGAAAGGAGACAAACATGCAAACAGATAAATGGACCATTAAGGCGCAGGAAGCCCTCGCAGGAATGCAGCAGGAGGCTCAGAGCAGAAGGCATCAGGAGATGGATTTGGAGCATCTCCTGTGGGCTCTGCTCAATCAACCCGAGAGTCTGGTATTGCCCGTGATGCAACAAATCGGTGCGGAACCCTCTCTCATACGACAGGACCTGGATGAGGCACTCAAGAAACGAGTCATTGTCGAGGGGAGTGATGAGCAATATTCCAGTCGGGCTCTTTCAGCCGCCCTTCAGGAAGCACAGCAGGAGGCCAAACGGCTCAAGGATGAGTATGTCAGCACCGAACACTTGCTGCTGGCGCTGGTTGCCAAGGCAGGGAGCAGTCTGCAGCAGATGCTCAAAGCTCGCGGGGTGCATC
>CACEMW010000103.1:0-4350 GCA_902560705.1 uncultured Verrucomicrobiota bacterium
GTATTAGCTCGCTGTGCGTGGCTGGTAGACCAGGCAAATTAATGCTACCTTTTAGCTCCCATCTATTTCGAAAAGGGCCAAGAATGGTGGAGTGTGTATTATCGGCATGTATTTCAAAATAATTATTGTTTATTTCTATTGTTCCAGGAAAAGTGAAACCTTTAACTAAACCAGATAAAAACTCGAATTCTAAATCCCCTTGTAAATCTACATTTACAGCTGCACCGTCAAGGAAAGTGATCGATCCATCAATATCACTAACCCTAGTTGCAGTTTCCCCGCGAGTTGTATCTACAGTTTTTGTTATATCGAAATTCCAGTCAGTTATCTGAGCTACTTCTATTCCTACGCCCGCAACTGAATTAGAATCCACAGTAAATTTTCCTATATCGATTAATGTCTGGTTAACAAATACATCATAACTCCCATATTGTTTGGCGGGATTATCAATTTGATAAAAACCATCAGGATCCAAACTTATCTCTGCGTAGGCATCCGAAAAGTAATCATAAAATCTACTCGTGGAATCCATCCTCCCTGTTAGATTTATCGGCTGCTCTAACTTTGAGATTTGCGTAAGTTCTGTAGCTTTTATCAAACCTTCATATTCCGCTTTGACAGTAATTGCTCCAGGTTCTTGGAAAGTAAATTTCACAGGAAGACTAAGCACCCTCATGCCCCCCTCCAAACTGTATGTAGCATTATTACTGTCAACTAACTCCACGGGATTGTAATGTGATAGATCTGACTGTGGTGGCAGGCCAAGTGTTAAATCGGCTAAACCATCCACTATACTTATTGTTGTACCGGAAGAATCAAATTTTTGATCAATAATTTCTACAGGCATTTCATTAAAAGCGGAGAAAACCATATACCTCATCGCTATGTTCAATGGAAATGGCTTCTCAAAATCGAACGCGAAGGCAGCCGGACTTGGAGTTTCGTTGTATTCCCTAGAATCACTTGAACCGTTAAAAGCGCCCGGAAAGCCAATTCCGCTTTCTTGGACATAAATCCTAGTTTCCGGAAGGAATCTTAAGCTATCACCTAGTTGTTCAATATAAACTTGGCCTTTCAAAACTGCAAAATTACCGTGTTCATTTTGGGGTTCACCGGGTGCAAAGGCTAGGCCATCAAATAGGGACGTCTTTAACTCGAGAAAGCTCTCTTCTACATCGATGTCAAATCTAACTACTTCTGCGAAAGAGTTGATCAATATTAGATTTGAAATAGCGCAGCTTAAATAGAATGAAATATTATTCATTTTTCCTTAATCTTATTTTTTTGTTACAAGTCTCAAAATGTAACACCTCAGATTTCAAGTTCCAAATTTTTTCAATTAAATAGCTAAATTCTTCTGAAAAGTGGCAATCAACATTCAATGTTTAATGGGGAATAACTTATCAAAACGATCTAATTCAAAATTTTAACTTCTTCTTGTTGAGTTTAATAATTTAGTTCTTCGCTCAGGAAAATGTTGAAAAATCAGGAAATGTAAATTTTCTATAATAAAAATAGAAAAAAGCTATTTCCTATAGCATTAACAGTTTCAACTAAACATTCTTCAGACTGAACCCAGGACAACCAATCGATGTTAATTGGCATTTTTCAGGGATTCTTCTGGTCTAGACTTTACTAATGTTGAATCGATCGGTCGTCCTTAAAGCTACTGAGTGGCTTGAAGCGATTGTATGAGCTTCTTACGTAACCCCTGCGAAATCGCAGAATATGGAGCAAAAACTAAATAAATGAAAAAAATACATAGCCTAATACTGTTATCTCTTGTTTTTCTAAATGTTGAAGTGCTCGGTGCTTCGGCCAATGAGGCAATTCAAGTCAACTTTACGGGAACTTTGACAAAACATGGATTTGTTGGTCCTGATAGTATCAATCCTTTTCTGGAAGGAAATGCGCTATCCACTTTCATAGAGTCTTCCGGTGAAACCGATGTTCTGCGGGTTGATGGCCAATTTTATATGGAAAATTGGGACGGGCAAGATGGTGTCTTTGTTTCTAATGATTCCCCTGGTGTTAGGTTCTTCCTGCATTCCCCACTTTTAGAAAGACTGGAAGCAGATACTTGGCGAGCCGAAGGCCCATCCAATTCCGGGACTCTTACGGGACTGGGTGATCCCATAAGTCAAAGAAAGAAATTTCTGCTTCCAACTGCAAACACCTTTGGAGTGGCCAGTTTGAGGATAAAAAACGGACTGCCAATTGAACTATCATATTCCTTAGACTTTGCGGAATCCGCAGCTCCTGGATTTGAAAACACAGCTTTAGAGTCTGTAGAATTCACCCACATTAACCTGAATTCCGAAGGTGCAAATTTTGGATCTGGCCAAACCTACCAAATTGGAATCGACGACGATAATGTGGCATTTGGATTTAACACTTCTTTAACGGCAGGATCCCATCCGTCGAAAGTCCTAAACGGCACTGTAGTGAACACTACGCGCGGAATGTTGCGGGATGAAATCAATTCTAATACTGATGAAATAGGTGGTAATACTCCGAATATTAGTAGTAATGGAAGACTAAATGGTGGAGAGTATCCAAGCGGAGCAGCACCTTCCGAGGGGGATGTTTATTTGGAAGATCCATTTGCTGCTCAGGCCGGAACCTTAACTGTTTATGAAACATCAGGGCTAAAAATTGAAGTTGATGCACGAAAAAGCGCTCTTGAATTTGATACGCCTATTTGGGCTTCCCACGAAAATGCTGAATCATATGGCTGGCAAAGCTTCACGAATGCTCTTGGGGAGCCAGGTAATGCTCCTGATATAGAGGGAAGTTCTTCGGGACCTGAAATTGTGCAATCAGTACCAGGTGCAATCGTTGCAGGAAGCGGTAATCTTTATAATCCGGCTTCCACGAGTATGTTTACTTTGACTCAAACAAGTCCTATTGGTCTCCAAAATGTAATTTTACAGGTTAAATCGAGTGGAGAAATAGCTTCTGAAAGTGTCAGGCTTCATTATTCGGATGCTAATGGCGCGAATTCATTGCAACCTAGTAGATCGATTGAAATAGCACGAAAAGTTGGTATGTGGGGATCTGCAACAATAATGAGCTATTACTATTGGAGTATACCTCAGCAATCTGTTAAAAATATATCAATCGATTTTAATGCGAGTGGTTCACATTTTAGCCTAGACGAAGTTAGGCTTGATACTCTTGGGGAAAGTGCCTCACCGGCAGGTGCGATTCAGATTAATTTTACTGGCACGCTCAACGAAAGGGACTTTGACGGACCGAATAGTATTAGTCCTTTTGTGGAAGGCAATGCTCTATCGGCATTTATTGCAGCGTCAGGGGAAACCGATGTTGTTCGAGTAGATGGTCAATTTTACATGTCCGACTGGGACGGTTCCGACGGGACATTTACGTCAAATGTCACCCCAGGAGTCCGCTTTTTCCTTCATTCACCTTTGTTAGAAAGGTTGGAAGCTGATACATGGCGCGCAGAGGGAGAATCCAGCGCGGGAACTTTGACAGGACTTGGTGATCCTATTAGTCAACGGAAGAAGTTTCTTTTACCTACGGCAAATACTTTCGGAGTTGCTAGCTTAAAGATTGAAAATGGCCTTCCTGTCAGTTTGAGTTATTCTTTGGATTTCGAGACATCAGGAGCTCGGAGTTTTGATGGAACTAATTTAGAACAAATAAACTTCAAAACCATCACCTTGGATTCAGACGGGGCTGATTTTGGCATTGGAGAGACATTCAGCATTGGGGTTGATGATTCGGATGTTTCGTTTGGGTTTAACACTTCTTTAACTGCAGGATCACATCCTTCCAAAGTCCTAAACGGTACGGTAACAAATACCACGCGCGGAACACTTCATGCAGAGATCAATTCAAATACTGACGAAGTTGGTGGTAGTACACCTAACATCAGTAGTAATGGCAGACTCAATGGTGGCGAGTATCCAAGCGGAGCTTCACCTTCAGAAGGCGATGTATATTTAGCGGATCCGTTTGCGGCACAAACGGGTGCGCTCACAGTTTTTGACGCTACCGAGTTGAATGTAGGTATTTCGGTAACCCCACAACCAACACCAGCACCAGCTGGGGTATTACAGGTTAATTTTACTGGAACCTTAGCCGTTAAAGATTTTGATGGACCAATTAGCATAAGTCCATTCGTGTCAGGAAATGCTCTATCTGCTTTTATTGAATCAACCGGAGAAACGGATGTACTTCGAGTTGATGGACAATTTTACATGTCTGACTGGGATGGTTCTGACGGAACGTTCACTTCGAACAACACCCCTGGGGTTAAATTCTTCCTTCATTCACCTTTGTTAGAAAGGTTAGAAGCTGATACATGGCGTGCCGAGGGAGAAT
>CACEMW010000104.1:0-4292 GCA_902560705.1 uncultured Verrucomicrobiota bacterium
ATGGGGGTGTGGCCCATGATGCTCTCCGTTCTTGCCGTTGGACTCCCGTCTTCATGAAACAGGATTTTTCGATTCTGTTCGGCCGGGAAGAATCCTGGCGTGATGGTGTTGACCCTGACACCAGCAGCAGCCCATTCACGGGCCAGGAATTGACTCAAGCTCAGAACGGCTGCCTTGGCCGCAGAGTAGGCGATCACCCTGGAAAGAGGAATGTGTGCCGAGACACTGGCAATGTTGATGATGCTGCCACGTCCGGACTTAAGCATGGCAGGGCAGAATTCCTGGCAGGGCAAGAGAACTCCTCCAACGAGGTTCAGATCGAAATTGCCTCGCCAGGCATCCAGTGGGATTTGTTCAAAGGTGAAATCTCCCGTAAGAGTGGTTTTGGGATCATTCCCTCCTGCAGCGTTGACTAGAATGGAAGGGGCTCCGATTTTCTCCCGAATGGACGCGTGGGCTTCCTTAAGGCTTTCAGCTTTCATGGCATCAGCCTTCACATAGTGGGCCTTACCGCCCTTGGCCTGTATTCCTGCGATCGTTTGTTCTCCGTTCGCCTCGTTGCGGCCCATGACGACCACTTCACCTCCTGCCTCAGCCAGCCCAGCGGCCATCGCACCCCCCAGACTGCCTGTTCCGCCGATAACCACAGCAATGTCTCCGTTCAAATCAAATCGATGCTTCATGAGCACGCAGCTTGCCTGCCTGTATAAGTCAACTAAAGCAAAAAGGCTGGGTAATGTGCTTGGACATCTTTCGATGGGCGGGCAGTATACCATCATGATCTTGTCCAATGTCTCTTGGGAAGCAGAGTTTCGAAAACTTTTTGAAGTCGGGAGTGATCGTTATCAGCAAGGAGAGCGTGAGGTCTCGAGCTTTTTTCAGCCCGAAGAGCTCGAGCTTCTTCAAAGAATCGGTTACCGAGCTCAGGAGATGTTTGATTTCTTGGAGGACCACGTTAATTATGGAGCGCCAGACTACGCAACAGCCTACAAAGTAGCTGTATTGCGGGAGCGGTATTTTCGGGAAGTCCAGGGGGGGAATTGGACAAGGCAGGTGGTACTGGCTTCTCAACTGCCAGCCAAGACCGATACTATGGATGGAGTCGCCTGGTTTCCGAGATTAGTGGCTAAAGCGCGTGCGAAGCTGGCCGGAGAACTGGATGAGCCTACCATGTATGGCTGTGCGGGAGACCGCCCTTTTCTCGCTGGTTACGGACACACCCTGGATAGTTTTCTGGAAATCGTCTGGAAGCACGGTGAGAATGATGAGGCTATCCTTCAAGCTCTCAGGCAAGGGCCCTAGACGAAGCGATGGCTGCCCAGTACATCTTACCAGCCAGACTTACCTATCAGAGTCTCCCATTCTATGGAAATGTTCTCCAGTTTGTTGACTGGCGACTGTTAGAGGGCAGGTAAACTTGCTGCTGCCATGGCCTGGCCATGGCGCTTTTCTTTTTCTCCAGGCAGGTGGAATGCTATGGAGGCAGCCTTAATCGGGAACTCCTGATTCAAAACTTCTTTTGCTTTTTCGATCATTTCGTTGGCACCGGATCCGGTGGTGACCCGACCAAGCAGCAGCAGATGTTCAAATGGGTAATAGTCCTTGTATTGGGCCAGTGCATACCCCAGATAAACCCCCATGGTTCGATAAATGGCTGCAGCGCGATCATCCCCCTTCGCCATGAATGTCTGCACCGCAACCAGTTGTTCTGGAAATGGCAAGGAACGGTCGATTTCCAGACCTGAGGCGGGAATGAGCCGTGCCACTGCCTGCTGTGAAAAAAACTGAACACCGCAGCCCACATCCCCGGACCATTCATCCCTGGGGGCTCCATCTCGATAATCAATCGGACCAAAGGCCAGTTCATTGAGCCACGAAGTAATTTGCCCTTCGGGAGTGACAAACCCGGCCGCCTGATTGGTTCCCATGGCAATACCCAGCACCGCTGGGCGACCGAGGTTCATGGAGCCAGCCAACGCCGTCACTTCTCCGTCGTTGACCACCTCGAATGGAATATTCCCCCAGGCACGTTTCATCTCCATGAAGAGGCCTTTGACGCGTGATTGGAAAAGATCCTCTGGTATGCCTCGGAAGAGTGAGGCGACTTTGACCTGATTCTGTACATACACACCTGCAGCACTGCCTCCGATGGCGTCTACCCGTGGTAGCTTCGAAGCGGCGAGTTGCAGCAAGGACATGATGTGGTCGAAATGCCATTGTGGGTCCCGTTGAGGAATGGGATCCCAGACGATCTCTTTAGAGAAAATGGCCTCCCCATCTATCATGGCGGCAATCTTCTGATCGCTACCCCCCAAGTCAAAACCGATGCGGCATCCGGAAAGATGGCCTCCTAGGGGTGAACTCTCAGACTTCGCCTCCGGTAGTTCGGATTTTGCGACCGAATGCACCTTAAATGGATTTTCAAAAATCTTCTCACCCATCATGGCGGCATCGAATTGCCCCAGGGGATCTTCTTCGTAATATTGGTTGAGGCGTTGGCAAAGGGCAGGGGAAGCATCGGATTGGATGGTCTCCGCTCCCCTAGACCAAAGGAGGAATTTGATCTGACGTTCCAATAAGAAGGTATTGAGTTCCAGGTGTTCCGGCACATCCGGGAGCAGGGTGACCTTGAAGCGATAAACACTTTTATCTGGGCGCACCAAAGCCAAGTGCACCGTTTCAAGTGAGGAGCTTGATTGGAGGCAGTTCTCCAATGCCCTCTGGCTGAGTGCTGCGGGACGAAAGGCTGGATCCAGCTCCGGTATCACCATCGGGCGAAGCGCATCTAAGAACTTTTGCTTCATAGGTTCCGGATATTAGGAAGGGCAAGAGCCATAGGCAAAGCACTATCTTTGTGGGTTGAGTTTGGTCTGGCACCATGGCAGCCTTAAACGACCGATCTCCAATGGCATGGAGATTCGGAAGCTTAAGTTCATGGGGAGGGTTTTGAGGTCTGTCATTTGTTCGGTAGCTAGGTCATGTCCGATTCTGAATCAAAAACTTCTGCTCTTTCCGTGGGCCAAAGGCTTTGTGCCTCACGTTATGTGCTACAGACCAAGCTTTTCGGCAACCCCGAAGGTAGTGCCTATTGGGTTGGCAAGGATCGGGACGCTCGGGAGGATGTTATCCTATTCTTTCTGCCGCCTTTTTTGACGCGGGAAACCGAATTGTTAGATGGATTCCTAGAGGCGCTTCAAGCTCCGGAAACCGCGCCTTGGGATCCGTCTTTTTTTACATGTCTTGCCGTCCATCCATCTGCAAAACCTTTGCCTTTCGTGGTTTTCCGATCTGAGGTGGGGATCAGTTTAGAAGAACGACTTGCGCAATGTGGGCCGAAGTCCAATTGGGAAGATTTGCAGAGTCTGATAGAGACCATCTTTAGCTGCCTCATGCCGATGCACCACCGAGGGCGGGTTCATGGGCGTCTTACTTTGGATCATATTCGATTCAAGCCGGATGGTTCGGCTTTTGTTTTTGCCCCGGGACTCGATCGCCTCGTCTTCAATTTCTGGCGCGAAGTGTCGGGAGAAGCCATTCCCGTCCGATGGGATGGAAATGCTTCCGAGCACACACTACAGACAGGCCAATGCAGTTTTTCCGATGAAGTGTTTACTTTCGCACTTCTTGTATATGACAGTCTTCGATTCGTCGGCGTCCAGGTTCAATTGCCGCGCTCGCCGAACATGGAAGGGCGCTCTCGACTGGGTAATTTGATTTTACCCAATCAGGTGTTGCAGGTACTGAATGATGCATCGGGGCGCGATCAAGGTGCGCGATTACCCTCCCTCTCGCGTCTTGCTGCCAAGCTGGGTTTTGATATCCACTTGCCAGACGAGAACCCTCTTACGAGGCCTGGTTTAAAATCCATCTGGACTCGAAAAGAGTCACTGGTTCAATGGCTCGGACTTCTGCGTAGGCCTGCTGTTCTGGTTGCCATGACAGGTCTTGTGATCATGTTTCTTGTCCTTTTTTGGTGGCTCGATGAGCACCAGCGAAGATCCTCATCCGCAGCTTCCGCGGGCGGAGCTCCCAAACAAGAGATCTTGATTTCCGATGCATCGGATACTAAGGAAGCCGACATACCACGCATGCTCCGGGGTGAGGGGGTGTTGCAGCTCACCACAGCTCCAAGTGAAGCCCTGGTGATGATCGAACACGCCGAAAACGGAGAGAAGGCGGAAGATTTTTCTCCTTTGACATGGCAGGGATTGATAGAGGGAGCCTATCGACTTCGAATCCAAGCAGTCGGATATCAGTCCACCAACGTGTTGACTTATCTGATTCAAGGTGGG
>CACEMW010000105.1:0-4280 GCA_902560705.1 uncultured Verrucomicrobiota bacterium
GGCCCAAGGCAACCGAGCGCTTTGATGCCATCCTGGCGGACGAACCCGTGTGGTGGGAAAAGCACCCCCTGAAGTATTTTGTCAGCGAGCGACACGTCTCGGTCAGCGACCAATTGAGCGGGATTGCAGAGGGAGCCGACCTGGAAGGGGCGAACCTGGATTTCTCAGCGGCATGGATCGCCCCCTTCATCACCGGTGCGGTCGTCATCCTCATGCATTTTGCAGGTTGGATATGGGGGATGGTGGCCGGGTTCCGCGGCGGGCCTTTGTGGGGTTTCCTCAATCTTTGTTTCTACCCCGTCTGTCCCCTGATCTATGGATTTGCCATCCGTCGAGACCTAGGGCGCCGCGCCGCCCTCTGGGCCTTTTTCTGGACACTGGCACTGGTGGGTGTGGGCCTGTGGGCGTCGGCGATGCCGGGCAAGTAGATTTTTTCGAAAACAATCACCGCTGTTTCGAGAGCTCACCGACCATCCACGGCGGGTTGATGAATGGCCCCTCCCCACCGGTCGCGAGGATCGTAGTAAAGGTCATTGGGAGCCGGCACCGATCGCTGGATGGTGCTCCCCGGTGGGAGGCCCCCTGCAGGCGGCCCTGACATCTGGTAATAGGCCTGGTAAGGTAATACGGCTGGCCGAACCATCCAGCAGCCCCACCCTTCACATACACCTGGCCTTTCCACCGGCATCCTCAACACCCAGTTCACGCCGGCTGGAGATTTGATCTGTGGAGGCACAAATCGGGGATGGCCCGTGCGTGGGATCAAGCCCTTTGCGCTCGAACGCGTGCGTTGGACCGGGAAGATGCCCTTTGAAATGCAACAGGTGCAGATCACTCCTGAGGGCTTTCGCATCCGCTTCACCCAGCCTGCCGATCGCCAGAGCGCAAGGGACCCTGATCACTACCAGGTCGACACCTTCACCCACATCTACCACGCCGGTTATGGTGGTCCGGAGGTCGACACCACGCATCCCACCGTCCGTGAAGTCCGGCTTTCTACCGACGGCATGGAAGCCACCCTGCAACTGGAAACCCTGAGCCTGGGCCACGTGCACACTATCACCCTGCAGGACATCACCGCAGCCGATGGCACCCCCCTGCTCCATAATGTGGCCCACTACACCGTCAACGCCATACCCCGTAAGGATTCTTCCCACTAGCCACCGAGGTGTGAGGTGACGAGTTGCTGCAGTTCATCAGGATTCAATTGGGCGCCGATGCACATGAGGGAGGCTGGCGTTTTGAGAAGTTCTTGGCTCGGGATAGGGCTGATAAGCGACTCCTTGCCTACCTTTTCAAAGAGCCATCGACAATCAGGATTGTCATGCAACCTTACCAAGGCCTTGGCGCGAAGCACCCAGTTGGGAAGAGCCTTGATGAGCGCTTTCATGGGTTGCAGGCCCACCGATTCTGGCAGGGCAAACTGACACCCGGTAAACCGGTGAGAAAGGGCGTGCACAGGATCCCTGTGGGTTTGCGATGATTTTGCCGTCTTGGATGAGTAGGTGCTCCGAAACGGTTTGGGGGGCCAACTAGGATCTTGCCGACCATTGATTTCATGTTTGAGAAGCCCAATCAATTCATCGACAGAAGTCGCGACTGCGTGTTCGGAAAACCTAGCAATGGATCCCCTGATGCGTTCCAAAGCTTCGGGCTGAAGTTGATCACCATGACTGAGATACCAAAATCCGGAGGTCTCAAGCTGCCGGCGCTTGAGTAATGTCAGTGCGTCTTCTTCTTCCCAACGACGGGCATCGATCACACAAACCTGCCATCTCGGAAAAAGAGGCAGCCGTTTTTCAAGCAAAGTAAAGGTTTCAAGCAGAGCCAGCGGATCAGCCGTACCATTCAGTTCGATCAGCAACAGATCGCCCTTGCCCGAAGCGGCTGCCTTACAGAGAAGGACTAATTCTTCGAGACTGTCGCAGCAGGCACAACCTGCAGCCAGGGGAGCGACACTGGCAAGGGTGGCCCTATCAAGGGTAGCCACATCGATATCCGCATTGGTAAAATCATTGAGTATGACATCCGCAAGAATTTCCCGCTGGTGCAGCTGGACCAATAGGTTGCGAAGCAACGTGGTTTTACCGGCCCCAAGAAAACCGGTTATCATCAGCAAAGGTTTGATGGATGGCATCAGAACAGAACGGTGGCTATCAACGGAAAGGTAGCTACCTTTATTTCGCCTTGATTCAGCATGAGAGGCACCCCCCCTCAGAGTTGAGTAGGGTTCCCTACCCCCTCATATACCAGATTGGGATCGAAAACTTTTTTACGTTCAATGAAGGTTAATTTCGGACCAGCCGGGCCGGATGTGACGGCTCGGTAAAAGCAGCTCCGATATCCCACGTGACAGGAGGCTTCGCTTCCCCCTTTGTCGGGTGAGGTTAGGGAGACCTTCAAAATCACGCAATCCTGATCATCGTCTACCAATATTTGATGCACTTTTTGCCGCATTCCTGAGGTTTCCCCTTTCAACCATAGTTTTTGTCGTGAACGAGACCAATAGTGGGCATAGCCTTGATCCAAGGTAAGCCGCAAGGCCTCGGGGTTCATGTAGGCAAACATGAGAACTTCCCCAGTTTCGACATGCTGAGTGATGCAAGGAAGCGTGTCTGCTTCGTTGAATTTTGGAGCGAGTTCAAAACCCTCTTCTACCTCTTCGACAGAACGGCGTGGAGCGAAACTCCAGGAGGAATCATTGGATATACTTTTTTCAGAATGTTGCATGGTCAATGGAGTTAATTGATGAGTATGGCTTGGAGATGGATACAGGGGGATTAAAAAGGGATCAATGGAAATCATTTTTAGGAGTCTCCCCTGGTTCAGAGTCTCTCTGCAAGATCGGATGCACCTCAACGGTCGAGTGCACAATCTCTGGGATCCCCTTGAGTGCTTCTTTGATAGGGCCAAGGACCTGCGGTTGATCGCTCAGAACCACAATGGCCGTCGAAAAAATGTTCGGCCCGATGGACCAAACGTGCAAATCCACCACCTGAGAGCCACATGGTGACTCGGTCAGCCGGTTGGTGATTTTTTTTACCAAATGAGATGGACCTTGCTGATCTAGCAACACGGATCCTGACTGGCGAAGCAAGCCTATGGACCATTTAGTGATCAAGACAGCACCAACCACTCCCATGATGGGATCCATCCATACCCACCCATAATACTTGGCCGTCAAGAGGGCAAAAATCGCGAGTAAGGAAGTGAGCGTATCGGCCAGGACATGTAAGTAGGCGGCTCGCAAGTTCAAATCATGGTCATGCCCATGGTGGTGGTCATGCCCATGGTGGTGGTCATGCCCATGGTGGTGATCATGCCCATGGTGGCCTAGGACGAAGACAGAGACGCCGTTGACGATTAACCCAACGATAGCCACAGCAATGGCTTGATTGAACGATATCGGAATGGGATCCACCAACCGATGGAGACTTTCAGTGACCATGAATAGACCAAAAAGCACCAGCAACCCCGCACCGGTAAAGCCTCCAAGGGAGTTCACTTTGCCCGTTCCAAAAGTGAAGGAACGGTCGTGAGCTCGCTTGCGGGCAAAGTAGTAGGCAAAAGCGGATATGGAGAGGGCCGCGGCATGAGACGCCATGTGCAGGCCATCTGCCAACAATGCCATGGAGCCGAAGGCCCATCCTGCCGCCATTTCAATCACCATCATCCCTGCGGTCAAAGCGATCACAACCAGAGTACGCGCCTCACCCGGCTTCTTCTGATCCTGACCAAAACAATGGTCATGCTTCCAGGGGTGTTCAGAGTTCTTGATTTTCATGGCGTCAGGCACCGTCATGATAGCCTACTAAGGTTGCTCTTTTCTCTATCAGGACTGTGTGGCGAGGGATTCACGTATCCATCGAAAAACCCAGGAAAGGAGCAGCATCAAAGACATCAGTGCCACCACTGTTTGGGCAGGTGGCAAGTCGTAATAATTCCCAATCATCAGCCCCATGATGACTGAGCCCAGCGACATGACCGGAGAGACCCAGAACATGCCTGTAATGTCACGGCACAAATTCTTGGCCATCTGCGGAGGCAGCACCATGCAACCAAAAGTAAAAAGCATACCGGAGGATCTTATGGCCAATCCCGTGGCAAGCCCGAGAGTACAAGCAATCAAGGCCGACCATAGGAAAATGTTGACTCCCACGGCCGCAGCCATGACTGGGTCCGATAAATAAAGGGTGAGACGACGCAAGCGCAATACCAGAAAGGCCACCATCGAGAGGAAAAGTAATCCGAAGACTATGATGTCTGCGGTGTTGACTCCA
>CACEMW010000106.1:0-4023 GCA_902560705.1 uncultured Verrucomicrobiota bacterium
CTTAGGGCCCACCGCTCACATGAAATCTGTCTTTCTCTTACCGCGATTAAGGCCTTTTAAAATTCGTAGCCAACAAACCCTTATTTTTCATATGTGTGTTATACCCCATAGGTGCAATTATAGGGGTTTTGAACCATTAGAGAGGGCGACTTCTGCAGATGCCTTTGAGGATTTCGTTGGAGCTTCCTACCTCACACATCAACTCAGACAGTTTCAAACTACTGAGAGAAAGAAAATCTGAACTGTCTCCGTTGAATCACCTTCAACATGAGCTCAGTCTCTAAATACCCACTGAGGACTCAGTTGATTTTCACACTCCATACTGAGTCCATAAGAAGAAGCAGTGTAGAGGATCCTTTAGAAAGTGTTCAGAGAGAATGATGTAAGGGCTTCTCAGGCACTGGATATGTGGGTTCTCGTAATAGGGCTTTCCTTTGATGACTGCGTTCAATCTGAAGTGGTAAGAGCTTTTGAGGGTTGAACTGCAACTGAGAACCTACGAAGAACTCATCAAATCAGCTTCTAAGGCCGTCGGTGATTGGTGAAGGACTCACCTGGCCTCCATGGCCCGTCACGCCCTCCAACCTAGGCAAACCCTTATAATTGCGACTATGGGGTATAGAGTGCATATGAAAAATAAGGGTTTCTGCACTGCTGCAGATGACCTTCTTTCCATCCTTCCTCAGCCATCCCCATTCTATCTCTTCTCAAATGGGACCTCCACTGATCTTTCCAACTACCGATTCTTCAGTGATTCCTCTGAAAAGATCCGTTCTTTGGCTGAGAAGCTTCAGCCCTCCCAATTGTCGACTGATTCAGAGAATATGTGGAATTGATCTACCAATTCTGAGGTGATTCTTCATCCTCGATCAGCTGCTGGGCTATCTAAGGATTCTTGAAATTCTCATAGACTTGTATGAATTCCTGTTCCTTTCGACCATAAGAAGGTTTTCACATATCGAGATCATCGTTCTCTTGCAGTCTCCCGCAGTATCGGAACTGTTCCAATACTTTGTATCAGATAGCTGAACCACTTTTTTAGAATCGAATCTCAAGGTAATCACCTTCTAAGAACCACCAGTTGTGATTTTTGGTTTTATTCAACAACACGTAATTGAAGTCGTATCTGAAGGTTTAGTATTTAAAATGGAAAAAAGAAGGCGAACACATTCATTCCGTTCACAGCCAAAAACGAAAAGAGGTCGAAGAATATCTATCAGTTCCTTAAAGCGAAGAAAGGGTTTGCTGATATTGAACGTAAGATCGCAGAGCTTCAGAAAGAAGGGAAATGGAACCATCAGATAAGACAAAAAATCGAAGAGATAGGTTTGAGAAATCAGAACAGATATGAGAATGCTAAATTAGTGCTGAAGCAGACTGATACCAATCGATTACAGCAATTCTGGGCAAAGGTGAAGCATTAGGAAGAAAGGTTGGGAGAGATTCAGAAATGCTTAAGCAAAAGAGATTTGGTTAAAGTAAGAACTTGACACGTTATCCTTACATTTAATAAATCGTAAAGAATCCCTAAAATACAAAATTTAATTATGGAAATAGGTTACGCAGGTTTTTGGAAGAGAGTCGCCGCTTTTATAATTGATATGATTATCACAACAATAATAGGTTTTCCGGTATCCGTCATTATAGGCACCATTATGGAAACTTTAGGCATTGATCTAGATATCATCGAATTGTCTGGACAATTATTTGGTATAATATCCGGATGGATATATTACGCTGCAATGGAGAGTTCTAAGCTGCAAGCAAGCTTAGGTAAATTAGCATTAAGCATAAAAGTAACTAATTTGAATGGGGATCGAGTCAGCTTTGCTCAAGCAACCGGAAGGCATTTTGGTAAGCCTATTTCGACTTTAACCTTAGGGATTGGATTCATAATGGTAGCATTCACCGAAAGAAAACAGGGTTTGCACGACGTAATGTCAGGTTCACTTGTAGTAAACAAAAACTAACATGATTCGTTTCTTTGATTATCAATTCCCATCAGCTATTTCGTTTTCCTATTTGAAGTAGGATTTTAGGTTCAAAACTCTCTTTTCTCCTTTCTCAATCGTATTCAGATACCAAAAACCCAACCTATTGTATGAGAAAATATGGAGAAAACGGTGGATTGCATTGGTTGGAAGTATCTAAAATAAGCACAATAAGGAGACTGTTCTGATCTTTCGAACTACGACCACAATCAAAACTGTCTCTCTCTTACCGCAATTGAGATCTTCTGTAGTTTGTAGCCAACAAACCCTTATTTTTCATATGTGTGTTATACCCCATAGTCGCAATTATAAGGGTTTTGACCCGATAGAAATGGCTACTTCTGCAGATGCCTTTGAGGATTTCGTTGCAGCTTCCTACCTCACACATCAAATCAGACAGTTTCGAACTACTGAGAGAAAGAAGATCTGAACTTTCTCCGTTGAATCACCCTCAACATCAGCTCAGTCTCTAAATACCCACTGAGGACTCAGTTGATTTTCACACCCCATACTGAGTCCACAAGAAGTAAGGGTGTATAGCATCGTTTAGAAAGCGTTCAGAGAGAATGACGTAAGGGCTTCTCAGTCACTGGATATGTGGGTTCTCGTAATAGGACTTTCCTTTGAAGACTGCGTTCAATCTGAAGTGGTAAGAGCTTTTGAGGGTTGAACTGCAATTGAGGACCTACGAATTACTCATCAAATCATCTTCTAAGGCCATTGATGATTGGTGAAGGACTCACCTGGCCTCCCGGGTCGTCACGCCCTCCCGCCTAGGCAAACCGTTATAATTGCGACTATGGGGTATAGAGTGAATATGAAAGTAAGGGTTTCTGCCTATTGCAGAAGATCTTCTTTCCATCCTTCCTCAGCGATCCCCATTCTATCTCTTCTCTGACCTCCACTGATCTTTCGAACTACGGATTCTTTGCGATATGGCAAGACACCTTAACCTTTTTAATATTAAATTGACTTTAAACACAAACCGAAAACTTTGCTATTGAATTCGACCAGACTTTCTGTTGAAGGTATGATGGGTTATGTCAAATAGTTATTTTCGCGCATATGAGGAGGCTTTATCACAATGCCAAGGCGGTTACGAAGCTGAGGATCTAGTCGATTCTGTTTTTAACAAATACACTGCATTTCGGGATGAAATTCTTACCACAAATGTAATTCCCCATAATTCACTGCCGACTGTATTAGGTGTAACAAATCACATAGGTGACTACGCAAGTAAGCCAAAAAAAATTACGGTCCTTGACATCGGAGGAGGTGGCGGCGGCCATTATTTTACATCACGTTTAGCTGTAGATAAATCGATATCATTATCGTGGAATGTTATTGAAACAAAAGCGCTTGCACAGAAATGTCAGCCTCTAAGCAATAAAGAACTGAAATTTTTTTACATAATTGAAGATGCTGTCCGTTCTGTAGGCAAAGTAAATATGGTTTTGTTCAGTGGTTCACTTCAGTATTTACCGAACCCAGAACAAAACCTAAATGAAGTTTTAAAATTGCAGCCAAAAACATTATTCCTCACGCGAACTGGATTAACAACTAACTCGACCAATGAAATTTACCTCCAGGAGTCGAAGTTGTCTGAGAATGGGCCAGGGCAGTTGGAATGCACTAATTTGGATAGGGTTTGCAAGTATCCAATCACCTTGTATCCTATTGACAAATTTAAAGATACCATCAGAAGTAATGGTTATGGATACAGATACGCCTCTGTAGACGAGCGGCCAGTAAATATTGGGCAGATCCAGTATCTTTTATACACTTTTTATCTAGAGAAATATAAAGCACCTTATTAAACTGGATTGCACAGATGTTAATATACTGAGTTTGGTTATTCGTTTGCTTAATTAAGCTTTAAAATATATAGAAATTAGCTATCAAATTTTAATATCCTTTTAATCTTCTAATTTTCTCCAACCGAATGCAAGTTCGGTTATTTTTGACCAACCAATATATAATTAACCCTTCCAGATCATCCGCACTATTTCGAAATTCACAAATGCCGCTATAT
>CACEMW010000107.1:0-3930 GCA_902560705.1 uncultured Verrucomicrobiota bacterium
TGGCATCAATCATGGCTGAGAGGTTGGTCGATTGATTGAGACGTGTTTCTGCCTCAGCCAAATAATTGGTTGCCGCAAATTTGACGACCCTGGCACGACGTTTTTCTTCGACACGGTAAAGTGCCATGTTGTTTGTAAAATAGTCTTCCAGACCGATGAGATCCTGGCCCGCACTCATGTGGTTGGTTCGGGAGAAAATAAGGACCATGGTCGAAGCTGACAGATTCCGCTGTTTGTAAGTGCGCTCTGCAGTCGCTGGTGTGACCAATTGCCCGCTCAGGCTGACCAGCGAGGTGAGCTGCCCAATGCCGATTTCATGGCGGATATATCCATTGAGATCATCCTCGCTGAGCCGGCGCGACTTCAAGGCGAGCAGTATGTTACCATACAGTTCTGGCTGAAAAGCACCGGTTTCGGGATCAGAGAAAGCATTGGCCTTGTATTTGGCAACGGCTTCAGGGCCGACGACAATGCCCAGATCATCGAGTTCTTGAATCATCATCAGTCGGTTGGGTATTTCCTGTTCGATGTTGTAGCCTATCTGTTCCGGCCAGCGCCTCATGGACAGGAATACCCGCAGGGAGACCTCATTATACACCGCGATATAGTCCTGTTGGGTAATGGCTTTGCCATCAAAGGTGGCAACCACAGGGTTGGATGCACTCCCACCTCCTGCATTGGAACCTACCGATGGAGTGAAGAAGACCACGAAGGAAATAACAACGACAACGATCACCATCCACAGGACCCACTCCTGGCGTTTTCGAATATGTGCAAACATAAAATTAAGCTGATTGGACACCTTGCGAGGTCCTCTGGCCCAGCTAGGTGAAAAATATCACGTCAAAGAGGCGAGATCTAACCCTGCTTTGGCGGTCAGGTCAAATCCAAAAATGGGCCCTCTTTCCTTTCGGACAGCCCGTTGAATCCCCTTTACACCTCATGAGCTCTTGGGTATCGCTTGAGTATGATGCGCACCCTTTTTCGCCGATTTGCCTCATTCTGTCTCCTTTCTTTGGTGCTCACAGGATGTGCCACATCTACTATTGTTAATCTGACTCCTCCCAGCCTTCCCAAAAGTGAGGATGGGCTTTACCGCTTTGAGGCCTCATGGAAAAGCAACCAGCGATCTATCCTTGAGGAGTCGCTTCAAGCTTTCGTCGTTCTGGATGGAGTGCAGTATCCCATGGAGCCAGTCCCAGTGGCCGACCACCGTTGGGAAGCTCTTCTACCTTTGTCCTCCTCGCGGACTGATCATTTGTATCAGCTTAAGTTCAATTATCTTTCCAAACAAGTCCCCCGGCCCAAACCCGATAGCCTTCGCAGCGAAGCCTTTTCCCTCGAAATTGAGGAATAAGGGTTCTGTCATGGATCAAGAACCCGGTGAGTAGGAGATGGCTTTGTCGAGGTCTAGCACCGAAACGGTTCCCCTGATCCTGACTTCAGCTATAAACCTCCACGGGTGACTTACAGCTAAATGGCCCCTCGCTCTCCGGTATCCCAGCACTCAATTCCATTAACGGTCAAGCGTTTTGCCCGCTGGAGGGCCAGCACGTCATCCTCGATGGGTAGGCCAACCGCAAGCTGGGTTTCCGCGTTTTTTGCAGGATCTCAAAAACGTTCTGCCAGCCCATTTTGGATGCAGAAAGAATGTGCCAATTCTGGACTGATCGATTTCCATGATCGTGTAAATACCCTTAGGATGGAAAAATTCGGGCGCTGTATGGGCCGTGGGGCCCCAGGGTGATAAAGGGCGCTTGAGCATTCCTTGGATGGAGGCAAAAGCTCCTTTGGTGATTTTTGAAATGGGGATACCCAAAGTTCGGACCCGAACTTTACCAAATGCCGGCTGCCAACCTTAAGTGCTGAAAATGGCGCTTGCCTCCATATCGGTTTCAAACCAAATCTTGGATCCCGCCGGATCAGATCTTATGTGGCGTTTTGGGGTAGCCTCGATTTGCCCTCGTAAAGTAACCAGTTGAGCATTTCGAAGCTCAAAATGACGCAGATCGCTTGGGTGAAGGGGCAGTGAATGGATGCAAAAAAGGATGCCACCGCTGCCCATCAACAAGCCTGCCATGGCTGGCTCTCGCCATGGTTTCCGAGCGATGAAAGCAAATTGACTCAATACGCAGGCCCTCCACCAGATGTAGGGTGGTAAGCAAAGCGTTTTTCCAAGCCAGATTCCGGCTCCAAAAAGCAAGGAGCAATGGAGCATGGGCTGGTGCACTTAGGCAGCCGGTGGATCCGTTTTTTTCAGGAGGTAGCCAAGCATGATGCTGGCCCCGAGAACATCAAGGGCCACATCAGTTGGTTGTCCAGTTCGAAAGAGAGTCATGGACTGATGAACTTCGTCAGAAATAGCAAATATCAAACAAATCAAGCCGGATACGGTCGCAATTTTTTGCATACGCCATGGGATTTCCTCGGACCATCTTGTCAGGCTAAAAAACCACAGCCAAGCCAGGACGGCGTATTCCATTAAATGGCCACTTTTGCGTATGGCGAAGTGGATGTGATCCAAAATCGCGCCATCGGTATTTGGAAACAGCCATCTTAAAAAAGGGCCGATGAATCGCGAAGTTTGGGATCCTGAAAAATGATCTGTGGAAAATAGGGCCATCAGTGCCATCCACAGGAAGGGCGGAAGCAACCACGCCCATCGTTTGAATCCAACTGAAAACCTTCTCTTCATCTCAAGGGCTTCCTTTAAAACTAAAATTTAAATGGGTCATTCATGCATCCGCAATGAGGACAGCGCGCGCGGTCGACCGTGGGATCGTCGGTGTAGACATAAGCGCAATCACCGCAGCGGAAGATACGATCATCACTCCGCTTGGGGTCAAAGCGACGTTTTCGGATCTCACTGTAGACACTGCAGAGAAAGAGAATCAGGAGAAAAAGTGCGACGTAGATGAAGATCCATTCGCTCAGGATACTGGTCTTCATGGTTGTGGGCTGAGGGCTGGTTGAATCTCTTCAGATGAAATGCCGGGGGCTTCAGGGTTACCCCAGATGAAATCAATGGTTCCCCAGGTCCAGGGGGGGGCTTTATCAAATTCGACCTGCTTCAGGGGGGCAAATTGGAGCCGTTTGATGAATTGGATGACCTCCTGATGAAACACGGAGAAAAGGGTTTCATTGTGAGAATAGCCAATCCATCGCACGGCTTCCACCGCGCCCTTGGCACTGATGCCGATTTCCAATTGAATGGGTGGAAGCAACTCAGTTCCCCGCCATCGAGGAGGATCCTCTTTGATAGTGGGCTTTCTTGACTCAATGGAATCACTGAAGAACACCTGAGTGGAGGAAGGTATCGAGGGTGGAATGTTTCGGTTGGAGTTTGATGTTGCTCTGGGCAGGACCGGTAAGGGAGCGATGGACTTGGAATATTGCCTGGTCCAATCGAATAATGGACGTCCCCAAATGCTCTTGGGTGTGGCCAGGTTGCTGGTGTCTTCGGGCTCCGTGGAATGGGGGTTGATGGTCGGGAAAGTACTTTTCCAGACCGGCCCCGTGTATCCATGCTCATGCACCCGAACAAGAAGTTTCGGATCCCTGACCATCGCATGACTTGTTACCTCGAGGGTTTGTTGGAGTTCGGTGAGCATGATGACCGGTGAATCTTTTCTGGCTTCCGTTTCCGCTGGTTGGCGCGCTAATGGTTGCCGGTAACCAATCAGGACGATGGAATGCACTCCCAGGACGAGGCATAAAAGGATGAGCTGTGACTGCTTGGTCATGGCAGGAAGGAGCAGGTGTCAGCCGGTCGTCACCTAAGGAAGTGTTTGTATGGCAGGTTCCAGCATTTGCGTGGCCCACAATGTCTTACTCACGCCGGACTTGGATGCGAGTTCGCAAAGGTTGAGGACCATGGAGAGATCTGCGTTTGCGTCCCCTTGAATGATGAGTGTTGGTGGTTTTTCAAAT
>CACEMW010000108.1:0-3885 GCA_902560705.1 uncultured Verrucomicrobiota bacterium
TCGCAATAAAGCCCAACCCGTCCTGATCCGACCAAGGCTCATCAGCAGCCGCAAAGAGCCCCAACAGGCAGCTGAGCACTCCCGACCAAAAGGCAGCACGATCAGTCGGGACGGACATCCCTCCTCGGGGGATTGGCTGCCAACAAAAGCTCATAGTGTTCTACTTTTCAGCATGTAGAGTTCAGGGTCAAGGTTCTGTTCTGGTACAAATTGGGAGGCAAGGGAATCATGGGCTTCATAAAAAAAGACCCCCTGCAATGAGGGGGTCGTTGAAGGTGATTGAATCCGCTTGAACAGATCCTATCAAGCTAGCGTATCCAGCTCACTCTGGAACAAATCCCGTGTGCGCCCGAGTAGATCAGCAGCCTCAATGCTACCCGAATCTACCTTTTTGAGTAGTGCTTTCTGAGCAAGATAATCCTTGTTTACGATACCCGCCTTGCTTTGAAGCATGCGCCATGCCTTTCGTCTTTCGACGGCAAAGAGGACCATCTGGCGTGTAACCGTGTAGTAGCGCATCTTGCCCTTAATCTCAGCCTTGATGTAGGTGCCAAAATTTGGCACGTAGGACCGGTGCTGGGGATCAAACACCCGGCGGTGCGTGACATCATCTTGGTTGATACAGATAAGCATGTCGTCAAAGTGTATGAATTCGGCTGATTGCTCTTCTGAGATTTCTTTAATGTGCTTACGAAAGCGTGCCTCAGTTAAAGCCCAATGAGCGACTGAAAAGTTATACTTCTCTCCACTTCCCTTATATTTGGTCTCCCACCAATCCTTGCTGAGCGTTGGATTACCTTTGAGATTAAAAGCCTCTTGAGAGGTTTCACCAACCTGCGGATTAAAAACGAACTCAGGCATGGCGCGCGAGTCACGAGCAAGCTTTGCTTGATCTGCAGACATATGATCTGGCACGCCATGTTCTGGCTGACAAGTAGTGTAGGCTTGGAAGAAACCTGTGCCTCTATATTCCAAAGCATCTAGCATGGCTTTATACATTTTCGCAGAATTAGCCATTGAGACTTGTGCGACGAAAGGCGACCCATGCCCTGAAGTAAACGCCTCAGCAACATTTTTCTTTTCGGTTAACTTACCTTGACTGGCTGCACCGAATTGGTTCATATCGTATCCTCCCAACATGGTTGAGGAATCCGAGTTCTGTCCACCCGTATTAGAGTAGACCTGCGTGTCGAGCATAAGGATGTTAATATTTGGTCGGTTCTGGAGAATAACCTTTGAGACATTCTGGAACCCAATATCTCCAAGGGCACCATCACCCCCAATAACCCATACTTTAGGTAATTCGCGCAACTCTTGAGCTGTCATATTAGAATCATCCAGTCTCGCTAATAAAAAGTAGTCTTCCTCTGAAATTAGATCTTCATTGCGCTCCATTAAAAGGTCACACAGACGTTCAGGAACCACTGATCGACGTGCATGGTTTAGTATTAGAGCTTCTCCCATCAACCAGCTTATTGTAGCCCCATCTTGAAACAAGGAATTCATCCACGGATAAGGGTGAGGATTACTAGGTGGAGTGGATCCATAAACCGTATTACAACCGGTACTAGCTCCCATAAACATCACCGATTGCCCCCTGGCATCACGCCCATCAAGAGCTTGCAGCTCCTTGTGATTGAACGCGTCCTGCCGCATCACAGAGACCAGTGCTTTCACGATCTCTTCATCATTGATAGGCCCATGTTCTTCCAAACGATGGGTTGTATCCTTGTCCGTTTCACCTCCAAGCCCCATAACAATATGAGCTACCGATCGTCGATATCGGTCGTATGTTTCTTGCTCATTTTCCCTGAAAAAGTTTAGTTTTTTAACACCTTCAGATTCTAATAAATCAGCTTTGGCGAGTAACCGATCCGATTTACTATGATAAAGCGGTCGCATGTAAGCTTCGGTTGTTGAGGCCACTGCGTGCAATACAGATTTTTCTCCGCAGCCAGCACAAGCCCCGTCTCCTGACACAAGAGCCTCGTAGTTGCGCCGAACCATCATGTGATTCCGCAGAGCTGCCTCGCGCGAATCCTGTGGAGCGTTGTCTTGGTAAAGTCCAAGAAATTTTTGCGGTGTATCGGGCAGTAGACGGGAGAAAATTTGTGCCGTGGTGAGTTTAGCGTTGAGCGACTCCGTTTCTGCTGTCATCCGCAACGCATCATGGTCCCCGCAAACCTGAACGCATTCACCACATCCTTTGCAGAGATCAGAAACAAAGATGGAGAAGAGTCCCCCGTTGCCGGGGCTCTTCTTCTCCACAGCCCTGAAAATAGCTGTCACATCACTGTAGGCAAGTGGCAACTGATCAATGATACCGCAGAACTCCTCCTTGGCTTGATCGGAAATTCCTTCAAATTCGGAAACTTGGGCACGGACAATCTCGCAGAAAGGTTTCTTTTCCTTATTTTTGACTGCCTCCACCATGATAGCTCTCGAGCGCTCATCAATCTGGGGAATTGCCTTGATCAAAGCAACTCGATCTTCGGGTGAACTCACATAACTGTGGGCTGCTCGCTCCAGAATCGTGCTGATATCCTGAGCCGTGTTCGGCAAAGCTGTATCAGGACAAGCGGTGATACATTCCATGCACTGTGTGCAATTTTCAGCGATGTAAACAGGAGTTTCTCGACGCGCAACATACTTAGATTGTGTGGCTCCTGTGGCAGCCGCCATGATTCCCATGGAGGCCAATGCTCCTGCCGGTTGGTGGTAGCCCAAACCATTTCTGAATTCAGAGTCAAACTTGGAGAGCTTCATCAACTCAGGACGATCCGGCTGACCTTCAGGAGGGCTACAGCTGTCACAGCCAGATTCGGCACAGCCAGCCGTCGGAGCCATTTCATGGTTAACATTGGGAGCAAGAGGTGAGATTCGCATACTTGAGGTATCCGCATCATCTAACTCACCGTAATGGATCTCCTGAGCTAGCTTAAAACCTTGAGTCATAACCTCCATGTTCGAATCAACAACTGCATCACCAAAGCGACCAAATTTTTTCACATACTGCTTGCGTACGATATCTTGAAATTGCTCCTCACTGATATTGTTATCCTGCAGAAAAGAAGAAACACGAAAGAAACCGCCGAGAAACGAATTACCTTGCATGCGCAACTGAAGATCCTGCCGAGAGGTTGCTTTGCGAGCTATATCGAAACCTGGCAAAATAAAAATACGGATATTGTTATCCTTTACAAATTGTCTGCGCGCTTTAGGAATACGCTGCCAAGCAGTTTCTGGTGTATCTCCCGATTCCCATACGAGGCAACCACCTGGCTTGAGCCCTTCCAGCGGATTGGTGTGGGTAAAGGCTTTGGGGTCACAACAGAGTACGACGTCCACGTGATTCAACTCGCAGTTTACGCGTATGGGCTTGGGCGCTACTACCAGATAGTAATTGGTCGGAGCTCCCTTCTTCTCAGATCCATATTTGGGGTTAGCACTGACAAATAGTTTATCCTCCAGAGCGCCAAAGGTATCGTAGGTCGGCTCGCGCTTGGAAATAACATCGCCAAATTCGCCAATGATAGAGCCAAGATTTTTTCCAGTAGTGATCATTCCCCACCCGCCGATCGAGTGAAAGCGCACGGCAATCGCCATGTCTGGGAGGAGCGAAGGTGTAGATTTTGATTTGACAGCGTAAGGATGTTCAACCCCTAAAACGAAAAAGGTCTCGCCGTCCTTGGATGTCTTGCCATCGGTGCGGCCAATTTTGCCCTGCGAGTATTCGAAAGCCCCAAGAATGTGTTCCGGACGGAAATCCCGGCTTCCTATCCCGTATGATCCTCTAAAAATAAGAGGAATCTCATCGGGAGCAAGCGGAGGCACGTCACCTCCATATTGGTTTGCTTCCAAAGCCTGACTGAAGGCAGTACGTAT
>CACEMW010000109.1:0-3786 GCA_902560705.1 uncultured Verrucomicrobiota bacterium
GTGTTTACGGTATTTTAGCGGAGTGGTCCCCATTTGCTTTCGGAAATGAAGGGTAAAAGAACTTTGATCATAAAAACCGAGATTCAGAGCAATATCCATGATTTTGTCATTGCTTTGAGTTAGAGCATGACAAGCCGCCCTGACTCGCAATTTCATGATGAAGTCTCGAGGGCTCATCTTGATCGTTTCTTGAAATTTGCGATCCAACTGACGGGCTGACAGGCTGACGGTTCTTGCTACTTCATCAATGGTTACTTTTCTCCTGAAGTGGGCCTGAATGTATTCCACAGCAGGCTCAATTTGCATGTAGGGTCTGACGAATTTCTTGCCAGATTGATAACTTTGGGTGGTACCCATGATGCCAATCACTTCTTTGTTTCTCCCAAAAATCGGCAATTTATTGGTCATATACCAGTCTGGAAGGCCATCCGAGTGGATGAAAAGTTCGATGATTTGGAGCTTGGGTTTTCCATGATGCACCACCCACGTGTCATCCTTGCGAAAATTGTCCGCCATGGCCTTGGGAAAAAGCTCAAAATCCGTTTTGCCTACAATATCCATTTCTTTCTGCATGCCAATACGTTCTAGAAAGGAATGGTTGGCAAAAATGAGCTCAAACTGCTTGGTTTTTGCGAAAAAGGAGACACCAGCTAGGGAATCAAACAACAAGTGCATAGCTCCCATTGCATCCATTTGTTCCATAAAGGCAGTCTGTTTGGGATGGTGCTTCATTATTAAATGGCTGAAAAATCATAAAAATAGTCCGACTAAGCCAAGACTTAAGTAAATATGTAAATTAATATCTTCCAACAAATTGCTCAAGTTACAGGGTCATTTTTTTGTCTGAAGAGTGCAGAATAATGCTGCTTTTTTTACCAAGGTAAGTCCCTAGGCATCACGTCTTCACCTTTTTAACTAACATAAAAATTGAGGTCTTCATGAAACGCTAAGTCCTTGGAGATCATGACATCTTAACGGATCCAGTGGAGGCTCAACCAAGAATCAAATTTTGGCGTTTGCTTGTTTACAACGGTAAGCATTGCTAGAGCAACCCAACACAGCATTTCAGGGGAAAGGTTCTCCTGGAATGCTGTAGCTTCCAACCTCTTGTTCAGCAGTCCAAACGAACCCACCGCTTGGACTGGGGGCGTGAATCATGATCGCCATTAGCGGATTTCGATATCAGAAATCCCCCTCTGGACGTCAGATATTTTTCATGATGAATTCGCCACTGACCCTTTATTGAAGAGGTCTTGCGATCTCCTCATCGACTCCACCGTAGAAGAAATGGTGGGAGCCGATCATGACTTTGGGTTTTCGAATGAATTTTTGAGCCGTGACCCATTCCACATGGCCATCTAGGTAGCCTTCGTTGGAGCCCTCAGGTTCGTCGCCCTGGCGATTGAAGTGGTTCACCCCCCGCATGAGGGGATCGGGATCTCCGGGTCGCTTCCAATCCTGCCCATTGAGTTTCCGGTTGATGTCTGTCCAAATCACCTTGTAGTGAGGATTATCACTATTTTTCTGAGCAAAAATGGGAACTCCTTTCTGGAAAATGTTCTTGTCCGGATAATAACTCTGGTTCTCATTGTAGGCCTTGTTACCGACCCAGTAAACGTATCCGAACACCGATTCTCTGCCCCCCGGCCAGTCCCAGAAATCATCCCGTCCCCACTTGGCGTTGGATGGGCAATAGAACGAACTGCGTGGCACCGCATACTGTTGGTGATAGGTGTTTCGAAAGATAACCGAATACCAATGTGGGTTGATATTGTCTGTTGGTTGGAACCACCCACTGAAATCATCGGAATACATCAAAACCGCGTAGGTCAATTGTCTCAGATTGTTGATGCAGGAAGTACGCTTTGCCTTCTCCTTTGCCTTGGAAAGAGCCGGGAGCAGCATGCCTGCCAGAATGGCTATGATGGCGATGACCACCAATAACTCGATGAGGGTAAATCCACCCTTTCTCGAGACTTGCACCCTTTTTAGCGAGGGGATCATGGTATCAATCTACAGAGATCTAAAAACTTTGAAAGCCATTCCTTGCGTGGAACTTGCTCCTACGCAGGTCCACCTATCACGGGGCATTTCTCAGGGCCAAAGAGTCATGCCTCTGCTAGCCTTTACGCTTACAGTTCCCAGCCCTTGCGGTAGGCTCGCCGGATCAAAGCATCGGCTTCAGGCGCATTGGTCGCCCGAAGGTTTTTACTGTCCCAATGGATTTTTTTACCCAGTCGGATGGCCAGGTTGCCTAGCAGCACGACTTCAGTGAAGGGGCCGGATCGGGCGAAATTGGAGAGCGGCTGATCGGGCTTTCCTGCGAGAATGGCATCGAGCCATTCCTTGTCCTCATTTTTTACTCGAGGAATGTGCTTGGGAATGTCCGTCGTGGATGACATGACCCCATTGGCCTTGATCAACCAGTTGGTGTTTCCGCGATTGAAAAACAGGGTTCCTTTGCTGCCGACCAGGACGGCTCCGTATTTGGAAATATCCTCACCCTGTATGACTTCTGTGGGAGGGTAATGTTGATTGCCATCTTTTTTACCATCATACCAAACCAGCTTTACAGGCGGGTGCTGCCCTCTTTTGGGGAATTGGTAAGTCACGCGTGAGGCAGTGGGAGCCGATTCCGATGTCATGCCCTCCTGCCAGGCTTCCACCGTATCGGGAGCACCCAATTCCAGTGCCCAGTAGGGCATGTCCATGATATGACAAGCCATATCCCCCAGAGCGCCGGTGCCAAAATCCCAAAAGCCACGCCATTTGAAAGGCGCATAATCGGGATGGTATGGGCGCCAGGGTGCTGGCCCCAGAAAGAGATCCCAGTCCAGTGTGTTTGGTGCGGGATGGTCTCCTGTGGGGCGGTCGATTCCCTGAGGCCAGACCGGACGATTGGTCCACACATGAACCTCGCTTACTTCGCCAATGATGCCTGCTTGAATCAGTTCCACTGCTCTCCGAATGGGCTCACCGGCATGCGCCTGGTTGCCCATTTGAGTGACGACTCCCTGTTCTCGGGCAACCTGGGTCATCAGGCGTGCTTCATGAATGGAGTGAGTCAGGGGCTTTTGGCAATAGCAATGCTTTCCCATGCGCATGGCCATGACGCCGGCAATGGCATGTGTGTGATCGGGAGTACTGACGGTCACTGCATCGATCCCTTTTTCCTTCTCGAGCATCACCCGAAAATCCTTGTAGCGCCTGGCTTTTGGGAATTTTTTGAAGGTTTCGGCCGCGCGCACATCATCTACGTCACAGAGTGCAACAATCTCGGCGCCTTCCCTGGCCGCGTCGTTGATCTCTCCTTTTCCTTTTCCGCCAACTCCAATTCCGGCGACGTGAACCCGCTCATTGGCTCCGAAAACGCGGCTGGGAAGGAATTGAAAGGCCAGGGAAGTGGCGGCAGTGGCTTCCATGAAGCCCCGACGGGAAATAGTTTTTTTCATGACAATTCTTCGAATGGGAATTTTCGTTTAGGGTTGAGGTCAATCTCACAAATTCGCAACCGGATCTCAAGCCAAATACAGGGGTGGAATTGCAGGCCTTTGGACTTCTCATTGCATTGCCTTTGGGTTGCGGCATACTTTGCCCAAAATCGACTATGGAAAACGTAACGATCATCGGAACCGGCTGCGCTGGACTCACCGCAGCCATCTACACGGCCAGGGCCAATCTGAACCCATTGATGCTCACCGGAACCATGCCTGGCGGTCTGCTGACGACCACAAGTATTGTGGAAAATTTCCCCGGATTCCCTGAGGGAATCGATGGTTTCGAACT
>CACEMW010000110.1:0-3712 GCA_902560705.1 uncultured Verrucomicrobiota bacterium
AGAGGCTTCCCAAGTAATGCGGTGCACGTGAAACTCTGCATGAATCTGTCCAGACCACTGGATAAGCCTAAATACTACTTGGCAACCGATAGTGAACTAGTACCGTGAGGGAAAGGTGAAAAGTACCCCTGCTAGGGGAGTGAAATAGTACCTGAAACCCGTTGCATACAAAGTTTCGAAGCCCCCTTGTGGGGTGACGGAGTGCCTTTTGCATAATGAGTCTGCGAGTTGTTGTCTGTGGCAAGCCTAAGTCCTTATGGGATGGAGGCGAAGGGAAACCGAGTGTGAAATGCGCGATTTAGTCGCAGGCAATAGACCCGAAGCGGAGGTGATCTACTCATGAGCAGGTTGAAGCAGCGGTAATACGCTGTGAAGGACCGAACCGTTGTACGTTGAAAAGTGCTCGGATGACTTGTGAGTAGGAGCGAAAGACTAATCAAACCCCGTGATAGCTGGTTCTCTCCGAAATAGATTGAGGTCTAGCGTCAGATGCTGACTTACGGAGGTAGAGCACTGGATGGCTTAGGGCCCACACCAGGGTACCAAAACCAATCAAACTCCGAATGCCGTAAGGTGAAATCTGGCAGTGAGTCTATGGGGGATAAGCTTCATAGGCGAGAGGGAAACATCCCAGACCGTCGGTTAAGGTGCCGAAATATGATTAAGTGGAAAGGATGTGACGTTACTTAGACAGTGAGGATGTTGGCTTAGAGGCAGCCACCATTTAAACAGTGCGTAATAGCTGACTCATCGAGTGATGTCGCGCCGAAAATGATTGGCGATTAAATCATATACCGAAACCACGGGTCCCGCTTTGCGGGATGGTAGGAGAGCATAATCAGTGCTGCGAAGCTAAACTGTAAAGGATAGTGGAGCGCTGATTAGTGAGAATGCAGACATGAGTAGCGATAAGCCAGATGAGAATTCTGGCCACCGTAAACCCAAGGTTTCCTGGGCCAGGTTCGTCCTCCCAGGGTTAGTCGGGAGCTAAGGCGAGGCCGTAAGGCGTAGTCGATGCACAGCAGTTTAATATTCCTGCACCGGCAAAGGTTAAGGTAATGATGACGTGAATGGAAAGGTAACAGGGTAATCGAATTCCCAGCCTAGTCCTCGTGACGAAGCGGGTTACTGGACCATTGACCAAGAAAAGCTCATTACTGTTCCCTTAGCCGCCCGTACCGTAAACCGACACAGGTGGGTGGGTGTAATTACACCAAGGTGCGCGAGATAAACCACTCTAAGGAACTCGGCAAATTAGCCCCGTAACTTCGGGAGAAGGGGTGCCTACTTCGGTAGGCCACAGTAAATGGGATCTGGCGACTGTTTAACAAAAACACAGCACTCTGCCAAGTCGTGAAGACGACGTATAGGGTGTGACACGTGACCAATGCGACAAGATTAAGGTAACTTGTTAGCCTTCGGGCGAAGCTCGGAACCGAAGTCCTCGTGAATGTCGGCCGTAACTATAACGGTCCTAAGGTAGCGAAATTCCTTGTCGGGTAAGTTCCGACCTGCACGAATCGTGTAACGACCGGATCGCTGTCTCGGAGTGGTTCTCGGCGAAATTGTAGTGGCGGTGAAGATGCCGCCTACCCGCGGTAGGACGGAAAGACCCTATGCACCTTTACTATAAGCTGGTATTGGGTTCTGATTCTTAATGCGTAGCATAGGTGGGAGACTTTGAAACGATGGCTTCGGTTGTCGTGGAGTCGTCAGTGAAATACCACTCTTTATTAATTAGGATTCTAACCCCGATCCTGTGAAGCCAGGCGGGGAACAGTGCCTGCGGGTTAGTTTGACTGGGGCGGTTTCCTCCCAAAGAGTAACGGAGGAGCGCGAAGGTACTCTCAGCACGGTTGGCAATCGTGCGTCGAGCGCATGGGTAGAAGAGTGCTTAACTGTGAGACACACACGTCGAGCAGATGCGAAAGCAGGCCCAAGTGATCCGATAGTTTAATGTGGAATTGCTATCGCTCAACGGACAAAAGGTACGCTAGGGATAACAGGCTGATCGCGCCCAAGAGTTCATATCGACGGCGCGGTTTGGCACCTCGATGTCGGCTCGTCGCATCCTGGGGCTGGAGAAGGTCCCAAGGGTCCGGCTGTTCGCCGGTTAAAGCGGCACGCGAGCTGGGTTCAGAACGTCGTGAGACAGTTCGGTCCTTATCCACCGTGGGCGTAGGAAACTTGAGGGGTTCATTCCTTAGTACGAGAGGACCGGGAATGACGCACTTCTGGTGTGGCAGTTGTTCCGTCAGGGGCAGCGCTGCGTAGCCATGTGCGGACGAGATAAGCGCTGAAAGCATCTAAGTGCCAAGCTCTTCCCAAGATAAGGTTTCCCTGAAGACCCCAGGTAGACTACCTGGTTGATAGGTCAGGCGTGTAAGTGTGGTAACACATTTAGCGGACTGATACTAATTGGTCGTTCGGCTTGATCGCTTTTTTTCACTATAAGTGACTAAGCGATTTCAAAAGCGAATGTAGGTCAGATGGATTCGCCTGTATGCAGATTTCAGAGAACATAGGTTCTCAACGGTTTTTTGGTGGTTATAAAGCTGTGGTCCGACCCGATCCCATCCCGAACTCGGCCGTCAAACTCAGTATTGCCGATGGTAGTGCTTGTATAGCTTGTGCGAGAGTAGGTTACCGCCAAATTTTTTCCAAAGGCCGAACTCAAGTGTTCGGCTTTTTTTTTAAGAGAAAGTAATATTATGTCACAACATCGTAGTTTAAGAGCATCGGGTGGTATGTCTTCCAAGAGAAGCGTATTGAAGCGTTTTGAACGTGTTGAGCTCCTTAAAGAGCGCGGTTTGTGGAAAGAGGGCGATCGCGTGGTAGGTCTTCGCAAGACCAAGCCCGAGGCCTGATTCTGCGTTTTGCATGCGCTTGAGGTTGCAAAAATATATTGCTCAAGCAGGTATTTGCTCCCGACGAGCTGCCGAGGAACTAATCAAAGCCGGGCGTGTTTCGACCCAAAGTGGTCGTATTGCGCAAATAGGCGACTCCATTGTTCCTGGAGTCGATCGTGTTTTTCTGGATGGTAAAGCTGTTGACACCAAAGCACAACAGTATGTGATTTATCACAAGCCTCCAAAGGTCGTTTGCTCCCGAAAGGACACTCACGGCCGAAGGACCCTCTACGATGATCTACCAGACCAGCTTCAACACCTTTTTTATGCTGGGCGCCTCGATTTCCTGAGTGAAGGATTGTTGATTCTCACCAATGACGGAGAATTCAAACAGCGATTGACCCATCCCGGTTTTTGTATTGAAAAACAATATCACGTTTGGGTGCGAGGTCTGTCCTCTCATGCTGCTTTTCATCGTGCTGCCGTCAGCGGTATTCGTGAAGGAGGTGATCTCCTCAGGGCCAAAAGGGTATCTTTCATTAGTCACCAAAAGGGCCTGACCCAACTTGAAATCATTCTTACTGAGGGTAAGTATAGGGAGATACGACGTATGGTTCACGCCAGCGGAGGAAAAGTAGTTCGTTTGCTCAGACTCCGTGTTGGGGATATCGGACTTAGTGGGCTCAAACCTTCGAAATGGCGAACCTTCCATAGTCAAGAACTTCAATTTGTTGATCAATTATTGCAACAGTAATCCAATCGATTATGACCCATTCCAAATTGCATATTCCAGGTCCTGTGGAAGTAAGCGAAAAAACTTTTCGTGCGATGACCACTCATATGGTCGGGCATCGTAGCGCGGA
>CACEMW010000111.1:0-3678 GCA_902560705.1 uncultured Verrucomicrobiota bacterium
TATCCAGCAGTAGGAGAGGTTCTCTTTTGCCCAAATTAGCCTGAGTTGTTTTGACTTGGCGATTACAAAACGCAAGAGAATTTCGAATCGCGCTTTTGAATGATAAAAGCCTCTGAGACGCCTCTCTAGTCCCGACCTAAGGGGGAGGAAACTGAAATGCCTCACATTAATGCAATGATTTCAGAGATCGAAAAATTGTGTGAGGTAAGATATTGAGCAAAGGGGGCACCAAAGAGGGGATGGGAGGGGTAAACAAGAGCCATCTGTTGCGCTTTTTATTTCGCAGGGTGAGAACATTCTCTAGATTACACTGCTGAATATATGGGTCAGTTTAATTGAGACTGAGAAGAATTCAGTTATCACTGAATAACCCACTCAGTGATAAAAACATGAAAATCTATGTCGGTGTTTATGAGCGACTGAATTTTAGATTTAATAGCTTCTTTTGCCATTTGTGTTGATTCCTCCAGTTCATCCAGAGTTTTAAAATCAAAGCCAATCATAATTTCGATTATCGCATCACGAATTTGAGCATTTTTATTTAGAAGTAAAGCTTTTAGAGCTCTGCGATGTTCTTCGCCCTGAGGGGAATCGATAGTGATATTGGACACTAAATAGCGTGAAAGATTAGATCCATTTAAGTTAGTCACTATCGTCCCTGTAGTGAATGGCGTGAACCAATTGTCTTCAGTAATTTTTTCCGCAAGCAATCCTCCAATCTCATGCCATTCCGGTTCATTACTATGAGCTGGATCTTCGATGATAGCATTGTTTTGATCCGATATGCTGAGGCCTGTGTGACCTCTGGCGTGAATGTTGGCACCAAGAGAGATAAGGAGCCGAACAGCATCGACATCTCCATGCCAAGCAGCAGTCCATAAAGGAGTGTTTCCTTGGCCACTTCTTGCCTCAATATTTGCTCCACTGTTCAAAAGCAATTCAGCAGTTTTCAAGTTTCCATTCCTAATCACTTTGTGTAAAATAGTCTTACTGCCGCTCCCCAAAATGTCCAAATCTGCGCCATTTTCTATCAGTAATTCTATAATTTCCAAGTTTTCAGAATGAAACTCCAGATGCTGAGACTGCAACAAAGGAGTATTACCTAAACTATCCTTAACATTGACATTAGCACCTTTTTCTATGAGCAACTGAACCATTTTGGGATCGAAAGTAGTTTCCACTGCCATAGTTAGGGCCGTGGTGCTGTAGTTGTGCGGTAAGGGCGAGACAAGTTGATTATCTATAAGAGTATTAACATTTACACCACTATCGATTAATGATTCGACCCTTTGATAGTCGCCAGCATTTATAGCAATTGCTAATCGCTGGAAGGAAGTAACCTCAACGCCACCTTCAACAAGAGAATCGAAAGCTTCATAATCACCGTAAACTATCGCAATCTTAACCTGCTGGGCTTTGCTTATGTAGCCACTCTCAATAAGGGACTCGACTTTGGCTCGGTCGCCTTCCATCAAGGCATCATACAATCTCTGTTGAGTTATGTCGCCGCACCCGACAGTCAGGAATACCGCCAACACCATTCCAGAGATTTGAAGATGACAAAAAAGCAAGCGGGGTGATCTGAACACGTTCATTGACATAGCGGCCCCGATGATACCACATCCAGCGTTGATAATTAAATATATGAACCTGTTGACACAGGCTGTGTGTCAGTAATTGCACACGATCTGGACAATGGGGCATCGGCCATTTCCTTTGTCAGCAGTGATAAGTCCAGCATTTTCCAGACGTTGGACCTGCCTCTGGCGTGCCTTATCCCCCAGACCGAACTTTGAACACTCACTTGGCCTGACCTGAATACAAGCTGTGGCGCCTAGGATGCCCGCCTTGTAGTGCAGATACCACGCAAGCTCAGCAGCATTACTATTACAGGCTCGTTGGACCCACTCCAAATCAATGGGGCCTTTGATGAATGGCTTGGTCGCCAGGGTCTTTTCGGCAACCTGGAGGGAGTGGCCAGTGGTTGATTGCGGCTCTTCCAAGATGAAATCGTTCACCTCAAAGCCACCGAAACCTCCACCTTTTTGTCGTGCAACCTCCGCCTTTTTGTCGATCCGTCCACTTCTTATTATAGTCTTATTATGGTGTTCTTATTACTTACAGTGGTAGTCACTACCTTCGTTAGGGAAGAAGCAGTCCTCTCTACGAATGAGGCTCATTACGTTGTTCCAGAAGCTGAGGCCTCTTTCTTCGTCTATGTATCTATTTGGACTTTTGACAATTTTGACATCTGACTCCAACTCGAACCCATTGAGGATGATTTTTGAGGCTTCCCGCATTGATGCTTGGATGGTTTCTATTATCTCGTCGACTTTCTCTATGGGTCCCTCGATCAACACAGCGTCATGAATGGGTGCTGCCACCAGAACTCGCTCCTCGTGCATTTTGATGATCGCCAGTCTCAGCATCTCCGCCCCGTTAGCCTGAACCGGAAAATTCGCCACACTCGCTGGGTTTGCATCGGGTAAAACCACCCTACTCCAGCCAAAAGTTGTCTCTAATTTACCGTTTCCAAAGCCCTGTGTGAGAATTCGGCTATTCCACTCCCAATATTGTGGGAAGGTATCTTTGTGAGCCCTTAGCAATTGGTTGGCATCGTGGCGAGTTTTCCCAAGCTGATCTGCTAAAGCATCGCCACCCATTCCATACTGCACGGCCAGCATACAGACCTTATAGGCTGCTCTCTCATTTGGATGAGTATCCTTGGTAGCTCCGATAGGAACTGCTCCTGCCATTTGAGCAAATCTAAGGTAAGGATCCCCTGACATATACGCCTCTTGCATATGACGGTCCCTCGACAAAGCTGCAGCGATACCGAGCTCCTGCTGAGCCCAATCAATGTATGCTATGAATCGGCGTTTTGGTGGCTTGATAAGCCCACGCAACCAGACAGACGGTCCAAATATGAACTTGGAAGTGCTAGGTTGATTGCGGCCAGTATCCGATCCAAACGGCGAAAGCAATGCACGATATTTATTGGTTCTGGGCGAGCGAGCATAGATGCGCGCCTGGTGATTTCTGTAGGAGACAACGTGTGGAAATTTCACTTTTTTCTGCGGACAAATTGCGGACGGAGAAGCCGATTTATCAATATTGCAGGAAAAGGTGGTTGCGGGGACAGGATTTGAACCTGTGACCTTCAGGTTATGAGCCTGACGAGCTACCGGGCTGCTCCACCCCGCGTCCCAGAAGGACCTGCATTCAATCTCAGATCAGCCATGGCGGCAAGCGATTTTTTCACCTTTTCCCCGACAGATTGGAAGATCCCCCTATTGGCTCCTACTTCTGGGCCTGCGATTCCCGAAGGACCTTGTAGTAGTTGATGGGTTCCGGGAAACTCACTCCCGTTTTCTTGGCCCATTGTTCCCACTGCTGGATCATCGACCGCAAACGCTCCGGTAGCTCCCCGGACAAGTCGTGCATTTCTGTGCGGTCCATCTCCATGTCATAGAGCTCCCAGGGCCCCTTGCGGGCCCAAACAATCTTCCACTTTCCATCTCGCATGGCGCGATTGCCCTCGTGCTCCCAAAAAACCGGGCTCTCGTGAACAGGCCCCTTCTCACCCCTTAACAATGGCAGGAGTGATTAACCGGCATGAGGATGCAGGCTTTCTCCCTTGCGTTGCAGAGGATACTCCGCTTGCGCCATATCCAGAAA
>CACEMW010000112.1:0-3624 GCA_902560705.1 uncultured Verrucomicrobiota bacterium
GTATCCAACAGCAGGGACGGGTGTCGGCGTCAGGGCCTACTCAGACAGGGGAAAACGCATTGGTCCTGTGCTCAGCTCAGTTGAGAAAGCGCAGGATTACCTGAGTCAGAGGTAGGGTTAAGCACCACCAACGCTAAACCCTAATAACCATAAAATCGTATACACAGTGAATTCTATGGGATTGTCCAAAAAATCATCAAGCAAACCCTTGGGATCATTCATAATCATTACGAACATCTCGTATCTCATAATGAACAACCCAATAAAAGCAACGCTTCCAACAATTCCCAAAACCCGCAGCAACTTGCTCTGACCTGCTTTCATACCTAATACACGCCACAGAGCATCGATTTCCGCCACGAAAAACCCGCCCCTGAGTATCCAACAGCAGGGACGGGTGTCGGCGTTAGAGTCTACTCAGACCGTGGCAAACGCATTGGCCCTGTGTTCAGCTCAGTGGAGAAAGCGCGAGATTGCTTGAGTAGGAGATAGTGGTTCAACCACCACCACCGCAGCCTCCACCACCGCAGCCTCCACCACCGCAGCTGCTACCACAACCGCTTCCACCAAAGCCGCCTCCACCACGATGGTCAAAGTAACCAGCTTGTTTGCCGAAATACAATATCAGCCCGAGCATGATTAGAATCGCAAGGATTGCTGCAAAGTTTTCCATCTCAATGAGGATAAGTTCACGGCATGCAAAGTAACGACTTTAATTTCAAACTAAGTTCTAAACCCTGAAAAACCTACAGTGTCTGCCAAGACCGAGGAAATCGCATTGGGCCGGTGTTTAGCTCAGTGGAGAAAGCACAGGATTACTTGAGCAGGAGGTAGGGTTAGTCAATAGGCGAACCCAAGTCAGTAGCCCCATTTTCACGCAGAATAGCTATGATTTCCTCGAAATTAGGTATAAGCCATTGTTCTGATTTGTTACGCGACGTGTCTTTAAGCTTTGCCAAAGCCACACCAAGCGGTGTTCTGCCCCAAGCATCGCGATAATTGACATCCGCACCGTTTTCAACAAGGAGGGCAACCATATCAGGATTTGCCATACGAACAGCATAAGACAAATGATCAAAGCTCTCACGATCCACGCGATTCACATCAGCACCGCCCTCAAGAAGCAACTGTGCCTCCTCAACGTCCATAGTCATAATTGAGTCAGTCAAAGGGACGCTGTCATGGTAGTTTGTTGCATTCGCATTGGCACCATTTTCGATGAGTAATTTTACGATAGCTAAACGATTAGTTATGAGCGGCAGTCCTAACCTAGCTTGTCGTTTATTGCTGGGACCAAGGCCCACGGCCGAATGCAAAGGGGTATCACCAAATTCCCCTACAGGAGCATTTATATCTGCGCCGCTTTGGATAAAGTTTTCAACATACTCGATGTTGTGATCACGTATCGCTAATTCAAACTCGCTCCAGTTTTTTTTAGCATAAGGCAATGGGTCACTTGGACCACATCCAATCAAGGCTGTTAAGGGCAAGGCCAGGAAAGGCTGGATAGCGTTGGCTAATCTCATACTCAATACACGCCACAGAACGCTGAACCCCGCCACAAAAAAACCCACCCCTGAGTATCCAACAGTAGGAGCGGGGGTCAGGGTCTACTCAGGCCGTGGCAAACGCATCGGCCCTGTGTTCAGTTCAGTGGAGAAAGCGCAGGATTACTTGAGTAGGAGGTAGGGTTATCCTGAGCTCTCGCCGCCCTCAGGCCATTTACCCGTACGAAGCCTGATGGCGATCATTACAAAACCGATTCCAGCTGCCACAATTATACTTACAGCTGGGTGAACTTTCTCGGGATTGAGTAATCCCCCAATGATTCCTGCGACAAGAAGACACACTCCCCAGAAAATCCACTGAACCGCATCACCGAAAGTCCCGTCCCAGTATTTGCCGGCTGGTGCTTTAGGCGTTTCTTCTCTGAGGGTCAGTTTTGTGGGATGCAAACCAGATTTGTCGAGGCCCTCCAAAGCTTGTTGTTCATCTCGACACGATATGGTTCCAGTAACTGACTTACCGGATGCGTCTAGCGCTTCGTATTCGTATTCTGGCATAGCTATTTGTCGTCCACTTGGTGTACAATACGCTACCAAATCCACATGCCGTAAAAATGCCTGCCACGAAGTAATGAGCGACAGAATAATCCGCCCCACCAAACCGATTGGTTGCGAATATAACACCAGTATAGCCCCCACCCACCACGAGAGTGATAACTTGAAACCAACCCGACCGCAAAATACTAGACATCATACCTCAATACACGCCACAGAACACTAAATCCCGCCACGAAAAAACCCGCCCCTGAGTATCCAACAGCAGGAGCGGGTGTTGGTGTCAGAGTCTACTCAGATCGCGGTAAACGAATCGGGCCTGTGTTCAGCTCGGTGGAGAAAGCGCAGGATTACTTGAGTCGGAGGTAGGCGCACAGACAGACCCATTATAGCTCATGCGGCGAATAGAGACACGTTTTGTGAATTGGCTTACCCTCACTCATGACGCAGACGTTGGCATCGCTGCAGGGTTTCCCGCATGCTGAGCAGTTTGCAGTTTGTAGCGTTGTTTTTGTGGCCTCTGGGTCGTGGTCCACATGGTCCGGCCACAAATCGAATTTGTATTTATTTTTGGGCCATGTCTCGGGATTGCTCCCGTGCTTTTTCACCCAACGCTCATAGATTGATCGGTATTTGCCCTCACCCGTTGGAACAATGATGTAAATAAAAACAAGTAAAAAGCCTACCAGAATCCAACCAAATATACGTGAGTAGTAGGCGTCCGGAGCCATGAACCACAGTCGCCCGAAATACAGGAAAGCTGCGCCGAAAATTAAAAACAGTGTAACAGTGTCTAAATCCATCCGCCGAAATGATCTAATCGGCCTATGGCATTCATTTACACAAACCAAGCACTCGATAATTGTGCGTCGATTATCACCATAGCCCTCACTGATTTTTTGAGTTTCTTCCCCAGGACGAAGCGGCCGATCGCAGTGAATGCAGTAATCATAATCACGATAATCATTGGCCATACCAAATACACGCCACAGAACACCGAATCCCGCCATTACAAATTCAGGCTAAGTTTCTAATCCCGCCACAAAAAACCCCACCAGCCGAAGCCGGTGGGGTCAAACAAGTATGAAACAATTTCGCACTTACAAATGATCAACAACCTAGTCGGAGTTAATACGCAGACGCTGCCTAAATCCTGACACGAAAAAACCCGCCCCTGAGTATCCAACAGCAGGAGCGGGTGTCGGTGTCTTATTCCGTGTCTCGTTCGTCGCGCAGAGTCTTGCTGTGTTCCGCACAACCCATAACCCTGAGGACGAGGTGTCGTCAGGCAGGCATGTCGTTTTCCAATTCTGATTGCTCAGAGGCTCTGTAAGGCTTCGCAGTGTTTCGAGGCCTACATCACTCATGCTTTGAAACGAAATGGGTCACGACGAAAGCCAGCATGCAAAATGCCTCATATATGCACCCCAGCACAGTGAGGTGATTCCGTCATGAGTTCACTGTAATCCCACACCCTCCCCGGCGGGGGGCTAACGGTTCCGTAAACCACACCACAGCGGTGCGGGTTGGCGTGTGAGGGGCAAATGACAAAAGCGGGCCTCGA
>CACEMW010000113.1:0-3556 GCA_902560705.1 uncultured Verrucomicrobiota bacterium
CGCTTGAGGAAGTCTTCAGGTAAGTCGAGCAAGGCGGCCTTCTCCTTGATGTATTTCAAGAAAGTCACGGCATCGAGTTCCTTCTCTCCGCGTGCTTTGCGGACTTCATTGATGGCTGACTTGAGAAAATAGGTGGTGTTGACACCCGGGATTTCGACCGGGTATTGAAACGCCAGGAACAGCCCAAGATGCGCCCTGTCCTCAGGTGCACATTCCAGGATGTCCTGATCCTTGAAGTGAATATTCCCTCCAAGAATTTCATATCCTTCTCGCCCGGCGATTACAGAAGCCAGGGTGCTTTTCCCACTCCCGTTCGGCCCCATGATAGCATGGACTTCACCCGACTGAATTTCCAGATCAATTCCCTTGAGGATTTTCCGGCCTTCGACGCCGGCTTGCAGGTTGGTTATTCTCAACAATGATGGGTTGGACATAATGAATTAAAAAGCATTTGAACACGGTGGCCATCGATCACTCTTAACCGACACTTCCCTCCAGGCTGACACCGAGAAGTTTTTGAGCCTCCATGGCAAATTCCATGGGGAGTTCGCTAAAGACTTCCTTGCAGAAACCATTGACGATCATGTTGACCGCATCCTGGGTCGAGATGCCACGCTGATTGCAGTAAAAGATCTGATCTTCACCAATCTTGCTCGTGGTCGCTTCGTGCTCGATGCTGGCAGTGGTATTTTTTGCTTCGATGTAGGGAAAGGTGTGGGCTCCACACTGGTCTCCAATCAAGAGCGAGTCACACTGAGAGAAATTGCGCGCACCACTGGCTGATTTACGTACCTGGACCAGCCCGCGATAGCTGTTTTGACCCCGACCCGCAGAGATTCCCTTAGAGACAATCGTGCTTTTGGTGTCCTTACCGATATGAACCATTTTCGTTCCCGTATCGGCCTGCTGGCGACGATTGGTCAACGCCACTGAGTAAAATTCTCCAACGCTCTGGTCTCCGAGTAGGATGCAGCTTGGATATTTCCAGGTAACTGCTGAGCCGGTTTCAACCTGGGTCCAGGAAATCTTAGAAGCACGTCCTTTGCAAATCCCGCGCTTGGTCACGAAATTGTAGATCCCGCCTTTTCCTTCTTCATCCCCGGGATACCAGTTCTGCACCGTTGAATATTTGATTTCTGCCTGGTCCAGAGCCACCAGCTCCACCACGGCGGCGTGTAACTGGTTTTCATCGCGCATGGGTGCGGTGCATCCTTCGAGGTAACTGACATAGCTACTGTCCTCTGCCACGATGAGGGTTCGCTCAAATTGACCCGACTTGGCCGCATTGATCCGAAAATAAGTGGAAAGTTCCATCGGGCAACGGACTCCCTTGGGTATGTAAACAAAGGATCCATCACTGAAGACCGCCGAGTTGAGAGCGGCATAAAAATTATCCGTGTAGGGAACCACGCTGCCCAAGTAGCGCTGCACCAGTTCCGGATGCTCCTGTACGGCTTCTGACATTGAGCAGAAGATGATCCCTTTTTCAGCCAATGTTTCCTTGTAGGTGGTACCTACTGAAACACTGTCAAAAACAGCATCCACGGCTACGCCGGCAAGTTTGGCGCGTTCGTGAAGTGGAATCCCCAGCTTTTCATAGGTTTCTAATAACTTAGGATCCACCTCATCCAGACTCTTCGGGCCATCACTGGCTTTTTTAGGGGCTGAATAATAAATGATATCCTGAAAATCGACCGGAGGGTAGCTTACCTTGGGCCAGGTGGGGGGCTGCATGGTGAGCCAGTGCCGGTAGGCTTTGAGACGCCACTCCAGCATGAAGGCGGGCTCGTTTTTCTTGTGGGAGATAAAACGGATGATGTCTTCGTTGAGTCCTGGAGGTGCTGATTCGGCTTGAATATCAGTGACGAAGCCGTATTTGTAATCGCTTTTGACAAATCCTTCGATGGTTTCGGTGGCGCTGCTCATGTTGTTGATGGAACTGCGTAATCTTGTTTCAAAGTTCAAAAAGTTTGTGAAGCCACAGCACACAGTGGCCTAAATGCTATCTCGCGATCTTTCCCTCAACGTTTTAATTTCGATTTCGGTTTGGGCACTTCAAAGGGTCGGCACATCGACCTCGAAGCGAGATATCCACCTGGGTAGGGACCAGGTTTCTGGGAAGTTTCAGTGGTAGCTCCCCTTTATCTTTTTTGAAATCCACGTCGTGGATGCTGCCACATTCCTCACAGAAAAAGTGACAGTGTTCGTTCATGTTGGAACAGTAACGAGAGGCAGTACGTTCGACATTGACCTGTTTGATCAGGCCACATTTGACCAGCGCATCCAGCGTGTTGTAAACCGTCGCCATGGAAAGCTCCGGCATGGCTGATTTGGCCCTCAGGTAAACTTCGTCTGCTGTGGGGTGATCGGTTTGCTGGAGCAGGGTATGATAAACATGCTCCCGCTGAGCGGTCATACGCATGCCGCTGCTAGCTAGTTTGTGAGCCAGGCCCTGTTCGCTTGTCGCGGATGGAAGATCCTTTTTCATGACAGTCAAAACTTATCAGTAACTTAGTGCCACTCAGAGGCGTGTCAATAGTTAGAATGATTCTAAATATAAATTCCTTTGCTCAAAGTGATTTCACGGGGCGCAAAGTTCTCCTTTATGGAGTGAGTGATGCCCTGTGAATGCAGGGCATACGGCAAGCCTTCGCGTTGACGGCATCGCGCTCAAACGACATGATGACATCACCATGGATCGAATGCATCAACTGATGCTGGTTGTGGATTCCTCTCTTTTTGGCAATGGTTCAGGTGCCCACCATGGGAGAAAACCCCAGACTCAATGTCTTGGTGATCCTGGCCGATGACTGCACCCGCAGCGATCTGAGGCTCTACGGTGGAAAAAATGCCCTCACTCCTCACATCGATCGCCTGGCTGATGACGGTTTGGTGTTTGATCATGCCTATCTGACCTCTGCTATGTGTCAACCCTGTCGAGCTGAGCTCTACACCGGTCTTTTTCCTATGCGCAATGGGTGTGCCTGGAATCATTCCGCTAGTCGTCCCGGCACCATGCGTCTTCCTCATTATTTAGGGCCTTTGGGATATCGTGTCGGGCTTGCCGGTAAAGTGCATGTCGCCCCACAATCCTCTTTTCCCTTCGAATCCATCGGCGGATTTGATTCCAATTGTGTGCGCTCTCCGACTCAGCCACATCGCTTGGATGAAGTGACTGAATTCATCACTCGCGACCCAAGCCAGCCTTTTTCCTGGTGGTGGCATTGATCGAACCTCATGTGCCTTGGGTGATGGGCGATCCCTCCCAATACCCTCCTGCAAAAATTCACCTTCCACCCCATATTGCAGATACCATCCGTACGCGTGAGGATTTCAGCCGATACCTCGCTGAAATAACCTAAATGGATTCGCAGGTGGGTGCACTCCTGGATGCGCTGGAGCATGCCTCTCAGGAGAACAACACCTTGGTCTTGTTTTCCTCGGAACAGGGTGCTCAATTTCCAGGCTGTAAATGGACCAACTGGGATGCCGGTTTGCATACGGCTCTGGTTGCCAGATGGCCTGGACACATTCGCGAGGGTCAACGCACCTCAGC
>CACEMW010000114.1:0-3550 GCA_902560705.1 uncultured Verrucomicrobiota bacterium
AGATTCTCTAGAGATTGAATACTTAGACAAATTAGTTTCTGATTATAAGAACAAAAAGGTTTTTTCAGGATCAGAGCTCAATGATATTTACACAATAAGCATGCTTTCCTTAATTGGAAGATATTAGGCATTTCTAAAAGTATTATTCGGAAATTAAAATATCGCGATAATATAATATTAATATCAATCGAATTAGATAAAGAATGTAGGTTAAATTGCTTTTCGATTATTATTAAATTAACATTTTTTTCCAAAAACACCAAGCAGTTCTTACCTTCGAAAATTCTATTCATCAGAAATTTAAAGTTCCTTTCAACGAGGAAAATAAATATAATACAATTTTGAACGGTGAACCACAAAATTATTGTTAAAATTTTAAAAGCGTTGACAGTTAGCATGTAACCAGTATTGAAATTATTTTTTTGACATCCGGAGTTGTAATAGTGGCACGTCGAATTAAATACGCCTAATTTTCTATATCAATTCCTAATCGAAATTCAATGAATAGACAAAATATATAATTCGCTTTAAACTCTGGATATGATACTAAGATAGGACTATTTTAAAAGCGTTCTCACGGTTCAATTAAGCAACGAGATGATCGTTAAAGATATTAGAGTCGAATCTATAGCTGTTTGCCAAAAATTATACCAAGCATTATACGGTGATTAACTTTCGTGAAATTGTAATGGCCGATGCTGAAAAAATCCTTAAGTGGAGAACATCTCAGCGAGTAACAAAGTTCATGAATCATGACATGGATCACGACATTGAAGCTCAAAAACGATGGTTAGAAGCTTGTTATAATAAGGAAAGCTATTATCACTGGATAATTCAGTATGGCGGTAAAGACGTAGGTTTGCTAAATTTTTCTGGTCTGAATCTTGATTACAGGACTACCTCGTGGGGCTATTACATAGGAGAAGAGAGTGTTCTTGGCATTGGAGGATTGGTAGCTCCCTATTTCTACAACTTCGCATTCGACGAGCTTTGTGTGGAAAAAATTCTCGCTGAAGTATTTTATAATAACACTAGTATAATTAGTGGGCACTTACGACAAGGTTATGCTTTCGATCCAAGTCGTGATCATGTGATAATAAAGAATGGCAAAACAATTCTAGTAATTTCTATGTATCTTAATAAAGAAAAATTTCAGAATTCGAAAATGTCACGACTAAAACAAAAATTCCCTACCCTTAATTGGAATGCTAGTCCATTTGAAAAGTGAATTGCTAAAACTCGAACTAGTTATTCCTAATGAGGACCAAACTGATTTGTTGTATCAGCAGCTTTGCTCAAGAAATCATAGCATCAGCCATGTTGGTTTGCCAAGTTTTCAAGATCATCAAGAGTTTGTAGCTAACCATCCATATAGAGCATGGTATATAATAACCTTTGATAATAATATCCTTGGGAGTGTTTATATTCAATACGATAATTCGATTGGATTGAATTGTTGTGAGGAAATCAGCGTCAAGCAATTGAAGTCTATACTAGATGCAGTTACAAATAGTCTTCGTCCATTACCTGCAAAACCATCGGTCAGAGTTGACAAGTTCTTCCTCAATGTCGCAGCCTCCAATTTAACTTTACAAAATAAGTTGAAGATACTTGGCCTAAAAGAAAGCCAACGAAGCTTTATCTTATAAACGTATGGGTAATTAAGATCATTATGATAGAGATTGATGGGATCAAAATTGGGCAGAAAAATACTCCTTATGTCATAGCTGAAATTTCGGCTAATCATGGCGGTTCAATTGAACAGGCAAAAGAGTCTATTGCATTGGCAAAAAAGAGTGGTGCAAGCGCAGTAAAAATCCAGACATACACACCAGACACGATGACCATCAAATCTAAAAAAGATGACTTTTTGATTAAGGAAGGTTTGTGGAAAGGTTACACTCTTTACGATTTATATGTTAAGTCCTTTACCCCATTCGATTGGCACGAGGAACTTTTTCGTCATGCAAAAAAAATTGGTATCACTTTATTTTCGTCACCATTCGACGAAACTGCTGTTGCCTTATTGGAAAATCTAAACGCCCCGGCTTATAAAATTTCTTCCTTCGAACTAGTTGATCTTCCGCTAATCAAGAGAACTGCTGAATGCGGTAAACCTCTCCTAATTTCCACTGGCATGGCAAACTTGAACGAAATAAGTGAAGCTGTGGATACTGCTATTAAGTATGGTAACGGTGAGATTTTATTGTTTCATTGTATTAGCAGTTATCCAACACCTATGAAAGCCTCAAATCTTAAAAATATTCAGTTCTTAAAGAATGAATTTTCAGTAGAAGTAGGCCTTTCTGATCATACACTTTCAAACCTTGCTGCTACTCTTTCTATTGGTTTGGGGGCTTCTGCTATAGAAAAACACTTTAAGCCATCAGATGCAACCACTAGTTCAGACTCCAGCTTTTCAATAAATCCGGATCAACTAGAAAACTTAATTTTGGACTGCAATAATGCTTGGAGTTGTCTTGGTAACCCTGGTTTTCACCGATCGCCGTTGGAAGAAACATCTCGCCAACATCGGCGCTCACTTTATTTTATGAAAGATTTAACAAAAGGGTCAGTTGTTGGTTCTTATGATATTAGATCTATACGTCCTGGAAATGGCGTATCCCCTAAGTTTAAAGATGAGATTATCGGAAAGACATTATGTGTTGATGTTGAGAGAGGGGATCCGGTTGTATTTGAAGCTTTTTTGTGTTAATGATTCAGTAATACAATGGAATAGTCGTTTAATATTAATTTTTAACATCTTAGATCTTAGAAAAACTAATTTCTCTTCCACGTCTTGATAGTAAATTACGTTAGGATACTAAAATCCTATCATCCCAAGAATTCGTTATGTAGGCAGTGGCATATATCCATAGGAAACCTAGATTGGTGGTCCGTAAATTATGGCCTAATTTTCAAACAAATCCGGAAAGGTTATAGTTTTTATAAAGCTAAATATAAATTTTGATGGATTGTTAACCATTCCAATATCTTTAATAATATCAATTTATAAGGTTATTGAAACAAACATCTTACTCTCAACTTTAACGGAGCCTCTTCCAGGCAAACAACAAAAATGAGGAAGGAAGCGGCAGGTTTGTGGCATTCTCGAGAATGATAGAGATAATGATAAATATGATACAACTATCCATAAGCTTACCGTCGTTTTGTCGGTGGAGCGGTTGGAAGTTTTAGCTAAGAAGGCCGAAATTGGGAAAGGATAACATTAGGAATCTAATGAAAAATAATGAGCTTAGGATCAGTGCCCAGCATAGCATTTGCATTCGATGGCAAAAGGCCTTTCAATCCCAACTCACAAAGCAAAACAGCGACGCTTGGGGGAATAATAAATGAATTCTGCAGTCGAAGCTGTGTTATTGGGGAACGCATTTAATTAGCCTTTTTCCATGACCGACTTTCAAAAGTGGCATTCATATGATCCTGGGCATAGTCGAGTAATAAACGACTCAGGTGAATTTTTACATGAATTTAAAAACATTGATAATAAGAGAATTCATGCGCTCATTGTGTAAATGATTGCGGACCA
>CACEMW010000115.1:0-3516 GCA_902560705.1 uncultured Verrucomicrobiota bacterium
AACGACCCCAGCAGCGCTTGGGGCTTGCTTTGGCCTTGCTCAAACCCAAGGCTTTAGACATGGCGATGCAGAAAGCTGTTGAGCTTGGCGCGGAACAGATTTGGTTACTTCAATGCGATCGATCCGTTGCTCGCTGGCATTCTGGTGAAGTGAAAGGCAAGATGCAGAAATGGGAAACCCACCTCCTGGAGGCCATGAAGCAGTGTGGCCAGGCATGGAAGCCTAGTCTTCATGCTCCGGAACCTCTGGAATCCTGGATTCGGGCCTTCCCATCGACCCATCGGGTTTTTTATGGCGATCTGGATGAGGGAATGGAGAAGCCTACCTTGCTGGAAGCCGCACTCGAGCAAACCTATGAATTGGGTTGCTGGTGTGTCGGGCCCGAGGGGGATTTCACTCCAGAAGAACAGACCATTCTGCGTCAGAAGGGCGCCCGCCCCTGCTCTCTGGGTGATTTGATTCTACGCTCGGAGACAGCGGCCTTGAGTGGCCTGTCAGTGCTATCCCAGCTCGCCTACCGTCGCACCCAGCACGAGGCTTGAGCCACACTCCATTGATATTTGCGTGCGTGCTCTCGAATAAGAAAGGGCAGTTCGAGCGTCTGGGTCCATTGAAAAGCGGGGTTCAGATGATGGTGCAAGCCATTCAGGGTTTGCAGGTCTTCCCCGTCCCTTTGCAAGCCACCCAGCCAATGCGTCGAAGGAGTGTAGGCCTCCAACCAGGTGTAGGGAGATGTGATGATGAGCTGTCCTCCTGACTGCAACAGGCCACTCAGTTGACTCAAGCATGCAACGGGATCGTCCAACCGATCAATGAGATTGGCCATCAAGACGACATCAAACACCCCCAGGTCCTCGGGCAGGTGCATGGCGTCTCCTTGGAGAAAGCGGACTCGATTTCGATCGATTTCATCGGGGACTTTGGCCACGGCATCTTGAGTCAAGTTGCCTTCGACAGCGAATCGGTAAGGCAGGGAGCCTTCGATTCGAAGCTTGTTGGCATGTTCGATGAATCCGTGCGAATAATCAATACCGACGGCTTCTTGGCAATGACGTGCCAGCTCAAAGGTCGAGCGCCCGACAGCGCATCCGAGGTCCAATGCCCTTGGGTGATCTCCCAGCAGCTCTTTCTGGAGACATTGGGAGACACAGCGCTCGGGATAGTGAAGTGCTTCTGAGGGACCCTCAGGGTGGGGACATTGTTCCTGTGATGAACCGTAGTGAAACAGCAGGTATTCACTGATGGCCTTTTCCGATTCGTAGAAAGGTTGGGAGCTTGAGGACATGTGATAGAAATCAGGGTGCGGTCGCTGCCTCGGAAAGGGCTATCTTGGGTTGAGGCTTCCACTGCCATTTTTCGTCAAAAAAACCTGCCTGAGCAATACCACCGGGCCAGCGTGGTGAAGCGGGTTGACGAATGTCGATGATGGCCCAGTCAGGCAGTTTGGGCACCTGCCGCGCGTTGTTGAGATAATCGTATTCCCGGTAGGTGAAGCCACTATTGAACACAATGTATTTTTCAGGGTTGACTGGGTTGGGATAGATCATGACCGGAAGGTGATGGCCGGCATCCCACTTCTGATCGGGCAGCCGCACTCCACTGGCGTCCCATTGGATGGGGAGTGCTTCCATCAGATCCCGGATCACGGAGTTGCTGGCGGGGTCTCCCCAGAGGATGAGATTGCTTTCAGCAATGTCCGAAGCATCGACCTCGCGGTCCAGTTTGAATCGTGCATTCCCTCGGAACTGCTGGCGCCAGTGCGTCAGGGCATGTCCCATTTCAGAGGCTACCCACTCTCCCACTTGGGGGTTCAGGGGCCAACCGCTGGGTCCCACCATGAGAAAGCGCCCCATGAACGCATCGTCAATCGGTCCCTGCAGGCCATGCCGCTTGTGCAGCACATTTGTTTGGGATGGTGCACCCAGAGCCCATGAGTCTTCGTTTTGAACCAGTTGAACGGACCAGGAACGATCGCTCAAGGGGCGGGGTGCCTGAATGATTTGCCCATCGACCTGAAGGGTGGGAGCACGTGTGGGGTCCAAAGGACAGATCCCTGAGGCCATGTCGATCCGAAAGGCAGAGACGTTTTGCGTGCGGATGCGGACGATGGAATCATCCTCCATTTCTGCAACGATGCGTGCTTTTTGCCAATGCTCCTGAAGACCTGTGAGTGTGATCCAATGCATTCGGTGATATCTCAAGGTGTGGGTCGTGAAACGTATTTTTCGAGGGAGGGGGTCTCGTCCGATCCGAGCTAAGGCATCGATGCGATCTTCGAGTTCCCGCTTCGTCTGGGGATGGTAGCTGTGCGCCGTATCGGGGCCTATCAGATGGGTCAGGCTCAAGCCCTCACGCTCCATGTAGCGGGCCATGATATCCGCAGCCTGCTTTTGTCGATCCACCGCTCCACTGTAGGCGACGGTGGGGCAGTGAAAGAGGTTTTCAGCATAGACCGTGGCATCATAGAGATTCCACAAGCGGGTTTCCCACCAGTAAGGTTTGAGTTCCTCCTTTTGAAAGAATTCGAGAAATTCCTTGGTTTCTGAGAAACCGGCTCCAGGTGCTGCTGCAGCCCAAAGCCCGGCGTAATGAGTGGCGAATTGCCAACAGGCGGCTCCCCCCATGGAAAAACCCCGGACGAGGGTACGTTTATCATCGATGGAGAAATCTTTTTTGACATGATCCAGGGCTTCAAAGAGGTCCATTTCTCCGGCAAATTTATTGGCATTGCAGTAACGTCCGTAAAGATGCAGAACGATGGTATCCGGTGGGGTGAAGGCTCCTTTCTGATGCAGCCGCTGATGGAGAAAATCCAGCTCCGTGAGCTTTTCTCCCCGACCATGAAACCATAGGTCCAGGCGGTAGGGCTTCGGAGAATGAGGCTGCCATGTGGCGGGCAAGACCAGACCATAGGGCTGAATGGAATCGTCGATCTTCGAGCGATACCCCCTGGGAACCAGTCCGGCTTTGTCGAGCCAGGTAGGCCCCTTTTCCAGTAAGGCTTCTAGGCGGGCCGAGGCAACATCGAGCTGTTCTTGTGCCTGAGCCATGCTTTTTTCTGGATCATAGATTTCCTGATGAGTCAGGGCGACTTCGACGGCAGACACAAAAACATCGATATCACACAGAAGTCTCAAACGTTCTGAGTCTCCCTTCAGGCTTCGTCTGCTTTGCTTGAGCTTGGCCTGCAATGCCTGAAGGGATTTTTGTATTTGAGAGACCTGATCTTCATTCCAGGTAGTGCCCTCAGGGGGGATCGGGCGAACCTGATGGCTTTGATTGTCCGCTGGTCCGTCTGCCAAGACAGGGCAAAAGGCAAGCAGGAGGATGCGAATCCCCCAAAGGGACAGCCAGTCCTTGCGAATCAGCATGGGTGTTGACATTAGGCTATCCAAAGCCCTTCCCACAGAGAGGGCAAGACCTATTATCGAAGACGCAGGACTCTAGGAAGCGAGGAAGGCTTTCAGTGCATCACAGGCCTCCTGTGCAAGAGCAAGAGCTTCATCAAGCCCTTGC
>CACEMW010000116.1:0-3499 GCA_902560705.1 uncultured Verrucomicrobiota bacterium
TTTCGGGGGACCCTGCCTTTGTGGATTTGGTTGGCGGTGACTTGCAGCTCAAGGCCCACTCTCCCGCTATCGGTATCGCCTCTCTGGGTTTTGACGCCGGAGCAGAGGTGCCATCAGGCCTTGCGATCGGCGGCAATCAGGTCAGAGGCTTTGCCGTGGGGCGCCAGCTGGACATTCAGGTTGGAGGTGCGGGGATTCATTCTTACCGCTACAGACTCGACCATGGCGATTGGTCTGCCACGATGAGCGTAGCCCAAACACTCCTTCTCGATGAAATGGGGGACGGGTTGCATCTTGTTGAGTTCATGGGCCAGAACCGTGCCGGGAACTGGCTCGACTTACCGGAACAAATCAGAAAAGTCGATTGGCTGGGGTCGAATGAAACAACTCCCGTTCGCTTCAGTGAAGTTTTTGCCCATTCTGTGCCTTGGCATGATGATGCCATCATGCGCTCTGAATTTGTAGAACTTGTGAACCTCGAATCAGTGAGGATTGTGCTCGACGATTATAGCATCAGTGATGACCTTCAAAACCCGTCTAAGTTTCAGTTTCCTCCTCAAAGTCTCATTGAAGCCAGGCAACGGTTTGTGGTTGGTGCTGGATCGGTTCATTCCGATCAGAGTTTTGAACTCCCCTTTGGTTTGGATAACAAAGGGGAGGGGCTTTATTTGTTCAAACGCGTCGGTGACGTTCATCAGCTGGTCGATCATCTGGTTTACGGGCGTCAAATACCTGGCTGGTCTCTGGGACGCGATCCTCAAGGGGCTTGGCGGCTTGGGGCTCCCACACCAGGCTTTGGGAATCAGATTGCTAGAATGGGCGTAACGGAGACTGCATGGGTTAGTGAATGGGCCACCAGTGCTGATTCAAGTCATGACAATGGTTTTATAGAATTGTCCAATGAGAGCGATTATCCGCTGGATATCAGTCAATGGAGCCTTGAGTTGACACCTGAATTTCTCGGGGCCGGGATTTCCATTCCCCGCCTAAGTTTCATGGCTCCCCATGAAACCTTTCTGCTAAAGCCTCAGGATGGACTCGTCGAGGGCTTGCCCGTCTCACAACGTGAAGTGGGAGGTTTAATGCTTTCCGATTGCGAAGGTCGGGTCCTGGATCACATGGTTTTCTTCAATCCTGTCCCGGATACGAGCTTTCAACGAGAAGGTTCGCCGGTAGGTTATTTGTGGCAGCGTTCCCAATCCCCATCCTTTATCCGGCAGAACACAGTATTTCCGGAAATCGTAATTTATGAGGTGATGGCGGATAACAGGGATACTATGAGCCCTTGGTCGACTTTCTGTGACTGGGTTGAGTTGCGAAACGAAGGTCAGATTGCCATTGACTTGAGTCATTGGGCCCTGACCGATGATCCTGAGGAACCCTCCAAGTTCGTCCTGAAAGGGCACGAAGATCTCCTTCCCGGAGAAGTGCGACTTGTTTGGCTGGATGGCGATGTGCCTCAGCATAGGTGGAATGCCGGGTTTGGTCTCAAAGACAGGGGAGATCAAATCTGGTTGGTGGATTTAACCGATGCGCTGAAACCGCGGTTTGCCGACGGACTGGTTTTCGGATGGCAAACACCCGATGGATCCTTGATACGCCACCCGGAAAATCAACAGTGGCACTTGGGGCGACCCACCCCAGGAACGCCGAACGAATTGCACCGCATTGGAAGCGTGAATGCCCTTCGCATTAATGAATGGATGGCCAAACCAGAACAAGGGGAGGATTGGTTGGAATTGGTGCATACCGGTCAAGAGCCGGTCCGTATGGACGATCTTATGCTAAGTGATGATCCTCAGATCGGAAATCCCTTTACCTTTCCACCGCTCTCCTTCATTGGAACAGGGTTGTTCGGGTTTTGGGTGGGTGAAGCTTTGGGGCAGGAGGCAGGAGAATTTCAGCTTCCATTCAAATTGTCTGGTGACAGTGATTCCATTTTCCTTTTCGATCCATCAGGTGACATCGTTGATCAGGTAGACTATGGGGCACAGGTCAGGGGTGTTTCAATGGGTCGAGTGGTAGGGATGCCTGATGGAATGGTCCAATTGGCTGAGGGGGGAACTCCGGGCAAACGCAACCGGCAGGATACCGATGGCGACGGGTTCTCAGACGAGTGGGAGATCGCTTTTGGGATGGATCCCTTCATGCCTGAAGCTTTCGTGCTGGACACCGATGGGGATGGTATGACGAACAAAGATGAATTCAACGCTGGGACGAATCCTTTGGAGACTTCCGACAGGCTGGAAATGCATTCAGTAAGTTTTCACGCTTATGGTATTTCTTTTGGATTTCAGGTGAAATCTGCTCAATCATACAGGCTTGAGGGCAGTTCAGACCTCCAAGAATGGCAGTCGTTGTGGGATGTTAAGCCCATGAAGACACTGCGTACGCTTCACGCCACAATTGAGTTTCCGGAGACAGCTTCGATTCGTTTTTTCCGGCTGACTACCGAATAGTCTGATCCTCAGGAAAACCTCTTAATTTCTCCGCTACGGACCCTCCTCAGGTAGTCGTTCAAATCGTGCTTGACTTCCCTTGCCAGGAAGTAGAGCCCGAGCATGTTTGGAAAGCACATGGCAAAAATCATGGCGTCACCAAAATCAAAAACGCTTTGAGCCGAGATCGCCGAACCAATCACGACGAACAGACAAAACAGCGTTTTGTATGCGAGGCTCGAAAGTTGGCTTTCTCCGAAAAGGTAGGTCCATGCTTTTAGCCCATAATAGCTCCAACTAATCATGGTGCTCAAGGCGAAGAGGATGACCGCTACTGACAAAATGAGCGGAAACCAAGAAAGCGTGCTGCTGAAGGCTGAAGATGTCAAATTGATTGCTTGTAGGTTTCCGGCTTGGGCGCTAGCAAGCACTTCGGCTTGTTCGAATGCGCCATAATCGGAGATGATGATGACCAGGGCCGTCATGGTGCAGATGACAACCGTGTCGATAAATGGTTCGAGTAATGCGACAATTCCCTCGGAAACGGGTTCGTTGGTTCGAGCAGCGCTATGGGCAATCGATGCCGAGCCAATCCCTGCCTCATTGGAAAAGGAAGCGCGGCGGAATCCTTGAATCAGAACCCCGATGATGCCGCCATACATGGCGTCATTATTGAAGGCACCGCCAATGATTTTTCCGATCGCAGCGGGGATTTCAGTCGTGTGGGCAAAAAGAACGGCCAAGGCCCCAGCGATATAAATACCCACCATGATGGGGACGAGTTTTTCGGTGACTTTGGCAATGCTTTTGATGCCGCCTATCAGGATCAGCGCTACGATGGCAGCCATGACCACACCAAAGATCCATCCTTGTTGGGCGAAGATGGATGTTTCACCACCGGTTACTTCGACCAATTGTTGGGTAGCCTGATTGATTTGGACCATGTTACCACCTCCCAAGGACCCTCCGATGCAGGCAATGGCGAAGATGACAGCCATGACCTTTCCTAAAGTGGGCCAATTGTGTTTGGCAAGACCCTCTCTAAGGTAATACATCGGTCC
>CACEMW010000117.1:0-3465 GCA_902560705.1 uncultured Verrucomicrobiota bacterium
ATCTTGCGAGCCGGCGATTACCGATTGCTGATCAGGCGTAAAAGCAAGTGACGTGATCGGCGGATCGGCCGAAAAGGCCTCAATCGTTGAAAGCAGGACGATAAATGAAATCCGCATAATCGCGGACAATAGGTATCCTATTGCACTTCGAGGTTTTGGGTTCACAGCACGTGGTAGACTAAACCAGTTCCTCGATTACTCTCGCTCCGTCGGGTGCCACTCTAACAGGGCGTCCGTCCGAAGTGTGAAGCTCCATCGCAGGGTTGATTCCAAGAAGCGTGAAGATGGTTGCCGATAAATCCGATGGAGTGATTGGATTATTGGCAGGTAATTCTCCCAATGAATCGCTACTCCCAATGATTTGACCGCCTTCGATCCCTGCTCCAGCCATTACCACGCTGAAGACATTTGGCCAGTGATCACGGCCTCCTGTGGGGTTGATCTTGGGTGTTCGCCCGAACTCACCCATGACAACCACGAGGGTTTCATCGAGGAGTCCGCGGTCTGATAGATCCGTGATCAATGCACTTAACGCCAGATCGAGAGACGGAAGGTGTCCTTTAGTGTCCGTCGGGTAACGTGACTTGAGCTCCGCGATATTACTGTGCGTATCCCAACCAGTGCTATTAACCGTAACAAACGGTACGCCGCGTTCAACCAATCGCCGCGCTAGCAGACAGCCTTGCCCGATCCCCTTTCCTCGGTCATTGCCGTAGCGTTCTCGAAGTGCCGCTGGTTCTTCTGAAAGATCAAATGCCCTTTTGGCGTCCTTCGACGCGATCAAATTGTAGGCACGCTCCAGATCTGGGTCTAGCTCCGGGGAAGCGGACGCATCCCGGATGCGACTGAACTGATCAAATGCTCCAACGATTTGAAGACGCCGGTCAATTCGATCAAGGTCAATGCCCCGGTAAAAATCCAGATTTCGAATCCTGAAGTCCTTTCCGACTGTGAACGGCGCGGTTGATGTCGGTAGATAGCCGTTTCCAGAAACCGCGCTTACGACTCCCGGTGCAGAAACATGGGGGGGAAGCACTCCAGACTGTTTCCGAACATGTGCCATAGTCGCCCCTATGGTCGGATACTCCAGAGCTGCAGATGGCTTATAGCCGGTCAGCAGGTAGTGTGTTCCGAAAGCGTGCTCACCCAGCGAAGAAGTCATTGACCGAATGATCGCCAGCTTGTTCATCACCTTAGCAGTTCGTTCCAAGCACTCATTGACGTGAATTCCCGGCACATTCGTTTTGATGGAAGATAGAGGTCCTCGAACTTCAACCGGCGCATCGGGCTTGGGATCAAATGTTTCGATGTGGCTTGGGCCGCCGTCCAGCCATACCAAAATGCACGACTTGGCGCGGGCATGTATCTCAGCTTCTTTATTGGTGGAGGCAGCAATCTGTAGCTGGGAAAAATTACCGAGACCCAAGCCCATCGCGGTCAAACCACCCACTCGAACAAAGTCTCTACGTGAGATCCCGTCACAATGTTTTGTAATCATGATGCACCTTCTTCAAATAATCAGTGATTGGTCACGAACTCCCGACTAGTCAACAGCCCCCAGATGAAGTCCTCAATTAGGGTGTGGAAATTTGACTTTAAAAAGAGCTGTCCCCAATAGTTTCGCTCTGCCTCTGATGGATGGCGTCCAAGCGCAACGAGATAGAAATTATCCACTATCTCAAGCGGTTCACGACCCTCATTCAAAAGGCGGTGGAGTCGGTTCTCCTTGTTGGCAATCTTGGCGTTGAGCCACGGGCCATTGAGAAGGCTGAGTTTTCCTGCCAAGCCGCCAGATGGGTTTGAGCGCTCCTTGGGCCTTTGCGAAACCGCCAACACTTCCGCGATCGCACGTTCAAGAACGGCGTCTTCGAGAGGGCGTCGGAGGGCGTGGGAATAGAATCGATCATCGTCTTTGTTCTGGTTGGTGGCGTTCGAACTGCGAGCGTATGAACTACTACTGGCGATTACCTTTAACGTGTGCCGAAGACTGTATCCATTCTCGATGAAATCAGCAGCCAACCTGTCGAGAAGTTTTGGGTGAGTCGCCGGGTTGGTAGACCGAAAATCATCGACTGGTTCGACCAAACCACGCCCCATCATTTGCTTCCATAATCGATTAACAATCGCTTTGGCAAAATATGGATTTTGATCTCCAGTCAGCCAATCAGCGAGTTGATCCAGAGGGGCCAGATCGTCTATCAGCGTTGCTACGCCAGGAACCTGAAGTTGGGCCGGTTCCGAGGTGGCCGGGTGAACAACAAAACCTGTAGGCTTCTTCTCCACTACGTTTCCATATTCAACCCTGGCAAAAATAGCGGCCAATCCATGATAATCATCCTGAGTCCAACGGTCCAACGGATGGTTGTGACAATTGGCACATCTGAGTCGACTCCCCATGAATAGTTCACTGAAGAACTCAGCCTGGTCGCGCGGCCCTCGAGTTGTTCGGTAGAAATTGGCAGGACCGAATTCATTCGTATTCCCGATTGCCGTGATCAAGGTATGGGCCAGTTCCTTGTAACTCGTGCGCCGTTCCAGTTGGTTCCGCAGCCACTCGTAGTACACATTTGTTGACTCCTCTCCTTCGTCCCGTTCATCGATTCTCAGGAGAGCACCGAGTTGTTGCGTCCAGTAGTCAGTGAAGGCATTGGAATTTAGTAGCTCTTCAATCAGAATTAATCGCTTGTTAGAACCTTCATCTCGTAGAAACGATTCAACTTTCGTTGGAGTTGGCAGCCGTCCGGTCAGATCTAGGGTTGCACGACGCAGAAATGTGGCATCGCCAGCTTTGCCTGAAAGAGGCAATCCGAGCGTTTCCAATGTTTTAAGAATGTGGTCGTCAATGAAATTCCCCCGTGACTCCGCTGCCAGGTTGACATCGATATCTGTCAGCGGAACGACGAGCTCGATCGGCAACACTTCGGTGGCGTAACGGGCCGTGACAATGTGACGCCCCCTCCGCAAGACGCGTAACTCGGCCAATTCGTCATTAATTTCGACAGCAGAAGAATCTTCTGAAGTAAACACCGTCCATTTCGTAACATCGCGCTGGGAACCATCCGAATAGTATGCCGTCGACCGAAGCGAAACGGATTCACCAACCAACTCAGCGACGTGACTCTGTGGCGCAATTTCTACTTTCGTAAGTTCCCTCGAAGATTCTTTAGGGGCTCCCTGGCGGATCCAGCGCAACAAAAACTGAGTGGCCTCGTCATCATCGTCCAAGAGGAACTTGCCCCCATGTTCGATTGCAAACGTCGGCTTCAGTACAATCAAGCTTTCCTCAGGTTTTGAAAGGTTGATTCGTCGACCACCCATATAATGCACGATTGCGTCAAAGTCGGCTTCGGGATTGCCCCCGTAGAGTGACAAATTGAATCCTCCCCGACCGATTGCTGCTCCGTGGCAGGCGCCGGCGTTGCAACCTACTTTGGTCAATATGGGAATTATCTCGTTTTGGAAATC
>CACEMW010000118.1:0-3428 GCA_902560705.1 uncultured Verrucomicrobiota bacterium
CATTGACGTTTTATTGACGCGATTTTGACCTAATGCGAACATACTCGCATGGGGAAATCACCTGTTTCCGTCAAGCCCTACGGGCACAGTTCCACTAGCAAATGGGTGGTTTCATACACCAAGGATTCAATGCGTCGTAGGGAGTTTTTCAGAACCAAAAAAGAAGCTTCAACTCGTAAGGATCAAATCCTCATCGAACTGGAGAACCTAGGCAACAAGGCTTTCGCAATCAGTGATGAACTAAGACTGGAGGCAGTCCAATGTGCTGAGCAACTGGCACCCTTCAAATGTTCATTGTCAGATGCTGTCGACTTTTACCTGCCACACCTTGAAGCATCCAGAAAGTTCAGTGCCGTTCAGTTGTTTGAGCTGTTGCCTGAGGATGGGTGCAAAACAAAGGACTGGCTCAAGTTGGCTCGTGAGGAAACCGGTATGAGTGGACGAACATTTCACACACTGTTAAAACAAATCGCAACGGATGGTTCGGCAACAAAGGACCCTGTGACTCGTATTTGGATCACTGCAGCTTTGCAGTGCAAGAGCTAGAGCCAGGTCTAGTGCATACTGCAAAAACCCTTTAGGGTTTGCAGTTGCAGCAACTGGCAGGCTTGTTGCTATATTGCGGTGCAGGAAACGAGTTGCAATGGACTGATGAAAGTGAGGATTTCAAATTCGCCCTGCTAGACAACGAATTACAGCCAGGGATTTTTGGAACTGAAGTATTAGAACAGAATGGTAACTTGCGAGGAATTGCTTTTGAAAAACTAAAAGCAATTCTTACATATTCAGATGACTTTAACAGTTGTTATTTGGACCTCGCTACTGATTCCCTCCATTTAGATAAAAATTTGCCATTTGTATCAGTGATAGAGGAGCTTCTTTCGAAGAATGTAGCCTACATCACCGATGAAAATGATATATTGGTTCATCGTTTGGGTCCATTTAGCACCATACATGGATATGAAGACTTCACAGAAACAAGCACTCTATATGATGATATTGAAATCGTAAATCGACTTACAAATCATTCTCGAGAGAGCATGACTTTGAAGAAACTTATTCCAAATTCGACCAATACGCCTATCAGTGGCGAGCCAAGTGTCACACTTTCGCAAACCTTCTATCCTGAGGGGAGTAATGTATCGATATCATTTGCAGAAAGCTCAGAAAGCTCAGAAAGCTCAAAGGACTGGATTGGCATTTATACCGAAGGAAGTCAACCAGGTGAAGTTGACTCAGTCCAATGGTCGTATGTTGATGGCACTGATACAGGTAATACTTCTACAAAAAACGGTACTCTGACTTTTTCAGATTTATCTCCGGGAAATTACACTGTTCGCCTACTCCTTGATGACAGCTATACGATCCTGGCATCTAATTCTTTTAGGGTCATGGACGGAGAAGTTCCGTCGGAATTGAAACAAACTAACATGCTGTTCAATAATGTAGATCGTGAAGGATTTTGGAAATATATCCAACCTGTCTCGCCTGCATCCGGTGTTTGGAATGGATTCACCTATTACAATTCCGGTCTCAATGCAGAGTTTTCATCTGATTTTAATTCCGTAGCTATGTCGGTCACCTTTGATGTCCTTGAACACGCAGGTGAGGAAAATGAAGCAGCCATAATTGATTTGGTTCAAGCGGATCATAGCCTTGAATTGGATCCAGACACTAACCTTATAACGTGGTATTTAAGCGAGTTACAAACTGAATTAGCCAAAGTTAATGTGCGTTCTTATCTTTACTCAGATTTTTTCCCTGACATGGCTTCCAACGATGATATTTCTACGACAGGTGTGATTATTGAATCTTATGAATTTGATTATCCAAACTTGAGAATGAGTTTTAATACTCAAGTCGGTTCTCAATATATAATTGAAGGGACTGATAATGTTACCGCTCTAGGTTGAGAAACCGTTGGCTCTGGGGAGGGAACAGGTGATCTGCTCACCGTTGAATTAGACGTAACGCTCAATCAAGAGACCTATTTTCGCGTCAAACAGGTCACAGGTTCAAATGAAAGCATTCAAAGTGTTCGGTAACCACTTCAACAACTTTTTGGCACAAAATATTCCTACCGACAATCAATAAGCCATCAACACCTACTCAGAACGGGGCAAACGCATCGGCCCTGTGTTCAGCTCGGTTGAGAAAGCGCCGGACTTCCTCAGCCGCAACTAGACTCAAAAATACCCCACCAGCCGAAGTCACTCGAAGCTAGTGGGGTATTTTGGTTTGAACTCATATGGTACGACGACCGTTGAAGGGTTATGCCGTAGAACCAACGATTCCCACTATGCTGAAACAGGCTTCCTGTCCGCATTTGTTGACTTGCTAAATTCAATCACTTGAATGCACGAAAAAACCCGCCCCTGAGTATCCAACAGCAGGAGCGGGTATCAGAGTCAGGGTCTACTCAGACAGAGGAAAACGAATCGGCCCTGTGTTTAGTTCGGTGGAAAAAGCCCAAGACTTCCTCAGCCGCAACTAGGCACAAAAAAGCCCCACCAGCCGGAGCCGGTGGGGTCCATGAATCCAGTTTCTTCATGCTGGATGACTAGACCACTCAGCCTAGACATAACCAGATTGCCGAAAACCTATCTATACTGCAACTGATTGGTTGCACTAATCGACAGACGAAATGCACAAAAAAAGGATCCTGAGTATCCAACAGTAGGAGCAGGTCCGGCGTCAGAGTCTACTCAGACCGAGGAAAACGAATCGGTCCAGTGTTCAGCTCGGTGGAGAAAGCACAGGATTACTTGAGTCGGAGGTAGGGTTAGGCGCCACCAACCCTAATCCCTAATAACCATGCAATCAGATGCACAGTGAACTCTATGGGACTGTCAAAAAAATCATTAATGACACCCCTGGGGTCATCCATAATAATTACGAACGTCTCGGATCTCATAATGAAGAACCCGATGAAAGCAACAATTCCGATAATTCCCAGAACCCGCAGCAACTTGCTCTGACCTGCTTTCATACTCAATACACGCCACAGAGCATCGATTCCCGCCACGAAAAAACCCGCCCCTGAGCATCCAATAGCAGGAGCAATAAATGATTCAATTTAGTTATCAGGAGGAAACAAAACATCAGGATCATATAATTCTCGCATAGGGCCTGGTGTTGAATCGACCCGCAGAGGCTGAAAACCAGGGGTGTTCACTTGTTCCCGGACAGTCGGCGGCTGCCAATGGGAAACGCATCCAAAGCTAATAAGGCAAAGCACGAGGCAAATTTGAGCAGTCATAGTGATGCGTTTCACTGCAATAATACACGCCACAGAACCCAAAATCACGCCACGAAAAAAACCTCACCAACCGAAGCTGATGAGGTCGATTTACCGTATTTCTACGTTGTCACTAATTGAGGACTAGACCACTCAGCCTAGACATCATCACATTACCGAAAAACTATCC
>CACEMW010000119.1:0-3416 GCA_902560705.1 uncultured Verrucomicrobiota bacterium
GAATGGCTAATGGTGGATTGCACTGTATTTAAAACCCTCGAAGCGGCTGTGTAGCTTTCACATTGAGCTACTGTCAGAAAAACTTTTAGCTTTCGGCTGTCTATCATCTGTTTTCCAAAAATCGGTGATTGCCAGAAAAATAATACAATTTGTCGATACAAAATCGCAACTATTCGAAAACTCTTTAGCAAGAATAATACCAATCAAATTAGACACATACGGAACCTTAGAAGTGCGTCAATTCGACCAAAATGCATAAAATCGCACACAGCGGCATTACCGTTTTAGACAGAACAAGCAGATTGGGTGAGTGGAAGTATTTTTGTGTAACGTAGAGATTCCAAAATTGGCCCGTGTTTGATTCTGTCAATCCCGTAAAGGCATATCAGCCAACACTATGTGCATCAATCTGAATGATTCAGCTCATCGTTTATTTTTTTTCAGGAGGAATTTCTTCAATACTGGTTATTGGCATCCAGAGTGCTCTTAGGGGCCTGTGATTCAGAAAATAGAATCAAACAGCAGTAAATCGAACACCGCTCAAATACCAATGCGATTGGGTTTTGTTCCATTGAATGATGCAGCCCCATTTATGCTTGCTAGGGAGTTAGGTATTTTTGCTAAACATGGACTAGATGTTCACCTGAGCCGAGAATTGGGGTGGGCGTCAATTCGTGATCGTGTCGCAACAAGAGCATTAACAGCCGCTCAAGCTTTGGTCGGATTGCCATTTTCTGCGCGTTCTCATGAAGAGCGATTTATTGTTCCATTGGTAACGAGCTTACAGGGCAACGGAATCACAGTGTCTAAACAATACCACGATGAAGGATGTAAAACTCCCTCAACTATTCTTCGTCAGCACAAAAAGCGTAAATCTTCACGCCCTCCCACTTTTGCTGTCGTATCCCGTTATGGAAGTCATCTTTTACTAATCAGAAAATGGCTCCAATCGGCAGGGATTGATCCAAAGACTGAAGTTAACATTGTTGTTCTTCCTCCGCCGCAAATGGTCCCCCATCTCCGCGCTGGGCACATCGATGGATACTGCGTAGGTGAGCCATGGAATACAGTTGGTGTAATGGCTGATATTGGGTTTTGCGTTGCTACTAGTGCCGAGCTACTGCCTTGCCATCCTGAAAAGGTGTTGATGATGACGGAATCCTTCGTAGATGAAAACCGTGATCAAACCTTACGCTTAGTGTTAGCTCTTTTGGAGGCCTGCAAGATTTGTGAGACCCCGGAAATGCTGCCAGTAGTGAGCCAAATTTTATCGCATCATGACTACCTAAATTTATCTGCAGAAATTCTTTTAGACTCCCTACAAGGTAACATTATCCGCAACAGTAATTCTTCCTTAGATTCAGTCCGACCTTTCATGATGTTTAGCGGTTCTGGAATGAACGAGCCCGATCCAAAGAAGGCGGAATGGGCCCATCAAAAATTTGTTGACGCAGGTGTGTTTGAGAGGGTTGAGCTTGATTCTACAGTATTTTATAAAAGGCTTTTTCGATGTGACGTTTATAACGAGGCTTCCTCAATCCTTGAATCTAGGGAGGGCTCCAAATTGTCTGAAGCTATATAACTTAAATACAATACTATTTGCACTAAGAAAATAAACCAAACTAAAACATGAATACTAAAACAGTTAAAACAAAAAAACAATCTTTCCATGACCTACAAAAATCACCAAAAAAAACGATTAACATAACAAATTTAAAAAGTATTGTTTCATCCCTACTTTTAACATTGACAGTTTTCGCAAATATCCGATCGACGGTTACAGCAGAACTGTTAGATGTTGAAAAAGATGAGTTAATATTTGGGTTTATTAAATTAACGGATTGTGCTCCATTGGTGATAGCGAAGGAAAAATTGTTCTTTGAGGATGAAGGGCTCGAGGTGAGGCTTGAGGCCCAAGCGAATTGGAAAATTCTATTAGATAGGGTAATTTCTGGAGAGCTTGATGGTGCCCATATGCTAGCCGGTCAGCCCATTGGTGCTACAATTGGCTTCGGGACTCAGGCTCATATTATCACTCCTTATAGCCTTGATTATAATGGAAATGGTATAACTGTCTCGAATGATTTGTGGGAACAAATGCAGTCTAATGATCCAGCACTACAATCACCGAGACCTGAGCATCCAATAACTGCGGATTCTTTAAAGCCAATTGTTGATGAGCAAAAAGCAGCGGGAAAACCTATCCGTATGGGAATGGTTTTTCCTGTATCGACTCATAACTATGAAATACGCTACTGGCTCGCAGCCGCAGGAATACGTCCTGGGTATTATGTTGATTTAGCCTCTGGGGCTGTTGATGCGACTGGAACTACCGATGCCGATGTTTTGTTATCTGTCACCCCCCCACCTCAAATGCCAGCAACTTTGGAGGCTAAAACAATAGCTGGTTATTGTGTTGGAGAACCATGGAATCAGCAGGCGGTCGTACGCGGAATAGGAGTTCCCGTGACAACAAATTATGATATTTGGAAAAATAATCCTGAAAAAGTTTTTGGCGCCACCAAGGATTGGGCCGATGAAAATCCTCAAACGCTTATAGCAATTACCAAGGCCTTAATAAGGGCAGGAATGTGGTTGGATAAGAAGGATGATTCTGGGAACTATATAAATCGACATGAGGCAGCCCGTATTTTGTCCCAATCAGAGTATGTTGGTGCAGACTATGAAGTTATTAAGAATAGTATGACTGGGTATTTTTATTTTCAGCAAACGGATAAACGTCCAATGCCTGATTTCAATGTTTTCTTTAATCATTACGCTAGTTTTCCTTGGTTCAGCGATTGTGTTTGGTTTCTAACGCAAATGAGAAGATGGGGGCAGATTTCAGAATCGAAGCCAGCTAAATGGTATCACGATACTGCTAAAAGGATATATCGTCCAGATATATACCTTGAGGCTGCTAGTCATTTGCTTGAGGAGGGTTTAATGACAAAAGATTTACTGCCGCCCATTGAGGATGCAAATGACACGTGGGTTGGTTATCGCGAGCCAAGTAATGACTTTATTGACGGTAATCCTTACGATGGTCGCAAACCAATTGAGTACATAAATAGTTTCGAAATTGGAATTAAAGAAGAAATGGATCTTAGCGCCCAATAATCATCATTACAGGTATGTGGTACTTTTTACCACATACCTGTTTAAAAAAACAATTTGTCCATTTGTTTTAAATTATAAATCTATGAATGAACAAACCTTCTACCGGTTCGTTGGATTCCTGAAAAAAATAAGATTGGGATGGATTACTCCTTTTCTGTTTCTTTTGAAAGGCGAAGATCCTCGCAGCCAATTTAAGGCCATTTTCAATGGCCTGGTATTACCTTTGATTTCAATTTTATGTTTTCTATTGGTCTGGGACGTTAGTTCAAAACAAATTGTAACCAAGTTTGGGACCG
>CACEMW010000120.1:0-3320 GCA_902560705.1 uncultured Verrucomicrobiota bacterium
CTTGGTCGCACCACGCAGTTTGAGCCACCGGTCCTTGCCCTTGGAGGGTTTGGATCTTCCCTTGAAGGCATCGATGGTTCGGTGACCTCCCAGATACTGGCCGGTGAGGGATGCCTTATGGCGTTTGAGCTTGGAGGGCGGGCCTTGAAACATCAAGGAGCCGCCACTTTTTCCGTGGCCTGGACCAATATCAATGATCTCATCGGCCTCCTCCATCATGCTGGATTCATGTTCGACGACGACCACCGTGTTCTCATGATCCCTGAGAGCCTTGAGCAAGTGGATCAGTCGATCGGTATCTCGGGGATGGAGCCCGACGCTGGGTTCATCGAGCACATAAAGGGTGTGGACCAGCCGACTGCCCAGACAGCGGGTGAGATTCACGCGTTCGGTTTCTCCCCCCGAGAGACTGCGAGTGGGCCGATCCAGGCTCAGGTATTCCAGCCCGACCTCCACCATGAACGAAAGTCGGGAGGACATTTCTTCCAGCACCATCCCCAGCGGTTCCGTTCCCTTGGGTCGAAAGGTTTTCTGCCAGCCCTGAACTGCTTCCAGAGCCTCGTTGAGAGGCAGCCGATAGAAACCCGGTAGGTCAATCCAAGAGGATGCTTTTCCCGGCAAAGGCATGCGGTAGTTCAAGGATTCAGGCTGGAGCCGGGCTCCCTGACACTCGGGGCACAATTGATAGGATCGATACCTGGAAAGGAGCACACGCACGTGCATCTTATAGGATTTGGATTCCAGCCAATCGAAGTAACCCTTGACCCCATACCAAGCCTTGGGCCACTGATGATCGGCATCCATGCCATAATCCGGATCCCCCTGGATCACCCAAGTCTGTTGAGTGGGAGTCAGGCTCTCAAAAGGTTTCCGAGTGGGGATCTTTCTGCGCCGACAAAACTGAAGCAAGTCTTTCTGGCACTCCACCCCCTGCCCTGTCTGCCAGGGTCGAACGGCTCCTTCTTCCAGGCTGAGGCGGCGGTCTGGGATAGCCAGGTCATAGTCGATGGTGATCACTCGCCCAAAGCCGCGGCATTCAGGACAGGCACCGGCGGGGTGGTTGAAACTGAAAAGTGAAGCCGAAGGTTCTGAGTAATCTTGCTCGCAAGCCGCGCAATGTCGGGCCATCGAGTGATTTTGAGTCTTGAGCAGACTTTTTCTGTCCACGCTCATTTGATGTACCTTCAGATAGCCTTTACCAAATTGGTAGGCCACCTCACAGGCCTCGATGAACCGGGGCCTTTGCGATGATTTGAGCATCATGCGATCTTGTATCACGCAGAGGTGCTCGGGGAAGGGGCCTTGCAGTGCCTCCAAGGCAGATTCCAGTGGAGTGATCTGACCTTGAATCAGAAGGCGTGTGTAGCCCTGTTGCGCAATCAATTCCAAGGCATTTTCCAGCCCCCACTCCTTGCTGGTCGGTATTTCAAAAGTGATCAGCACGGGTTCTCCAGGCCTTTTTGCCGACCAGATCTGCCACAAGGTATGAGGATCTTCCGCGATGACCGGCTCTCCGCAACCACGACAGAATAGCGAGGCCTTGGTGGCCCATAGCACCTTGGTGTGGTCACAGATTTCGGTCATCGTTCCGATGGTGGAGCGCGTCGTCTTGACGGTGTTGCGCTGTTCGATGGCAATGGCTGGGGGAATCCCTTCGATACGATCGACCTGTGGTTTGTCCATCCGATCAAAAAATTGACGGGCGTAAGGTGTGAAGGTCTCGATGTAGCGTCGTTGTCCTTCCGCATAGAGGGTGTCAAAGGCAAGAGAGCTTTTTCCGGATCCGCTCAATCCAGTGATGACGATCAACTTGCCCAGAGGCAGATCCAAGTCGAAATGCTTCAGATTGTTCTGTCGCACACCGCGAAGCTTGATGAAGGAATCTCTTTGAGCCTTGGCCATGAGCACGGAAATGTATCCCAGCCACAAGGGCTGTCAATGAGGCGAAACCCTCCTTTCCTAACCCTCGGTGGCTCAATGTGATCTTGAAGCGTTCCACCGGGTGGGTAAACTCTGGCCCTCATGTCGTGGAACGTTTTAATTACTGCTCGTACCTTTGCCGTGGTGGGCAAGCCCGCCATTGAGTTTCTCAAGGCAAAGGGTTGCCAAGTCACCCTTCCTCCCAAATGGGGGCCGCTCAAGGAGGATGAACTTTTGAAACACCTAGAGGGTCACGATGCGGTACTTTGTAGCCCGGATGCCTATGATTCGTCTGTTTTTGCTGCACCTCAGGCCAGCCGATTGAAAATCCTCTCCCGATGGGGCGTGGGTTACGACTCCATTAACATCGCTGATGCCACCCACGCGGGGATTCCGGTCGCCTACACGCCTGGACTGCTGGATGATGCGGTTGCGGATTATGCCTTTGCCCTGCTTCTGACCCTGGCTCGGCGAACCCATAGTGTGCATCAAACCATGCGAGAGGGAGGTTGGAAGACCGAATGGGGAGTGGACATGTGCGCGAAAACGCTCGGCATCATCGGATGTGGCCGGATTGGCCGAGCGGTTGCCAAGCGTGCCAGTGGGTTTGACATGAAGTGCTTGGCCTATGACGTGCAGCCCCATCCGGACGCCCAGGCGATGGGTGTGGAGTTTGTCGACTTGGAAACACTGCTGCAAAAGAGTGATTTCGTGACCATCCATGCGGCGTTGACGGATGCCAACCAAGGAATGATGGGTGAGGCAGAACTCAAGCAGATGAAGCCCACCGCGCTGCTGGTCAATACGGCTCGTGGGGGTCATGTTCAGGAGTCGGCCCTCATGGAGGCCCTTAAGCAGGGAGTGATTGCAGGTGCTGCACTCGATGCCTATGTGCAGGAGCCGCTCCCCGAGGACCATCCATATCGAACCACCCCCAACTTGCTCATGTCACCGCACCAGGCATCCAGTAGTCTTGAGACGGGTGAACGCATCAGCATGGCGGCAGCGAAGGCCATCGTGGATCTGATGGAGGGTCGCACCCCCGGCCTGCTGGTGAATCCCGAGGTGCTCGACCAGCCTCAGTTACGAGCCTCCAAGCCTGCACCAAGAAATTCCTGATGAAAACCAATTACGTCAAAGCCAAGCTCAAACGAGGAGAAGCCAGCATCGGCACATGGCTCTCGATTCCCGACCCCACCACAGCCACCCTGATGGCCCAGGTCGGCTTTGATTGGCTGAACCTGAATATTGAACACATGCCCATTGGGGTTGAGACAGCGTCCTTGTGCTATTCTGCCATCGCATCCACCCACACCGTTCCTTTGGCCCGTCCTGCTTGGAATACAGGGGAAAACATCAAGCGAGTCCTCGATAATGGGGGATGGGGTGTCATCTTGCCC
>CACEMW010000121.1:0-3287 GCA_902560705.1 uncultured Verrucomicrobiota bacterium
GCAAGTCGAGCAGGTTAATCCCGCAGCCCCCATGTCCTGAATGCCAGCGACAGCTCCGGTAGCCAACAACTCAAGGCAGGCTTCCATGCAAAGTTTCTCCATGAACGGATCTCCGACTTGAACAGCGCCTCTTTGTTGCTGTGCGGACTCTTCGGTCAGGTTTTGAGAGGCAAAAGCAGCACCTGCTAGTCCATCACGACCCGTTGCCGGTCCAACATAGAAAACCGGATTGCCCACGCCTTTTGCAGCTCCACGAGCAATTTGTTCATGGCGCAAAACCCCGAGGCAAAATGCATTGACCAGGGGATTTCCCTCGTAAGATTCATCAAAATAAACCTCGCCAGCTACCGTGGGGATCCCAAAACAATTTCCATAATGCCCGATACCTGCGACCACCCCTTTGAAAAGCCGACGCACTTCGGGAGACTTTAGACTGCCAAAACGAAGCGAATTGACCGCGCAGACCGGGCGAGCCCCCATGGTGAAAATATCGCGAATGATGCCTCCCACACCTGTCGCAGCACCTTGGAACGGTTCGACAGCACTGGGGTGATTGTGCGATTCGATTTTGAAGGCGATGGCGAGTCCATCCCCAATGTCAATGACACCGGCATTTTCCTCACCTGCAGGAACGAGGACTTTTGGGCTGCGGGTCGGAAACCCCTTGAGCAAGGGTCGCGTATTTTTATACGAGCAATGTTCGCTCCACATGACCGAAAAAATGCCCAATTCAGTTAAATTTGGTTCTCGTTCCAGTTGTTCGAGAATGAGCTGATACTCCTCTTCGCTCAGGTTATGCTGTTGGATGAGTTCGGGAGTGATGGCTAGTTCTGACATGATGATTCAGGCAAAAAATGAATGCTGTGCGGCCTTCGCATAGGATGGGGATTCAACCCAAGGCATTTTCAGTGTGTTTGAGTGAAATGCTGAATGATGCTTTTGAAGACAAGCTGCCCGTCGTCACTGCCGATGATTTGCTGACAGGCACGTTCAGGGTGGGGCATGAGTCCAGCAACGTTTCCTTCTCGGGAGCAGACTCCCGCGATGTGTTGGACCGAACCATTCGGATTGGCGTGCTCCTCAAGGTCACCCGATGAGGTGGCATATTTCCATAGAATCTGACGATTTTCCTCCATCTCAGCCAGGGTCTTTTCGTCGGCATAGTAGCAACCCTCGCCATGAGCAATGGGAATGCGCAGAAGGGTTCCATCCTGGGTGCATTGAGTGAAGGGCGATTGGTCATGCATGACCTTGAGATGGACGAATTCCGAACGAAATTGCAGTGAACGATTTCGTATCAGCGCTCCTGGCAGCAAACCTGCCTCGCAAAGTATCTGAAAACCATTGCATATTCCCATGACAAGGCCCCCTGCTTCAGCAAATTGAGCCACCGCATGCATGACAGGGCTCAATCGGGCAATCGCACCTGCCCGCAGGTAATCGCCGTAAGAAAATCCTCCGGGCACCAAGACGGCGTCGACGCCCCCAAGGTCCGTGTCCTTGTGCCAGATGTAGCGGGCCTCATGACCCATGGATTCGACCGCATGAATGCAGTCCTGATCACTGTTGGAACCAGGGAACCGAACCACACCAAATTGAAGTCGTTGGCATGCACTCTCCACATTCGAATTGGAACTCTGGCTCATTGTGAGATTCTTGGATGGATCATCCGGACATCGTTAGTCTTGGAAGCATGATTATGCTTCAGCGGTTGTCTCCCACTCGATGCGATAGTCTTCGATGACTGGATTGGATAAGAACCTCTCGCAGGCCTCCTGGATCTGACCTGAGACCGTATCGGTTTTTTCGTTGATTTCCAATTCCAGGTAGCGCCCGACATGCGCTGCCCGAACACCCTCATATCCCATGTGCTCCAGCGCATTGAGAACCGCTTGACCTTGTGGATCGAGAACAGCCTTTTTTGGCGTAATGATGATTTTAGCTTTCATAAATGGTTTCTTCCAGTCGTTGGAAGGGTAAGGCAAAACCGCTGCGCAAGCACGGTGAATGGATGAAACAACCTTCAGAGACGAGCCACCGGCTAATCATGAAACAACCCGGAAGGTGAGTTCTCTTAATGAAGACCATCCGAGGGTGGAAATTCCACCTGGCAGGCATTGGATCAGGCGTCAGTGGGAGCGCTTTTTTCCTGAGATGGCTCAGAAACTTGCGCTTGCTCGAGATCCTGGTTCTGATCGATCTCCCGGGTTTCACTGTTCTCTTGAGCCTCATCATCAAAGTCACCTTCGTCATTGGCAAGGGCCTCTTCAGAAAGATGTTTCAGATGTTTGTCGAATTGCCTTTTTTGTTGATGTTTTGGCAGAGGAGAGAGAGTCATCGTGACCCTTTTACCTCGCAAATTGGGCGGCAGGTCGACTTTACCCATGGTGTTGAGGTCCTCACAGACCTTTTTCATCAATTCAAATCCAAGATCTTTGTGGGCATTTTCCCGTCCACGAAAGCGCAATTGAACCACTAATTTATCGCCTTGCGCCAGGAAGCGCTCCGCTCTGGCCAGCTTGATGCCATAATCGTGCTCATCAATGGCGATTCTGAGCTGGATCTCTTTGGTTTTTTGCTTATGGGAATCCGAGGCTTTCTTCTTCTTGGACTGTTCGTATTTGTATTTGCCATACTCGATGATGCGGCAAACCGGAGGCTTAGCATTTTCGGCGATTTCCACCAAGTCCATGCCAGCTTCCTGCGCAAGTTTGATGGCCTCTCTGGTGTCCATCACCACATTCTTGTCGCCGTGAACGACTCTGACTTCGCGAGCGCGTATCCTGTGATTGACGCGGGTGGTGTCGCGCGGTGTCCGTCTGAAGAATCTCTTTTTACCTTTAATAGCCAGCTCCTGATTAGTGTCAGCAATGGATTGTTAGATCCAGCGCTCTTTTATGCAGATATTTTGCCCATCATCAAGCTTTAAAGGATCTTCCACAACCATGCGCCCATGAAGATCAAACCCATGATCCATGCAGTCACGAATTTTCCCAGTGCACCTGCCATAATACCTAGGAGTGCTCCGATTCCTGCCTTTGCCGCCTTTTTGGTGGAGTGCCCCCCCAGACGTTCAAACAAAAGCGCCCCGAGCATCGGGCCTAAGATCCAACCCGCAAGGCCAAAGCCAAAGCCTACGATGCCCCCTAAAGTCGCTCCGAGAACGCCGCGCCAGGTTGCTCCCAGTTTTCGAGCCCCCATGGCTGAGGCAAGGTATTCGAGAGCCAATGAAAGGACCATCAAGATTACCATGATTATGAGAATCGAGATCGGGACACTTCTTTCGC
>CACEMW010000122.1:0-3276 GCA_902560705.1 uncultured Verrucomicrobiota bacterium
GTGATGTTCCCGGGTAGGGAACCCATGCCGACTGCACTGCGGGCGCCGATGCCATGCTCGCTTCCGAACACCTCCGCAAAGAGCTCGCTGCAGCCATTGATCACATAAGGGTGTTCTCCAAAATCGGGCGTTGCGTTCACCATGCCGAGCACCTTGATCACTCGTGCGACGCGATCGAGGCTCCCCAACTGGGCACGGAGAGTCGAAAGCATGGTGAGCCCCACCTGCCGCGCGGCCAGTTTTCCCTGTTCCTTGTCCACGTCTTGACCGACCCGGCCGGTCAGCAGAGAACCATCCATGGTGACCGGGCCGTGGCCGGAGAGGTAGGCCAGATTCCCCAGTAAAACAAGGGGTTTGTAGACACCTGCCGGGGCAGGGGCTGGAGGTAGCGACAAAGGGGTGGAATGAATAATTTCTTCAGGGGTCATGGTTGAGAGGTGTTTACTTGATTTGCAGGGGCCAGATTTGATTGGCAATGGGTGCGGTCTTGAGTGCGCTGGGATCCAACCTTAGATGGTGAAAGCGCTGGCTGTTGACCGAAAAAACGATGTGCAGTTGGCCATCACCGGTTTGGATCATCGTGGGGTGATCCAATCGGTGGGCCTCATTCTGGTCCAGTATGGCCGCTGCTTCCCAGTCACGACCGTTTTCGCTGAAGGCGAGGTTCATGCGATCGGCCTTCCACCCACTGTGACTGTAGACCATGGCAAAACGTCCGTCTTTCAGGCGGATGGCGTCAAACGATGCGTTGGGGTTGGGAAGAGGGCCGCGCTGCATGGCCTCCCAGCTCTTCCCTCCATTGTGACTCCACAACTCGGCCATGTAACCCTGCTTGGTGCGACACAGCACCTGGATGTCTTCATCGTCGTGAACCAATACGGCCGGGTCGGTCGCACGATATTCCGTAGAGGAGTTGAGGGGCTTGGTTTTGTTCCAACCCCACCGTTCACGAAAAGGGGTGGCCCACTCGAGATGCACCCGCCACCCGGCTTCTTCATTGCTCGAAGGGCAGAGAAACCTGCCATCGGGCATGAGAATGGGTTTGTTCTTTGTGGGACCATGAATCCCGTTTGGAAGGGAACGTTCATTCAACCAGGAATATCCTCCATCGTAGGAAAATATGACGTGTCCCTTCCATGCCTGGCGAGAAGATCCAACTTGGTAGAACAGGGCCGTCTGTCCGTTGGGTCCCTGCACGGGGACAGGATTCCAGCAAGCGAGCTGGACGCCTCGTCGGGACTCCACATGGTGGGCGACCTGTCTTGGGTTGCTCCAGGCACTGCCATCAAAATGGGATTGCTGGATGGTGACATCGACCTTTCCTTCTCCGCTGCCAGCACTCCAGTAAAGGAAGATTCCCTTGGAACTTTCCATCAGATTGGGAACGTCATTGTACGCAAAAGGTGGGGTGATAACGCTTTTCTGAAGGCCCTGTGCCTGGGATGAGGGGGGCAGTGCAGGGAAGGCACTGAGCAGGCACACCAGCAAAAACATGTTCAGAGGCAAAAGGCGCATGTCATAGATATAAGGAGTCGCTTCCGGGGATTCAACCCAAACCCGATGCACCTTTGTTTTCATGGGGTCTTTTTGGAGGGCTGCAATGGCTGCATCCTGCTGTGCGACTTGTGCTTGAGCTTTTGAGGTCTCCATGCAATCATCTTTGTTATCCCATGAAGGCATACCAACCAGAAATCTCTCCTAAGGGGCGCGTTACGCGTCGAACCTTTCTCCGATCCGGAGCCGTTCTGACATCGATCATGGCGGCACCCGCCCTTTCCACCCGACTGCAGGCCAACAAGAACAGTCAGCTGCAGATTTTTCAAATGGGGGTGGGAGGTATCGGAGGTCTTCAACGCAACAGTCTCAAGAACCACAAACGGTCACGTTTCGTCGGCTTTTGTGATGTAGATCAACAGATGCTCGAGAAGGTGGGTAAGGACTACCCGGATGCATGGAATTGCCATGATTACCGCGAAGCCTTTGCCAACCGAGCGGATACCTTCGATGCCGTTATCGTGGACACTCCCGATTTTCATCATGGTCCCATGATGTTGACTGCCATGGCTCACGGAAAGCACATGTACGGCCAAAAACCCCTGGTGCATCAGTTGGACGAACTTCGGATGATCCGTGAAGGCCTTGCCGCGCGTCCGGATCTGGTGACTCAAATGGGCAATCAGCGTGCTTGTCTCAAGGGGCGCATGCAGGCGGTTGAAATGCTGCGCCGCAATCAGCTGGGTCGACCGATTGAAGCCCATGTCTGGACGGGGGGGATTACCCGTGGACACTACTTCGCGGACCCTTGGAGTGACATGCCTGAAGCCAAAACCGCTCCTGATTACCTGAATTGGGATCTCTGGCGCGGACCCATCGCCCGCGACATCGGTTACCATGAGGACCTGGCCCCCAGACGGTGGCGTGCTTTCTGGGAGACTGGTGGTGGCCAACTTGCCGATTGGGGTTGTCACTTGCTGGATATTCTCTTTTTTGCCTACGACCTGGCGCCGCCTCAGTCGGTGATCACCCATACACCGCGACCTTCCAACGACGGCCACTCGTCTCACAACCTCAGCACGCTCACCTTCCCCGGAGGTGGAGATCGTTTTGCCCGTGAGAACTTTGTTGTTCACTACAACGACAGTGGCCTTCTGCCCTCCTTCAGTGCCCTGGGCCTGCCTCCCACCAAGGTCGGGGCCAATCACACGATGATTGTCTGTGAGGAAGGTACCCTGTTGCTTCAGGCCAACGGTGGCATGACTGTCTTTCGCAAAGGCAAGGTGGTTGAAAACGAGTCGATGCCCGAGGTGGCACCCAGACATCACTGGGAGGATTGGGCAGACAACTGTCTGGGAGACAAAAAGCCGCTGTGGACGCCGTTCCAGATTGGAGTGCGCATTACCGAGCCGGCGTTGCTGGCGGTCAAGGCCACTCGCTATCCCGGTCAGGAACTTCTCTGGGATGCCTCAAAACATCGTTTTACCAATCATGATGCGGCCAATGAGGAAATCCTGAAGCGCTCCTACCGTAAGGGATTTGCGCCTCTCGGACTCGGTTGAAAGACAGGCCTCATGGTTTCTTTTGCACGGCCCCTCTCTTGAGAGGGGTCTTTTTCTTGCGCCATACCAAGTTCCGATTTGAGTTGACCCGGATGGCGCCCATCAGGCAGGGTTTTCTCATTCCCTAAAGTCAATTCCCTGCCAGAGGTATCCTTTTCCCTGGCAAAGTCTGCTGCCAATACTGCCAAAAACAGATGCGAAGCAGTCGTTTTGCGCGATG
>CACEMW010000123.1:0-3185 GCA_902560705.1 uncultured Verrucomicrobiota bacterium
ATCACTACATCCGTAACCTTCGTTCGGATGATATCTATATCGAAAAGCACCTGATGGGTCTCCGTGGAAACGGCAAACTCAACAACCCTTATTGGGCCAGTTGGGTTTGGGATGCCACTGATAACCCTCAAACCTATGCGTTGGTCAAGCGCTTCACTCATCGTCTAGCAGAGGAACTTTATGATCTGACCATGGATCCTCATGAAATGAGTAACCGAATCGACGATCCGTCACTTCAAGCCATCAGGCAGTCTTTGAGGGATTCACTGGATCAATGGATGTTGGAACAGTCCGATCCCGGAGTGGAGCAGGACACCTGGCGCTCATTGGAGACCTCTCGCGTGGGAGAACATCGCTTTGGCCCTCCTCAGTAGGAGATCGCTTCAGCGTTACCGGAATGGGTTGCTTCCTGCTCTATTTTTGAATAAATTATCTAAATGTCCCCGTTCGAGTCAGCGCAGTCTCTTTCTGTACCCCTGCAGATTGGTTTGTGGATTTTGGCTGCCGGATTGTTATGTCTGGTTTTTCTGTGGCTGCTCAAAATTGAGCCCTACGTTAGGCGACGCAATCGAACCTCGACTTTCTTTCTCTATCCCTGGGCTCCATGGAAGGATTGTCTGGATGGATTCAAGGTGGCGCGAAGACACCGTCGAGGGACACCTTCTTTTTTGTTTATATTTTGGTGGGGAAGTCTTCTTGAGGCAATAGGCCTGCTTTTATGGCTCATCGCCTGGTCCTTGCACTTGTCGTAGTCTGAATCTCTCAAGGTTTTTCCATACCACCTGAGGCATAACGCATCACGTGATAGAGAAAATTTTGCTCGATGACCCCACGGATGAGATGAGCAATGGGGCCGATGGCAAACACAGCCACATCTTCGCCGGCATGAGTCTCACTGCTCAGAGCAACCCCTGCTTCTTGTACGTAATCTTCGCAGCTGACATCCACTTTATTCAGATCAGGCCGAGGGCTTCTGGGTGTGTGAAGGTATTTCCAGTCCTCGTGTGCGGCCAGTGGTCCACCGCCATCTCCAATATCCAGATGGAAATGAACCCCGCCAGTGGTGATTTCCTTGGACTTCTTGTTTTGAATGGGGCCCGTATAACCCCCTCCATTCGCGCAGGTAAGCGTTGTGTAGGGGAGCCCCATGGCGTCTTTCTTGGGTGAGGACTCCGGGTTGCCATGGTCATCATTGCCAACCACCAGGCCGAGGATAAGGTTTCCACAAGTGGGATACCCCGCAATGGTAAAGGTATGACTGTGGTCGGCAGTCACCAGGATCAAGGTATCTTCTTTTTCTTCTTCGCTCAGGGCGGATTGGATGGCATGAACCGCCTTGGAAAGGGCAATGGTTTCGGAGAGCGCCCGAAAGGCATTGCCAGCATGGTGAGCATGATCAATGCAACCGCCCTCAATCATGAGAAAGTAGCCATGTTGGTTTTGCTTCAAGATTTCCAGTGCCTTGAGACTCATTTCACTTAGAGAGGGGTCCGAAGGACTCACTTCCTTGATACGGTCTGTTTCGTAGGTCATGTTGCTTCGTTCAAAAAGACCCAGCAGCCGTTCGGTCGAGGAAGTGTCCACCTGAAGCAAACCCTTTCGGTCAAAAACAAAGGACGACCCCGGTTGCTTGAGCCAGGTGTCAATGAGATGGCGTCCATCCAGTCGGTGTCCCATGAGTTTTGGATCCTCATAATCATGTGCCGTGTTTGGAAGAAAAGCCTGACGTCCTCCTTCCAATACCACCTCCAGTCCCTCTCCATGCGGAAACTCCATGAGCTGGCGAGCGATGTCCTTGAATTCGGCCTCTAGTGCCTTCGGGTGATTCTCCTTTATGTCCGCATCATGTTCCCGATTCCTCTCAGGAGAGTGAGCATAGCATGCCGCAGGGGTGGCATGAGTGACGCAGGCGGTGGTCACCACACCCGTTGATTTACCTTTTTTTCAAAATATTCCAGAAGCGTCTCGCAAGAAGCGGCTTCTCCCTAGAAGTCCCTGGCAGAGGTGTGGTCCCCGCGGACCACGCGCTGGTCATAGCCAAAGGTCTAGGCCTTGGTTTTGTGTCCGGTCATGATAGCGCTCATCGTGCCGGCTGAATCCGGAGTTTGTTGGTTGGTGTTGTAAACCTTTGCCAGAGCTGAATAAGGGAAGTGCTCCCAGCTCAGGCGATGCTCTTCTCCAGCGGTGCCCTTTTGCTGCCCTTCAAGGATGCGGGAGGCAGTCATGGTGGAAATCCCCATGCCATCGCCGATGAATAAAATAATGCTCTTTGGCGGTCGGTGATTGGGCCGATGCTTCAGGTAGCGATTCAATTGTTCTCGTTGGTTCTGAAAAGATGCGGGCTCTGACCCCTGTGTTTGTGACTGGATGTTCCAACAGACTCCCATCCATCCCATGAAGAGGAGGATCGTCCACAATAAGCCCCTATCATGGGCGTCGATAGGTGTCAGGATGCCTATGTCTTGTGGTTGAACGGGCGGATGTTGAGAGGAGGGCATATGGTATAAGGTTGGATGTTTGATTCTCCTTGTGGGTCCAATAATTGTTTTTTGATGGTGCATCATGGATCGTGTTCAATCCTCGAAATCAAGCACCGTGCGGTTGAGGGAGGTGGACTCACCTGGTGCTTGGCGCACGGCTCCCGGTTGGTGGTAAACGAGTGTAAAAGGGCCAATCTGAATCCGATCCTGATGCCTGAGAAGCATCGGCTTGGTTACCCTTAAACCATTGATCAGGGTGCCGTTGCGACTGTCTGAATCGATGAGCCACAATTCCTGGTTGGATTCTTTCTGAATCATGGCATGACGACGTGAAACCCTTGGATTCGGTAAACAAATATCGCTTGCTTGAGTCCGACCAATGGAGCAATTCGCTCGAATTCTTACCCGTGTCCCTTCCTGCATCTCCACTTCAGCGACTGGGCGAATACGCTCGATCCACTGCTGATCAAATAGATGATGATAAATGCGATTTCGCGTCACCAAAAAATCGCCTCTTACTTTAACCAAGCCCGTAAGTAGTAATTCACTGATGATGGGGTTTTCCTCATCGTATCGAATGTTCTCTCCTCGCCAGACGCTCAAATAATCGTCCAAAAGGGAGATCTGATCCAGGGGGTATCTTCTCACGCGCTCTCTGACATAGAGCAGATTGTCATCCTGCTCCTTGGCACGTGGTGAGAGGAA
>CACEMW010000124.1:0-3138 GCA_902560705.1 uncultured Verrucomicrobiota bacterium
TTCTTTCCTGGTATGCCAGCTTAGGTGTTACCTACCAACTAGAGAGTAAGAGTTCTCTGCTCGGGGAAAATTGGCTGTTAGAAGGAGATCCAGTGGTGGGAGCGGATGCTTTGATTGAAAGACCTGTCATCCTAACCGGAAAAGATTTCTCGAAATTCTTCCGGTTAGACCAAATCCGAACCAGCAATTAGATCGATGAATGGTTAACTCTGAGGCTTGCTTGCTACCGTAGTCTTAGTAAAGTGGAGAAAATAATAGTGCCCTGTGATTGCTTTTTTAAGCGGTCACAGGGTGCATTTTATATTCTAGGAAAGCCTTAGAACCAATGTATGTCTCTAAGAATCGATACAGCGACTGAAACGAAATCCAAGTTCACTTCGAGTGAGTTCTCTGCGCACGAAGTTTGGGATAAGATCGGTATGACCGGATCTCTTCTTTGTGGAGTTCATTGCCTTTGCCTTCCTTGGCTGGTTTTGGCTATGCCTTTGGTTTCAAAGACTTTTCTTGCAAACCCAACTTTTGAACGTGTGTTTATGCTCATTAGTTTGTCTTTAGCAGGCCTTTGTGCCTTTGCAGTAACAAGGGCCAGTAAAAACTATTGGCCTCTCAGCCTTGTGGCCATGGGGGCTATGACCTTGTTTTGGGTTTACATGACAGCACCTCCTGATTGTTGCGCACTTGAAATGGATTGGCCAAACGCCTTGGGTTCTGCCTTGGGAGGGTTCTCTTTAGCTGGTTCTCACTGGTGTGGCCTTCGTATTAAAAAAACTCTTAAGAAAAGTACCACATGCGGTGAACAAGTTTGCCTGGTGTGTGAAACGGATACAGCGACTCATAACCCAAACTGAGTAAGCATTGTCAAAAAATTCCTACAGCCTTCATGAACAAAAAAAAGTATCGAAACGTAGTATCCTTCCTTGTTTTTGGATCCATTCTGTTAAGTGGATTCCTTGTAGGTTGTGGCTCATCATCAGACGATTCCTCCGCTCGCGCCGATGCCAATGGTTCAACACAACAAGGAGAGGGACCAATGCCTTCTGTGATTGTTTCGACCACTGACTTGTTTGGAATAGTTCAAGCCATCGCTGGGGATGTGGTCGAGCTGCATTGTTTTACGAAAGGCAATCAAGACCCTCATACCCTTGATATTTTGCCCAGTTATATCCGTAAGATGAACGAGGCGGATCTATGGATCCAAGTGGGTAGTGATATTGAGGCAGCCTGGTATCCCGATTTGATTTCGAATGTTAAGAATACCAAAATTCGCGATGGGCAAGATGGATTTTTGGATCTTTATCAAGGTGTGATGCCTCTTGTTGGGGTGGTAGGAAACGCGATCGGTGGAGGGCAGTCTAGCGGTGTGCATGAGTCCGGTAATCCGCACTACCTGTTGGATCCTATCGAGGGGATTCGAGTTGGTAAAATGATTCTTGACCGACTGATTGCACTCATCCCAACTCAGCAGGAGACTCTCCAGGAAAATTTCAACACCTTTCGTCAGCGCTTGTCCGAAGCTCTGATAGGTCAAGCACTAGCGGAGCGCCATGATATTATTGAAATTGCAAACCACTATTCGAACAACACTCTGTCCGCTTTTCTTTCTGAACAAGATCACAATCTTTCTCTTGAAGGCTGGCTGGGGGTATTGGAAAAGCACCGAGGAAAGGTCATCGTAGGGGATCATGACCTTTGGCCTTACTTTGCTCGACGAGTGGGGCTGTCGGTGCTGGGTTATTTTGAGCCTGAACCGGGAGTGCCACCAACAACCAAGCACTTGCGCACGCTCATTGATGAAATGAAAACTAACTCGGTTTCCTTGATTTTTTCTGCTCCCTATTTCGATGCACGCCATGCAGTCTTTGTCTCGGAGAATACCGGAGCCCGAGTTTTGCCTATGTGTCATCAAACTCAGGCGCGCCCCGACACATCGTCCTACTTTGACATGATTCGCCATAACATGGAAACGCTCATCCAAGCCTTAGATGAGTAGAATTCATCAAAACTCCTTCAGATTAAGATTTCATAATGAGTAGTAATATACTTCAGAAGCTTGGTCTGGAGGATTCTTTGATAGACAAAGGATCTCACAAGGCCCCCGTAGAAGATCGATCAACGGCTGAGCTCGAGGCTAAGGTGCCGATCGTGCATATCGAAGGAGCTCGATTTTCCTACGGGCGACAAATCATTTTGGAGTCGGTGGACATGCAAATTCACAACGGTGAATTTTGGTGTTTTATTGGGCCTAATGGGGAGGGGAAAACTACCTTGATCAAGGCGCTTCTGGGCGCTCTTCGACCCAAACGCGGTTTGGTGCGCTTGCGGGCTGATTTTGCGAGGCGAACACGTATCGGTTTTGTGCCTCAAAGCTGTGATCTTAACCCAAGCATTCCGACGACTATACAGTCCTTTGTTAGGCAAGGCACAGCCGGATTGCCCGTGCCTGAATCCAAGCTTAAACGTCGGGTTGACAAATCCATGGAGGTCATGGGAATCCACTGGATTAGAGATCGCAGCATCTGGAAAGTTTCTGGTGGGCAGAGACAACGCGCCATGGTAGCCCGTGCTCTGGTGCGAGACCCTTTGTTGATGATTGTGGATGAACCGACTGCCGGGCTGGACCTTGCTGCCTCCTCGGGGTTGTTGAAAACTATTACTGAACTCAATCGCGAACATGGCATCACGGTCATTTTTGTGACGCATGACCTTCAAATGGCTGGACGCCATGCCAGTCATGTGGCGGTCTTCAAGAACCGTCAAATAAAAAGTGGATCGGTAGTTGATGTTTTGACAGGAGAAAATTTGGAAATGGCCTTCGGGGTACCGACAGAAGTCAGGAAAGAGCCTTCCGGAGAGTTGTCTGTTCGAGCACAGGTGGAGCCAAACGAGACCGAAGAATGATTAACGAATTTCTGCAATCATGGTCTCTTTTTTCCGATACCTATATCGGTGCAATCCTGATTGGATTGTGCCTTTCCCTTCTAGGAGTCGTTGTGGTGGCGCGTGGCAACATCTTTGTGGCTGCAGCACTTTCTCAAGCCTCTTTATTCGGCGTGGCCATTAGTTTGTTTTTTGGTTTCAGCCAACCAGTGTTCTCAGCCATTTTGTTTTCTGTGGCTGCTGCAATGCTATTAGCCAGAC
>CACEMW010000125.1:0-3038 GCA_902560705.1 uncultured Verrucomicrobiota bacterium
CGCTGATGCTAACGACGGATTCAAGGTTACCCGAATAGATTTGAAAACAGCAGGGGCGAAAACCTGGGAAATGAATAATTCGGAGAACTTTCTTGATATCTGGCTAAACCTGAAAAGTTCATTTCATTTAAAAAATAATTTTGTTTCTAAAAATATTGAGCACAACTCAATAACGTTTGTTTCAAGCCGGTATTCAAAAATTTCGATTCAATTTGAAGGAAATTCAATTTACAGGTGCTTTCATTTTAAAATTGGAAAGGAGTTTATTTCGAAATCCATACCGATAACGAGCGGTAGTTTAAGTCCAATTACACAATATTTACTTTCCAATCGATCAAGTGCGCCTGACATTATGTGCAGTTCTGCCCCCTTAATGCTGACCTTGAGAGAATTTGCAACAGGCTTGGACAGGCCACCAATAATGGCAGTAGCAAAAAGCCTTTTTTACACTGCAAAAACACAAGAATTGCTAGCATACACAATGTTTGATACCGGTAAAAAAGAACTTTTCTGTTCAAGGCAGAAGCGGGTCACAAACGAGCGCGTGTCGAGAATAAAAAGGCTCCTCAAAGACCAAATGGCTGAACCGCCAACTTTAAAACAAATGGCCGAATCAGTTGGTTGTAGCCAATATTATATGAGCCGAATTTTTTCAAAAGAAGCAGGCATGACTATTCCCCAATATTTACGAGAAATACGTATTGAGCAGGCGGCAGAATTATTAAGAACAGGAAAGTGTAACGTCACAGAAGCAGCGTTTGAGGTTGGATACAACAGCCCCAGTCATTTCAGCCAAGCTTTTTGCCAAAAATTGGGCGTATGTCCTGCTTTGTATTCTAAATCCCTGGGAGCAAAAGCAGAATAGTCGATGCTGCCAACCGGATTTATTTTTTCGAAAATCTACGGTCCGATAAAAAGGAAAAGGTTGAGTGATGAACTTTTTTAATGCATCCAAAGCCCTTCAGGTATTCGTCTTTGAATTTCCTTGGCCGGGACCAGTTTATTTGGTGGGTGATTTTAACAACTGGACCGCCTCTCCAGCCTATGAAATGAGGCAGAAACAATCCCATTGGCTTATTGAGTTGGAGTTGTCTGAAGGAGAATTCCGGTACGGTTATGAGGTAAGAGAATGTGTGTTTGAGGATCCGGATTCGGAGCATTTTCAGAGAAGGCTTGGGTGGCCTCGAAGTTGTGCGAGGTGTCCAGGGCAAAACCATTGCAAACACGCAATAAAAAAGAGCAACCATTCGAAATCGGTTGCTCCTAAATCATCATAAAACGAGGAAATATTTGATGAATTTTATTCAAACTATTGTTACAGCAGCCATTTTCTTGGAATCTGCCGGTGCTTGTATCACAATACGAGCAAGCGAATCAAAAGCGGCACTTCCCACACTTCCCAAGGCCATCACCAGCTTTGGAGCCATCAGGGCAGGAAACCATATTTATGTATATGGAGGGCATACCGGTAAAGCGCATGCCTATTCGACAGACACTACCTTGAACTCTTTCCACCGCCTGTCTATCAACTCCCCTGAAAAATGGGAAGCACTGGAATCGGGGACACGAATTCAGGGAACCAGTTTGGTGGCCCACGGTGGTTACATTTACCGCGTCGGGGGTCTGACCGTTTTGAACGAACTGACGGCGAACATTGATGAGAATGAGGGAGATGATAATTCAAGAGCCAATCTCAGATCCCTCGATGATTTTGCCCGGTTTCATATTCGTTCCAAAAAGTGGGAACAGCTACCTGCCTTGCCTGCCCCGCGTTCGAGCCACGATTCCATTGTCGTAGGACATCATTTGTTCGTCCTTGGAGGATGGATCATCAGTGATGATACCAAAGAGGCCAAATGGTATGAACAGATGTGGGTGATGGATCTCTCTGATTCACAACCTGTCTGGAATATACTGCCTCAACCATTCAAACGACGGGCGCTTGCGGTGGGCACTAACAATAATGATATTTTTGCCATAGGGGGTATGGATTCCGAAGGTGATACCTCCAATGCGGTGGATGTTTATGATCCTGTGGATCGCACCTGGAGTAAAGGACCCAATCTTCCCAATGGTCCCATGAAGGGATTTGGAGCGGCTGCCTGTTCCACTCCCACAAAACTATACGTAACCCATTATGCCGGAGCACTTTTGACCTTGAACGCTCAGGGCAGTGAGTGGGTGGAGGTGGGCGTTTTGGAGCCCCGCCGGTTTTTTCATCGATTGGTATCCGGTGCTGAGCGAAGCCTGGTGGCTATTGGCGGCGCCAACCGCAGCGATGGGCACCTGGCTTCTGTCCAACAAATTCATTTAAATAGGCAGTGACCATAAAGAGTTTGTTTTAGGTATGAAATGCTCGGTATTTTGCCCGGGCCTTTTTCTTTACTTAATGTTTATTCAGCCTCATCGATTCATTTTGCGATGGCGAACAACGCTTTTTCAGTTCGCAGAATTAAATGTCCATTGATCGCTGCATACCCATAGACCCGATCATTGGCTTCTACTTCGATTTTTGAATTGCCAATTAAATCTACTTGATCGGCCACCCGCATGACGATGGTTTCACCGTTCTGACCGAAAAACCACACATTCGAATCCGAGGCCATAGGCGAAGCCCAAGTAGAGGAGTTTAATCGGTAGCTGAATAGCAGATCACCGGATTCCAGCTCGTGGCAAAATACAATACCTGTCTTGTTGACGAAATAAACCCGCCCATCAGCAATCAAAGGAGATCCAAAGGAACTGGAAGCATGCTTGGATTTCCAGGCGAGTTCCGGGTGACCGTCTTTCATTCTCAATGCACGACAATGTCCTTTTCGACTGCTACCAATGACAATCCATTCTCCATCAACCGTGATACTGGGAACATTGTTTCCGATAATACCACTGACTTCCCACAAATCCTTCCCTGTCTCGGCATCATAGGCCATAACGGATCGGGAGGCGCTTAGGAGGATTTGTTCCCCTGAATTTGACGGAATAACAACAGGAGAAGCCCAGGCACTGGATGATTCCCTAGGGGTTTTCCAATTTAGATT
>CACEMW010000126.1:0-3034 GCA_902560705.1 uncultured Verrucomicrobiota bacterium
GGAACTCTGAGAGCTGGAAGCGCCTACAAGAGCTTACTGAGGCTTGCACGGGCTTGGCCTTGACAAGCATCACTCACTCGAGAACAAACTGTTGCCGGTGGATATGATCCGATCGGAATTACTAAAGAAGGCTCGTCGCATCGTGATCAAGCTGGGCACGGGGATTCTCACCAATGCGCAGAATCAGCCGGATGTCGCTCAGCTAAAACTGCTGGTGGGTCAGATTTCGGCACTCCGAAAAGAAGGTCGTGAGGTGATTCTGGTCAGCTCAGGAGCGGTCGGCGCCGGTATGGGAAGCCTTGGGTTACGAGGAAGGCCCAAGGATCTGGCCGATCTTCAAGCTTGTGCGGCTGTCGGTCAGACCCACCTCATGCAACAATACGCCACATTGTTTGGCGATCATGGCATTGGAGTCGGTCAGGTCCTTCTCACTCATGAGGATCTACAGCACCATGATCGGCACCTCAACGCGAGAAATACTCTGTTGGCCCTCTTGGAAAGAGACATTGTTCCCATCGTCAATGAAAATGATGCTGTGTCTTTCACGGAATTGAAGTTCGGGGATAATGATCGGCTCTCTGCCCTGGTAGCCAGCCTTCTTCCTGCTGACCTGCTTGTCATTCTTACGACGGCTGATGGGTTGATACGCGATTTCGGTACACCCGCAGCCACACGTCTTTCCGAGGTATCCACCATCAATCGGGAAGTGACTCAAATGGCCAAGGGGACCACCAGCGTGACGGCAACCGGTGGCATGGTCACCAAGGTCGAAGCGGCGCGCATTGCCGTCCGCTCCGGCATTCCCATGTTTATCGGCCCCGGAAAGCGGAGAGGAATTCTCTCAGCCATGAGCCAGGGAGAGGATGTGGGCACCCTGTTTCTGCCTTCGCAACGCAAGCTCAAGGGCCGCAAGCGCTGGATCGCGTTTTTTCATCGTCCCAAGGGCGCCTTGATCGTTGATCCGGGTGCCAAGGCCGCCCTAAGAAAACAGGGAAAAAGCCTCCTGCCCAAAGGTGTTTCTCACGTTGATGGCATTTTTTCAAAAGGTGAAGTCGTCAGCATCCGTGATGAGGAAGGCACGGAATTTGCCATGGGAATCGCTCGGTTTGATGCCGAGACATTTACCCAATGGAAGCAATGCGATCAGGAAATCATCCATCGAAACGATCTCGTGATCTTATAAGGTTCATGAAGGAAACACCCATTCAGCGCGTCTGCCACATCATGGCCCGATTGAGGGCGCCCGATGGCTGCCCCTGGGATCAGGAACAGAATCATCACTCACTCCGCTTTCACGCTGTCGAAGAGGTTTACGAACTGATCGACGCCATCGAGATGGAAAATGATGGTGAAATGCGCGAGGAGCTTGGGGATCTGCTGCTTCAGGTCATCTTCCACTGCCAGCTGGCCCATGAACGCAAAGCCTTTGATTTTGACGCCGTTTGCAGCGAATTGGCAGATAAATTGGTCCGCAGGCATCCACATGTTTTTGGAGACAAGACCATCGAAGATGTCGAAGGCGTCTGGACTCAATGGGAGGCCATCAAACGATCCGAAAAGAAAGGAACCCTCGAAGAGAGGCATTCCGCTTTGGATGGCATTCCAAGGCACCTTCCTGCCCTGCAGTATGCGGAAAAAATGGCTAAAAAAGCCCGTAAGATAGCTTCTCTGAGCGATCATCTCCAGGCCACAAGCCTTCCGGAGTCTGCCGACCATTTTGCCGAAGCCCTGCTGGACCAGGTGATTGCCGCTCAGGCAAAAGGCTGGTCTCCAGAAATCCTGCTGAGGGAGGCCATCCGACGACGAGAGCAAACCTGGAGGGCAGTGGAAGCAAACCGCTCATGAACCCAATCAACGATTGCCCTGGCAATAGGTTCCCCCTAGTTTAAGCATTATGTCGATTGTCAGAAGACTGGACCACACACGATACCGGGTCACCGATCTGGAAAAGAGCGTTGATTTCTACACTCGAGTCCTTGGGCTCAGCGAAGTCAGACGTCATCAATCTCCAAGGGGATCCCAATTGGTGTTCCTCAAGGCTCCAGAAAGCGACGAACTCATCGAGTTGTGTTACTTCCCCAACAGCGGTGCTGTGAAAGTACAGGAGGACCTCACCCACTTGGCCTTTATCGTCGACAGCCTCGAAGCCTTTGGCAAGCACCTTGAGGGTTTGGGACTCTCTTTCTCGGACGGACCCACGATGAAGGCAGATGGCAGCGGAGGTTTCGCCTTCATCGACGCTCCAGAGGGTTACGAAATTGAACTCATTGAGCGCAGAGTCTGAGAGAAGCATTTCGGCCGCAGACCAATGACCTCAAGCCGGGGGTGGCTGCCAATGTTTTCGAGATCTTGTCCTGGCTGGGTATTTGACCAAAAAACAAGGTTCCCGAGTTTCGAGTAGGACACATCATGAGCTGGTTCTTCACTACTGGAGGCACCCTACACCACAATAGCCCTTCCTATGTTGAGCGCGCGTCCGACCAGCAGCTCAACGCATGGCTTTCGGAAGGCGAGTTTTGCTACGTGCTGACGGCACGCCAGATGGGCAAATCATCCAGCATGGTGCGTGCCGCCATGAAACTCAAAGAGCAGGCCATGGATGCCTTGATCCTGGACCTGACAGCCATCGGCCAGAACCTCAACGCCGAACAATGGTATGATGGGCTGCTGGCAAAAATCGGCCAGTCCCTTCAAATGGAAGATGCACTGGAGGATTATTGGATGGATCATCTTCGACTGAGCCCTGTTCAGCGCTGGTTTCAGGCCATTAGAGAAGTGGTCTTGCCCAGGATTTCCAAGCGACTCATCATCTTTTTTGATGAATTGGATGTGGTCAGAGGTCTTTCATTTTGCACAGACGAATTTTTTGCAGCCATACGCCAGTGCTACCATGCCCGGATCGAAGATCCCATGATGGAAAAAGTGACTTTTTGTCTTCTGGGCGTTGCCACTCCCTCAGAGCTGATTCAAGATCCACATCACACCCCTTTCAATATCGGTCATCGAATCGAGCTGCATGACTTCAGTCTCGACG
>CACEMW010000127.1:0-2954 GCA_902560705.1 uncultured Verrucomicrobiota bacterium
CCACGTTGGCGGAAATGTCTGTTGGGTGTGAATCCTGTCATGGTCCTTTGAAAAAGCATGTTGAGTTTTATCGCAATCCGTCAGCTGGAGAAAGTCCGCCCGAAGTGCCTCTTGGCAAGCGTGATGCGGATCAAGTGCTTCACACCTGTGGATCTTGTCATTCCAGGCGCACCGAACTGACGGGTGATTTTGCACCCGGCGAACCCTTTCTGGATCATTACTCGCTGGTCGTTCCCGATGCCTCGGATATCTACTACCCTGATGGGCAGGTACAGGAAGAAAACTACGTCTTCACCTCCTTCTTGAGCAGCAGGATGCACCATGCGGGGGTGCACTGTCTGGATTGTCATGATCCTCATTCCAACAAGACCATTCTGCCGGGTAATGCACTTTGCATGCGTTGTCATTCAGGCGGTTATCCAGGCTCACCGGTCATCCAACCGGATCGACACATGTTCCACCCCAATGAAACCCCGGGTGGTCGCTGCGTGGATTGCCACATGCCTCAAACCACCTACATGCAGCGTCATCCCCGACGCGACCACGGTTTCACCATACCTGATCCTTTGTTGACTCAGGAGCTTGGGGTGCCCAACGCCTGCAATCGTTGTCACGAGGATCAGACGACTGAGTGGGCGATTGAGGCGACCGAGCGATGGTATGGTGATCGCATGGATCGCCCGACCCGACAGAGAGCACGATGGATGGCTGCTGCTCGCACTTCCAAAGAGGGTTCGCATCGACCCATGCTGGCCATGCTGAAAGATGATCAAACCACTGCGTTCTGGAAGTCAGTTGCCGCTCGCATCTTGGATATCTGGTGGTTTGAGGATGAAGTCAGCGAAGCCCTGGTGGAAGCATCGTGTCATGAGGATGCCTTGGTACGATCCCAAACAGCCATCGCCATGGGGCCTGCCGCCCAGGCGGACCACCGCGAGGTCATCGCCGCTCTTAAACGGCAGTTGGAGGACCCCATTCGCAGTGTCAGGGTCAATGCCGCATGGTCTCTGAGAGGCGAAGTTCGATCGGGTTCCCTTGCGGGGCAGGAGCTGGAACATTTTCTCAATCTCCATTTGGATCAACCTTCAGGCCAAATGCAGAAAGGGGCCTTTCACCTTGCCAGAGGAGATTTACCCGAGGCGCTCAAACGTTACCAAAAGGCGGTGGATTGGGATCCCAACAGTGCTCCGCTGCGTCATGAACTGGCAGTGGTTTGCAGCATGAGCGGCGATGCCGGGCGGGCACTCAAGGAAATGCAGGAGGCTTGTCGACTGGACCCCGAAGAAGGGGAGTATTTCTACAAACTGGCTTTGGCCTGGAATGGAATGGGGAATCAGCAGGAAGTCATGCGCGCATTGGAAGAGGCTGTGAGGGTGGATCCCGGCCACAGTCGTGCATGGTATAACCTGGGCCTGGCTCAAAATGGCAAGGGTCAGAAGGAGGAGGCGTTGAAGAGTTTGATTCGCGCGGAATCCGCCAACCCTTTTGATCCTGAAATCCCTTATGCTCGATCCACAATTCTTCTCAATTTGGGGCGCATGGAGGAAGCCCGGCGAGTTGCCGAGAGGGCTCTTCAAATCCAGCCAGGCTATTCTCCGGCATTGAATCTGTTAGGGAGTATGAGGGGCTTTTGAATTCGGTCTTGAAAAGCCAGTGATTCTATTGCGAAATGGTCAGCCAAATTTGTTAAAGCGTATGTTGCTGGGCGAAATACTTACCAAAGACCAGATCATCCCTTCGATGAAGGCCACCACGCGTTGGGAGGCGATTGAGGAATTGATCGATTTACTTGTTTCATGCAACAAGATTCGCCCAGCTGATCGTGAATCCATTGCCAATGTCGTCAAGAAGCGTGAATCCAGCATGAGCACGGGAATTGGTTTCGGGGTGGGAATTCCCCATGCTTCGACCGATTTGATTTATGATGTGGTTGGGGCCTTTGGCCGTTCTCAGGCAGGGGTCAATTTTGATGCCCTGGACAACAAACCTGTCAACCTGGTGATGCTCTTCTTGGTCCCTCAAGGGCAGTTTCAGAAACATCTCCACACGCTGGCCAACATTGCAAAAATCCTCCATAACAATGATTTTCGACAGTCTCTTGAGCAAGCCAGTGATGCTGGTGCCATGGAAACGCTCTTCAAGCAACAGGCCGGATCGCCCTCCTGAGAGGGCTCTGGATACTTCTGCTACCTCTCTATGAGCCAAACTGAGGATGTTCCTAACGTGGTATTGACCAAATGGATTGAAACCCGTCTTCAGGAGTCCATCCAGGCGGTTTTTCCTGACGTGGATTTGCGTCTCATCCGTCTTCAGATTTGCACCAATGCTGCCTTTGGCGATTACCAGTGCACGTCGGTCATGGCGATTGCCAAGCGGCTCAAGCTGAATCCCAGAAAGGCTGCGGAAGAAGTGTTGGGCCATCTCGATATTTCCGAAGTGGCTCATGATCCGGAATTGGCCGGACCTGGTTTCATCAATATTCGGCTCAAGTCGGAAGCTGTTTCCCAAGCTCTCCTGCAAGCTGCTGTATCCGGACAGGCTTTTACCCAACCTGTGACAAACCCCAAACGGGTGGTGATCGATTTCAGTTCGCCCAATGTGGCCAAGCCCATGCATGTGGGGCACATCCGTTCGACCATTTTGGGGGACTGTTTGGCAAGGGTATCGCGATTCCTCGGCCACAAGGTGATCACCGACAATCATATCGGTGATTGGGGAACACAATTCGGTAAGTTGCTGGTGGGTTGGAAGAACCACTTGGATCGAGATGCGCTGGCAACGGACGCACTTGGAGAATTAGAACGGCTTTACCGCCTAGTGAACAAAGCCTGTGAAGAGGAGCCGACTACGTTGGAAGAGGCGCGCCAGGAACTGGTGGCATTGCAGCGGGGCGATTCCACCAATCTTTCCATATGGAAGGAAATGCAGGAGGTTTCACGAGTCCAATTCGATCA
>CACEMW010000128.1:0-2907 GCA_902560705.1 uncultured Verrucomicrobiota bacterium
GGCGGATAAAAATGACGATTCCAAAACTTAGGACAAAATCGGTGAGAAGAACCCCTCTTGGGGGCAATAAAGCCTGGGAATTTGGTAGAAAGAAGGTTGCAAAAAGCAACAAAATGGAAGGACCTCCTACAGCTGTATGGACTTTGAATAAATCGGGAATGCTGAAATAGCTAATAAGTCGCGAAAATTGCCCGAAAACTGCAAGGAATGCTAGTTTGAGCACCAATATTAAGGGAAGAGTTGTCTGAAACTGACTCGTGTAAATCCGATACTTATCAGGGTCGTTGATGAAAAAGTCGAATCGTAGCTGGTAAGCAATCCAAAATGTTAAACTCAGTGCTAAACCGTATGTCAAGCCCAGCAACCCAAAGCGGTAAAAGAAATTCCTCGATACAAACTGTACAAAAGCTTTCAAATTATTCTGGTAGTTTTTTTAGCGACTAAAAACTGCTCCCTAAGTCAACTGGCTATAAAATGGACTGTATGGACGGCAGATGTTCCGGAGCTTGGCGTGGCGCAACTTGTGCGATGGCACTGAATCGCCAATGCTTTTACAAAGGCATCAACGCATGGGCCGAAAGGTGCTATCCAGTTGCTATGGAAAGCTTCCAGAAGTAATTCTCTTTTCCTTTGATCCACACTGGGTGGTGATAAAAAAATCCGCTTTGAACTCATAACCCCGTTATCCTCAGAGCATACTCTATTCGACATAATCTTTCATAACCATTCTGATCACTTTTGTCTAATCCCAAGGCAAGCGAGGAACCAAACCTGCCAAGTCACATGAGGCAGGCAAATCCACGACATGGATGCTCAAGCGAAGAAGAATCAGCGCCGAAAGATCCATGGGACTTAAACTTATGGCTAAGATCCATGATGTGTGCCATATTCTCTCTAGCGTAAGTAATGTCTTCCAATACTAAAGATTTTCTCCTGCCTTCTGCTCTAAAGGATTTAATTTCCCAGAAGAGGCTGTCTGTAGAATCCGCTCTCGGCCTTTATCAATCGGGTCCTCTTAACACTCTGGGAGCTGCCGCCAATCAGCTCAGCGTCCAAAAAAATGGCCAAAAAGCCACTTACATTGTCAATCGCTACATCAATTACTCGAACTATTGCATACTAAGCTGCAAATTTTGTTCCTTTTCCCGAAAGAAACGGGATCAAGATGGTTTTGAGCTCAGCTTGGAGGAAATGCAAAAGAAGGCTCAAGAAGCCTTAGCCCTTGGAATCACCGAACTGCACATTGTAGGGGGGCTCCATCCCAGTCTGCCTTTCACCTACTACAAGGATATGCTAAAGGGTCTCAAGGAGGTGAGTTCGGACCTAGAGCTGAAGTGTTTCACCGCGATCGAAATCCTTCACCTTGCCTGGCTTTCCAAGCAATCGGTGGACGACACATTAAAATCCCTAAAAGATTGTGGCTTGGATGCTTTGACAGGTGGAGGGGCTGAGATTTTTCAGTCAGATGTAAGGAAGAAAATTGCCGCCGGTAAAGAGTCTGCCTCCGAATACTTGGACGTCCATCGCCGATGGCATCTTTTGGGAGGAAAAAGCACCTGCACCATGCTTTACGGTCATGTGGAAAGCTTGGAAGATCGTATCGACCACCTGCATCAGCTTCGCGAGCTTCAGGATGAGACCGGCGGATTCAGCGGTTTTGTCCCTCTCCCTTACCAACCAGAAAACAACGCTATACCCGTTAAACATCCCCCCACTGGGAATGACATGCTACGTACGATAGCGATTTCAAGGCTCTTTCTGGATAACTTCGATCACATCACTGCCTACTGGGTTGGTATGGGTCTCAACATGGCGCAGATAGCACTCAATTACGGTGCGGATGATATTCATGGCACCATTGTCGAAGAGCATATCTTTCGCATGGCAGGTGCTGGATCTGCCAACGGTCAGACCGAGGCAGCGATGCGCGAAGCGATCCGTGAGGCGGGCAAGGAGCCGGTTCAGCGAGATACCTGTTATCAACCTATCTCCAAAAATCCAGCGGCCCGTCATGTTTCTGCAGTAGATACTGCGCCAAAGAGTGTTACGGTGCGTTGAACGGGCGCTTTTGATTGTTGCATGGAGCCCTCAAGTGATAGATCCGTTTGTATTCAGACCCCTCCAGTCGAAACCTTTCGTATCGGCTCGGTGCCTTATCTCAATGCCATTCCTTTGACCGCAGGGATGGAGCATCAAGTGGTTTTGGCACCTCCTTCTCAACTGGCAGGTATGCTTCAGCACGAAATGCTGGATGCTGCCTTAGTCTCCATCATCGAACCCTTGCTCAATCCGGGATACCTCATTCTGGATGGTGTGGCTGTGGCCAGTGATGGGCCTGTGCTGAGCGTTTACTTGGCAACCAAGGTTCCTCTCGAATCGATCACAGTCGTTCATTGCGATTCCGCTTCCCTGACGAGTCTGAACTTGTTGCGTGTGCTTCTTGCTGCCAGGGGACTGACGCCTGAATTCAGACCCTTACAAAATTATCAAGGGGCCATGGGCCTGGACTCGGTATTGCTCATTGGGGATCCGGCAATCTCTTTTCGCCAACAAAACCCGCCCCACCAGCTATGGGATCTGGGCCAAGCTTGGCAGGAGCTTACCGGTCTTCCATTTGTCTACGCCGTCTGGGCGATTCGCGAATCTCAAGTGCAGACGGATCTCCTCAAAAAATTGTGTGATGCCAAGCAGCTGGGGATGGAGCAATTGGACACATTGGTTGCAAAAGACCCCCGATTTGATCTCTCCTTTCGAAAGTCCTACGTCGGGTTAGCGATTCATTACGACCTCGGCGAAAAAGAAAAGAAGGGCGTTACAACGTTTGCGGACCAGCTCCGAAATTTGGTGGATGGCCCCATCTTTGACCCACGCTTTGTCCAGGCATCCACCTATGGAGACCAATAGACT
>CACEMW010000129.1:0-2902 GCA_902560705.1 uncultured Verrucomicrobiota bacterium
CAAAAAACCTTTGTTTTGCCCTGTTTGAATTTGTGAAATATGTGCGCATTTGGGCCATAAGGTGACAGAAATCCGGCAACATAACGGCAACACCAATTGACAAGATAGCCATTTTACCAGAGGCTTTACTTGTGGCCAAAATCCGTAAACAACTTATACACGGCAAGCCCGGTTATTGTATCGACTTCGGATTAGTCAACGGAAAGCGGATTCGCAGGTTTTCAAAATCAAAGCGAGAAGCCGCGACGATCCTTAAAAATTTCAACGACGAGAGGTCTCAGATAGGCTTCCAGTGGACGGGACTTGATCCCCGTTCCAAATGGACCACCTTAGAGGTGCTGTCAGAGATCAAGGAATGCGGGCTTACAGTCAAGGAAGTCTGGCATGCCTACCAAAAAACGCACCCAACCAACGCCGGAACGACCATCAAGGCAGCATTGACGGAGTTCCTGCAGGTTAAAGGGCAATCAGGGCGTCGGAGCCGATACACAGAAGAACTTGCCCGGGTCTTGAATCGCTTTGCCCAAGGCCGGGAAGAGCGCAGCATATCCTCTGTGAGCGCCCAAGAGCTTCGATCGTGGCTTGCCGGGTTGGATGCAAGCCAAAGCACCAAGCAAACGCTCCAGAATCGCGTTTCGTCGTTCTTTGGATGGGTTTATCGGCAAGGATACACCAAGGAGAACCCTTGCGAGAAGCTTGAGAAGATCCGCCTTGATCAAGCAGACCCCGAAATCCTCACCGTTAAGCAGTGCCAAACTTTAATTGAAACTACTCGGGAAACCGACCCGGGTTTTCTCCCCTACTTCGCCCTTGCCCTGTTCCAAGGCATCCGCCCGGAAGAATGCGCCCGATTAACAGCCAAGAATATAGATCTAAGGCGAGATCAAATAACCGTATCGGGGGAAGCTGCCAAGACTCGTAATCGGCGGATCGTTCCCCTGCTACACCCAGCCCTGTCGATCCTGTCCGAGTGCGCGAAAACCCGATGGTTCGACTGGCAAACGAACTTCCGCCGACGTCGTGATGCCATCCGCAAGGCTGCAAAGCTAAAAAAATGGCCCAAAGACGTACTGAGGCACACGGCCGCAAGCCACTTCTACAATATTTACGGGATGGATGAGGCAACCAAGGCGCTGGGGCACTCAGCCGCGATCATGTTGAGGCACTACCGAGCAATGCAGACCAAGGAAGAAACAGAGTCTTGGCTGGAGCTGAAATGATAAGAAGCGCCACACGACTATCGTGGGTTCGAATTCATAAAACCCTTCACTACCAAGGCCAAATAACAGTGTTCACACATGTCTAATTCACTCTATTTGTTGGATACTCAGAGGCGGGGTTAGAAATTCAATCTGAAATTGTAATGGCGTGATTTGGGACTCTGTGACGTGTATTGAGTCATGAGGGCAATAATTTTTCGAACAGCTGCCGGGTTGCTTGGCATTTTGCTGGGGTTTTACGGATTGTTTATGGCAGATGTAATAAGTCCATCAGGACTGTCCATAGCTGGAATATTCTGTGCATACGCAATACTAGGTGACAAACTAGGTGGTCAGTGGACGAAACCCTCTTCGTAATCCATAGATTGAATCAATAATTCGTTCAGATTGTAAAGTTTACAGCTGTTCTCTGACGCTGATGAATTTGATTAAACAAAACATACATAGTTTTGGAAACGTAATACTTGCTATACCTTTATTCTTAGCAGGTTCGATTTTTTTGCTTGGCGTAATAATATCTACTACAAAATTATTTAAATCAGGTTTAGGTTCAGGTTTCAATATATCTTTAGTGGAGGGATTATCACTAAATTTAATACCGCTTATGATTGGTTTAATGTCAGTTATTGGCGCTTATAGGCTCGCAACTAAAAAAGAAAGAATTTTCCCTAAGTGGTTCATTTTAGCTTTTTCAGTTTTTGTTATTTTTGGCACGATATTCGCGATTGTAAAAACTAAGGACTTTACCCTAATAGGTTTTATAATCGGCATATCCATCTTTTATTATCAAAAATTCTTTAAGAATAGGAACAAGAATCGAGTGATTGATACGAATAAATATTTTCGGTAATTTAACAACACCTAAATTACTGAACTAAAAAGATACGGAATAGGTTAAAGACAACCGTACCTTTTGGCAAAAATCCAGAAGCGGATCTTTTCACATTTCTAAATTTAGCCTGTGATGGCAGCACCAAGTCCTTGAAAAGGCCCTCTGACAAGCCCAAGGAGTTCCTTAGGGTCATTGAGGAGTGACGCGTTTCCTTGGCGAGGAGTTTTGAGAGAACAACCTCCATATCGTATTGACGCGCACTATTGCGACTTGTCCGAAGACTTAGCTGCAATTACCCTCTACCTGTTATGGTATTTGTAAATTTACAACTCAAAATCAAAGAAGGGAGTCAGGATTCTTTCATTCAGGAATTGAACAAGCTGCTCCCTGAGACAAGGTCGTTTGAAGGATGCCACGCTGTTTATTTCGGTCAAAATCAAGACGATCCAACAACATTAGAGTTCTTCAGCAAATGGGATTCCAAAGAGCATTATGAAAAATACATTCTTTGGAGGCAGGAGTCCGGGGTTATTGGCGATGTCTTGAGCAAATACGGAGATGGCGATCCTGTGTGGAGATACTTTGATTTACTGTCAGAATTTTAACCAAAAACTCTCGGCCATTCCCAATATTATGATTTTGGTGCACGGATTGATCGCAACTAGCACAATGAAGGGCTGGAGCAAAACTGGAATCAGAAACCTGGACCATTTCCCCGGTTCTTATTTCCGATTTACAATACGGTCTCCTGCAATTTGTGCAGTAGTAGTATTGACGCCAACCAGCCATACCTAATAAACACCACAGAGTGCGGATTCGCACCATTACAAATTCAGGTTCAGTTTCTAAT
>CACEMW010000130.1:0-2882 GCA_902560705.1 uncultured Verrucomicrobiota bacterium
CTGACACAGAAAAACCCGCTCCTGAGTATCCAACAGCAGGAGCGGAGGCCGGTGTCAGGGTCTACTCCGACCGTGGCAAACGAATCGGCCCTGTGTTCAGCTCGGTGGAGAAAGCACAGGATTACCTGAGTCGGAGGTAGAAATAAAACCCCCACCAGCTCGGCGGAGAGCCAGTGGGGGGTTCGCTTACTGTATTATGATCAAAACGACTAGGCCACTCGGTCTAGCCGGCATTTTGCTCGCATAATCTGTGCCAGATTTCTCAAAGCCACTTAAAACATCAGCTGCTGATTTGCTAAATCCGATCACTCAAATGCGCGAAAAAACCCGCCCCTGAGTATTCAACAGCAGGAGCGGGTATCGGTGTCAGAGTCTACTCAGACCGAGGCAAACGCATCGGTCTAGTGTTCAGCTCAGTGGAGAAAGCGCAGGATTACTTGAGTCGGCGGTAGGGTTAGGGTTGTTTCGTCCACCTGCCGCCCAGCTTGTCTCCTAGCACAGCGTAAGCAGCCATTAATCCCCCCAGCATAAGAATATACCACTGGGGGTCTTCGATGTAAAAACTGTGTATCAATCCAGCAAAAGCAAAAATCGCCAGACAACCAGCAGCCGTTCGATAAAAAATCGACCTCATACCTAATACACGCCACAGAACCCCGAATCCCGCCACGAAAAAAACCGCCCCTGATTATCCAACAGCAGGAGGCGATAGCAGTATCAGGGTCTACTCAGAAAGGGGCAAACGCATTGGTCCCGTATTCAGGTTAGCGGGGAAAGCGTCTAATGTTTTCGAACCTTTTCCTTTTGAAGTGAACTTGGTGTCAGGTTTGGATGGACGTTAACGTTCAAATTTGATGCATCACCAGCCACATCTAAACCGTGGTTTTCTACTTTAGTCGGAAATGCTGCAAAATGGTATGGAACCCTGGGGTTACATAATGATTCCATCTGCGCTCGTCGGAGCGTTTAGTGGGTGTTTGTTCAGAGCCAAGAAATCCTATTTTGTCGCTGGAGCTTTACCTTGGTTTGGGCTGTTGGCTGTATTGCTATACGATATTTACTGGAGACATTCCGGACATGCCCAAGCGGCATCGATGTGGCCAATCGCCCAGATATTGGGTGGGACTTTAGCCGCAGTAACTGGGGTAGTTGCATGCGCTTTTGTCAAGTTGGTGCTGAAACTGATTTCTCTAGATACCCCAACCAAGCCCCAATGACTTCGGCGGCAGAGTATTTTCGAAAACCAGATTTGACCTTAAATCACTGCTTTAGTTTCATTCATACATGACGGTCTCATTACTTCTTGACCTAATTTATCGTTTATTGGAGTAAGTTTTTCTTCTTGGAATTATCTTCATGAATATCTTGAAAATTTGTTCATGGCATGAATTGTATTCCGAATACAAGCCTGAGCAGATTCCAGCATTATAAAAAAAGAAGAAACATCCAATACGGCCAATTTCAGATATGGAATTTTAGCCTGGGTAGTGCTGCTGCTTTCGCTGTCGATTGTCTACTATTCGTGGCAACAGGGAGGGATTGTTCGAGTCATCCTTGTAACAGACATTCCTGCTGCCATTAAAATTGAAAAGATAAAATAGTTTTTTGAATCTTTCGGACAAGCAGCCCCTTTGGTTTACGTGTTGTGCGTCACTATCGAAGTCATGATTGCGCCCTTACCTGGGGTGATGCTTTACGGTCCCGGCGACTTTATATTCGGAGGTTTCAAGGGGGGCTTACTGTCCCTTCTGGGAAATACTTTAGGCAGTGGGGTTTGCTGCGCAGCACTCAGGAGTTTGGGCAATGAGTGGATGAGGAGATTCTTCTCCGAACACAAAATAGCCTCCATTCAGGAGCGACTGGAGCGGCATGGGGCTTGGCTTATTTTTATTCTAAGATTCAACCCTCTTACGTCGTCCGACCTTGTTTCGTACACTGCAGGGTTGACAAGAATTCCAATCTGGAAAGTCATGACAGCTACTGCACTCGGGATGGCGCCTCTCTGCTTTGCTCAGGCATATTTTGCAGAAGGTGTTATGCAACGCTTTCCATGGCTGATTTACCCATTGATAGGCTTTTGTGTTATTTATTTGGTCGTTTTCATTCTCATCCTCATTCGTATGCGGAAACAAGCACATACCAAATAACTCCAGACATTTCCAAAGATTCGGAGACCTCAACAATGCCACTGTGGTCAGTGATGTTATTCATAGCTAGATAGTTAGTGTTTCCGGTATCCAACAGCAGGAGCGGGTGTCGGTGTCAGAGTCTACTCAGACCGAGGCAAACGCATTGGCCCTGTGTTCAGCTCACTAAAACCGCTATCTCCAAAACCATCGCCAAAAGTCAGGACAGAAATGCGCTACAGTGCCAGCAATAACACCTAAAAATAAATATACGGGGTAAGCCCATGGTACGAGCCAAAAGTCAGGAAAAAAAGGAACGCTAAAAACGTACAGATGATTATTTCTACAGCCCAACGTTTAAGCTGAAATTGCTCAATAGGGCCAATTGTGGGCGTGTTGGACATATGCTCGGCAATGCACGCATTGTGAAACCACTGCCCCTGGCGATTTTTGAAAGCATTGCTTTCATCGCATGGTTTGCCGCATTTGGCGCATATGGGTTCTTGTTCCACGCCTCAATACACGCCACAGAACACCGAATCACGCCATTACAAATTCAGGTTCAGTTTCTAATCCCGCCACAAACAACCCCACCAGCCGAAGCCAGTGGGGTAACGCTGATTGAAGTATACTCGTGATGCGACGACTTATGAATTGAGCAGTGCCATCGAACCACGATTAGACGATGCCAAAAAAGGTTTCCTGTCCGCATTTGTTGACTTGCTAATTTCAATCACTTGAATGCACGAAAAAACC
>CACEMW010000131.1:0-2841 GCA_902560705.1 uncultured Verrucomicrobiota bacterium
TGGGTCGCAAAACCTATGAGTCGATCGGGCGTCCGCTGCCGGGACGAGAGACGCTCATCCTGAGTCGCTCAGGCTACCAGGCCGAAGGGCTCCAAACCCTTGCCTCCACGGATGCGTTAATGGATTGGGTGAAGGACGAATCGCGAACGGTTTTTGTTTGTGGGGGCGCGGAGCTTTACCGGCAGCTTCTCCCCAACTGTTCCGATCTCTTTCTCTCATGGGTCAAGGGTACCTACCAGGGCGATGCCTATTTCCCGGAACATGAGTTGCTCTTTGACTCTGGAGAGGTCGTCCTAGAGCATGCCGACTTCAGTGTGAAGCACTACCGCTGCCTTTAGGGGGTTCGGATACAAGGGGTGGCATCTTTAATCGAGAGCCCCTTGTGAGCTTGTTTCCGCGAGATTCTTACCAGATTTCTACCCGTTCTTCAGGGGGAAGCCACATGGCATCCTTTTCGCTGACGTCAAAGGCCTCGTAGAAGTCAGACATGTTGCGCACAGGCCCGTTGACCCGAAACTTGGGAGGTGAATGCGTGTCGGTCTTGAGCCGCTGAATGGTGGTCTCTGGGCGTTGTTTGATGCGCCATATCTGAGCCAAGGACAAGAAGAAGCGCTGGTCACCACTCAGGCCATCCATTTTGGGAGCCGACTTGCCGTTGAGTGATTTCTGATAAGCGCGATAAGCCAGGGTGAGGCCGCCGAGGTCGCCGATGTTTTCGCCCAGGGTCAGCTGACCATTGACGAAAAACCCAGGCTCGGGTTCGTAGGCTTCGTACTGCGAAACCAATTTTGCCGTCAGCCCTTCGTAGGCTTTGGCATCCGCCTCGGTCCACCAGTCCCTCAAATTGCCTTTTCCGTCAGACTTGCGACCCTGATCGTCGAATCCGTGACCAATTTCATGACCAATGACCATGCCAATGGCGCCGTAATTGACGGCATCATCCGCTTCCATGTTGAAGAAGGGAGGCTGGAGAATGGCCGCAGGAAAGACAATTTCATTCATCGCCGGATTGTAATAAGCATTGACCGTTTGAGGGGTCATAAACCACTCGGATCGGTCGATAGGCTTGCCGAGTTTGCGGGTTTCTCGCTCGTGTTCGAACTCGGCCGATCGGAGGATGTTGCCCACCAGATCGTCAGCTCGAATCACCAGGCCATCGTAGCGCTTCCATTGATCTGGGTAACCAATCTTGGTGCCAAACTGCTGGAGTTTTTTCAGAGCTTCGGTCTTGGTGGCTGGAGTCATCCAGCTCAGCTGCTTGATACTCTCCTTCATGGTGGCTTTCAGGTTGGCCACCAGGGCCATCATTTTTTCTTTCGCTTCTGGTGGAAAGTGGCGCTCAACGTATTGCTTGCCGACCAACTCCCCAAGGCTTCCGTTGACCAGGTTGATGGCTCGCCTTGAACGAGGCTCTGGGGTCTCCTGTCCGCCGAGCGTCTTGTTGTAAAATTGAAAGTGAGCATCGGCAAATGCCTTGCTGAGATAGGGGGCAAAATCGACGAGAACCCGTGCCCGAAAGTAATCTTTCCAATCGGCCAGCACCTTGTTCTCGATGACCTCATTAAGCCCTTCCAGATATGAAGGCTGGCGGAGAATGAAATCCTTTTCGATGCTTACTCCGGTGATCTCGAGGTAGAGGTCCACATCCAGATTGGGCAGCAAAGCGCGAAAGTCGTCGGTGGTGCGCTTGTTGTAGGTTTGAATGCGGTCCCGATTCTCCACGCGCGTCCACTGCTTGGCAGCCAGTGCTTCCTCCAGGGCATAAACGCGACGGGCCCGCTCTTCAGAATCCCTCAACTCAGCCTCCTTGAAGAGGGTGGCGAGCATTCCGATGTATGCCTGCTGAAGCCCCTTGGATCGCTCGTCATCCATGGAGTAATAGTCGCGATCTGGAAGGCCCAGACCGCTTTGAGTGAAATACACGGCGTAGCGGGTGGACGCTTTGGCATCCTGATTGATGTAGGCACCCATGGGATGGGTAATACCCCATCGTCCAGCCCGGGCCCAGACTTCGGCAAAGGTTTCCTTGCTATCCAGCCCATCGATGGCTGCCAGCATCTCAGCTACGGGTTCCAGGCCTTGAGCCTGAATACCGTCTTCATCAACAAAGCTAAGATAAAGATCTCGAATTTTTTGTGCGTCTGAACCGGGTTGGAGTCCTTCCTTTCCGCTGAGTTCATCGATGATGACCTGAACGGCATCGCGGCTTTCTTCATGAAGCATCACGAAAGATCCCCAACGGGTCTTGTCCGCAGGGATATCTGTTTTTTGGATCCATCCACCATTGGCAAACTCAAAGAAATCATCCTGAGCTCGGCTTTCTTTGTTCCAGCCATCCGTGTCGAGCACTGGTTTTTCTGCTCCCAAGGCCATCAGGCAGCTCAAGGCCCAAAAGGTGGTAAGGGAGGCAAGTCGAAGGCAAGCCTTTGATTTCAAGATGGGTTTTAGCGGGTTCATAGCGACAGGTCTCAGGCAACATAGAAAGCTGGCTCATCAATGCAAGTGACTTCTGCTTTTGCCACATTCAGCCGCATGGGTGGGTAGGTCCATTCTGGGTCAAGCCGGAAGCTTTTCCTCTCGAAGGCAAGGATGATTTCTGTCATTTTCGCCCCATGTTCCCTTTTTTGACGCCTCTGATTCGTTGGAGCTCCCTTCGCTCCGCCAGCGGGTTCTCCGTCCTTTGGATGATAGCCTTCGGGTGGATGGACTTGGGTGCCTACAAGTCCCTTCATGCCGCCGCGCAACCCAACATCATCCTCATTTTTTGCGACGATTTGGGCTATGGAGATTTGGGTGTCTACGGGCATCCCACCATTCGCACCCCTCATCTGGACCGGATGG
>CACEMW010000132.1:0-2821 GCA_902560705.1 uncultured Verrucomicrobiota bacterium
AGAGAGCTGAGTGTTTTGCTCAGCTCCCTTGAGATGTGTTGAGCTGCGCCCTGGCCTGTTTTGCAGCGGTTGTAAGTAATGGTGTTGTTTTTGCAGGACTCGATTTTGAGGGAGGCGGCATCGGCTTGTGCTGCGCCGGGTTTCCCAGAGGATTTGGAAGAAGGCCCTCCAGCGGTAGCTGCGCAGGCTCGAGTGCAACCTGCGATACTCTTCTAGCGTGATCGCGCGCTTGGGTATTTTGGTGCGTTTTGGAAAGAGTCGTTTGGGTAAAACGGGGTGGGGAGAATGCCTGTATCGACGGCCAAAGATTTTAGGGCTACTAGATAGATATTGGTCTGGGTTCCACCTAGATTGAGCAACTCAAGCAAATCTGTTGAGTCGGTTTGATGCAGTGGGAGCTGCTTGATGAGCCTCCAGAGCTTCTGTTTACATTAACGGAACTTACGTTCACGAGTTGTGGGTCTTCCGCTGATGTAGAAGGTGGAAATGAGGTGGTCCCAAGTAACGGTATTGATTTTGTTTTCCATAGTAGTTACCGCCTGATTTTTGCTTGCACCTGCGTATGGAGGTTCGTTAGCCTCGCCCTTCCTCTATCGAGGATTCTGATTGAGTTTGGGATGCCAGAGTAGCTCAGTGGTAGAGCAGAGGACTCATAAGCCTTTGGTCGCAGGTTCAAATCCCGCCTCTGGCACCATCTCCACTCCGTAATGCGCTTGATGCGACTTCCGAATTTACTTTTCCTCCCTAAGAGGGTGATTATCGTCTCTGTTTCATGAATGTTCTGGTGACAGGGTCTAGTGGGTTGATCGGTTCAGAAGCTGTGAGATTGCTGGATCAAAAGGGGCACGCTGTCACCGGAGTCGACAACAACATGAGGCGAGAATTTTTTGGGCCTGGTGGTGACACAACCTGGGTATTGGAGCGCCTCAAAAATAATTGCCGAGCCTTTTTTCATCACTCACTGGATATTCGTCATCGCGAAGGAGTTCTCCAGCTTTTCCGTGAAAATCGTTTCGATTTGATCATCCATTGCGCGGCTCAGCCTTCGCATGACAAAGCTTGCGACATTCCTTTTATTGATTTCGACGTTAATGCAGTGGGTACGCTCAATTTGCTGGAAGCAACCCGACAGACTCAGCCTGAAGCGGTCTTCATATTCATGTCTACCAACAAGGTCTATGGAGATGCGCCCAATGAAATGCCACTCAAGGAAGAGGCCACCCGCTGGGACTACGCCCGCCCTGAAGATTTCAACGGCGTGAGTGAGTCCTGTCGCATTGATCGAACCATGCACAGTCTGTTCGGTGCCAGCAAGACGGCTGCGGACGTCATGGCTCAGGAATACGGTCGCTACTTTGGGATGAATGTGGGGGTGTTTCGAGGAGGATGCCTGACAGGAGAGCATCACAGTGGTGTGCAACTGCACGGGTTTTTATCTTATCTGGTCAAAGTGGCAAAGGCAGGCGAAACCTACCATATCCTCGGATACAAGGGGAAGCAGGTGCGGGATCAAATTCACAGTGAGGATGTGATTGCTGCTTTTCTGGCTTTTGCCGAAAACCCCCGTCCTGGTGAGGTCTACAACCTTGGGGGCGGCCGGTCCAACAGTGCTTCGATCCTGGAGTGCATCCAGAAGTTGGAACACCTGCTCGACCGCTCGGTATCCCACACTTACGTGGAGGACCACCGAAAAGGCGACCACATCTGCTACATCAGTGACCTGACCAAATTTCGCTCTCACTTTCCCAAGTGGCGGCTTGAGTGGTCTCTGGATCGTATCCTCGGGCGTATGATGGCACAGGTGACGCCCTAACCATGAAGGAACCTGCCTCTTACGACGTTCTCGGGACGGCACTGCGTGCTACGACCTATGAAGACTTGACTGATTATTGTCAGCAAAGGGTGCTGGAGGAAGGGGTGATCTCTGTTGATTTCACCAACACTCAGATCGTCACCATGCGGCGGCTGGACCCCGCTTTTCTTGAGCAGACATCGCAGGTAGACTTCTTTATTCCAGACGGCATGCCGTTGATCTGGTGCCTCAATCAACAGGGTGCCGAGCTCAAGGATCGCGTTTATGGTCCTACTTTCATGCGCTACTGCCTGACCCATTGCCAGCCTACAAGTACGCATTTTTTTCTCGGTGGAAGCTCCGAATGTCTCCAAAAGCTGAGGGAAAACGCCCTCAGCTGGAATCCAAAGTTGCGTATCGTTGGCGAGCACCATGGCTACTTTGGTCCAGAGGAGGACGATGGCATCATTGAAAGCATCAACGACTGCTCACCCGACTTTATTTGGGTCGGTCTTGGGACGCCCAAGCAGCAAGCTTGGATTCACCGGCACAAGCATCGGTTCACGCGAGGGGCCCTTCTGGCGGTTGGGTTTGCTTTTGATGTGAATGCTGGAACCAAACCCGATGCGCCCCTCTGGATGCAGCGGTGCGGTATGGGCTGGATTTTTCGTCTGAGCAGTGAGCCACGTCGGCTGCTAGGCCGCTACGCCTATTACAACACCATGTTTCTATGGTTGTTGCTTAAAAATGGGTGGAAGGGGATGCTTTGGGGTGCCTCAAAGCAAGGCTAGGCGCTGATTGGGGAATTTTATTTTCCTTTGAGAAAAAAAAACATAAAAAGGTCCGAGATATCGTCCCATTATGGCTAGAAACTCACCGAACTTGTTGTCTCAAATGAAGGAGCAAACGCCTCTTATCATGCGTGACTTGTATCAACTGTGGAGGGTATTGCCGCACAAGAGTGTCTTCCTGGTTGGTTCCTTGGGCTTGGTTACTCTTTTTCATCTTTTGGGGAACTCCACTTTTGGC
>CACEMW010000133.1:0-2812 GCA_902560705.1 uncultured Verrucomicrobiota bacterium
GAGGGGATCGCTGCGTTGGTTTCGCGCCTCCAGGCATGCATGGATTCGTGCAGGCGACGGGTGATTGCAGGGAATTGCTGACTCAAATTGGTCGATTCATCGATATCCTCCTTGAGATGGTAAAGTTCCAGTTCGCCTGTTTCGAACCATTCCATCAATTTCCAATCTCCCTCGCGAATGACGCCCACCGGCCGCGATCTAAAAAGAGGATCCTGCTGCTCCATCACATAGGAGCCACCGTAACTCTGCAGATACGCAGGAAAGTGCCAGTAGAGGGATCTTTGAGCCAAAGTTCCGCCTCTCAACAAGGGAACAAGGCTTACACCATCGAGGATGTGATCGACTGAGGGTTTGAGGCCCGCCATTTTCAGAAAAGTAGGGTAGAGGTCGACGCCAATAATAGGGGTTTGGTTGGTGCTTCCGGCTTGGACGACGCCGGGCCACTTAATAAAAAAGGGAACCCGGATCCCCCCCTCATAATAGGTGCCCTTGTATCCTTTGAGAGGATGCATGTCGGTAGCTGGCCCGTAGCCTCCGTTGTCCGAGAAAAAGACAACGGCTGTTTTTTCAGCAAGGCCGAGTGTTTTGATTCGGTCCATGATCAGACTCACACCATCATCCACCGCCTGGATCATGGTGGCCATTTTGGCATTCTGATGCAACGCTCCCGGCTCCTTGGAGAGGTACTTGGAGAGCAAATCCTTTTTTGCCTGAATCGGCGTATGAACGGCAAACAGGGACAAGTAAACAAACCAGGAAAATTCCTTTTCTTTTTCAATGAACCCACAAGCACGCTTGCAAAGGGTGGTCGTGAGAAATTCATTGGCTGGAGCATTCTCCAGACCCGGAGCTTTGCCGTGAGGCGGGTAATATCCTTTGGGTGGGCTCCCTGCATGGGTGCCCCCGACGTTGAGATCAAATCCATAGGGGATGGGATCCTGGGATAGATGCCATTTTCCCAACGCAGCGGTTTTGTAACCGGCATCCTGAAGTCGGTGTGCCCAGGTGGGAATGTCCTCTCGGAGAGTCTTGGTACCGGGTATGTGCTGGAGTCGGCGATGGCTGGCCTGACCGCGGGGCCCCGTGCCGACATTGTAGATTTCATGGCGTGGAGTGTATTGTCCGCTTAGAAGACAGGCTCTGGATGGGGCGCAATTGGCGGCACAGGCATAGGCTTGTGTGAAGGTCATGCCTTCCTTTGCCAGAAGGTCCAGGCAGGGGGTCTCGTAAAAATCGGACCCCATGTAACCGGTGTCTCGCCATCCAAAGTCATCCAGAAAAACAAACAGGATATTAGGGCGGTCCGCCGCATCGGCCTGAATGGAAGGATGTACCCACAATAATGTCAGGCTTATGACACATGCAATCAATGGGTTTATGACAAGGCTCATGCCCCATGAAAAAGTTCTAGAATCATCCCGTCAATCTTATCGTGCAAGGGATTCTGCCGCCATGATGGTCATTCAGAACAAAAGAGTGACATTTTCGTTTCCACTGGTTCACAGGTAGAAAACCAGGATAGATGCCTCATGGGATGCGCCATCGCCTGAGATTATCTGCAGTGGCTAGGAAAGCGGAAAAGGCTGTTTGATGCAAAGGCCATCAAGCTTTCTGAATCTGCAAAAGAGCAGACCTTCAGCTTGGCCAGTTTGTGAGCAGGTTGGCCAGGTCTTCCATCGAGGGACTATGGCCGCTTTGGACGTAAAAGCCGCTGGTACAGACACCGCAGGCAAGCGAATCGGTCAGATCAAAATCAAGTAGCTGACCCAGGCAAAACCCCGCATTGAAATGGTCACCTGCTCCGGTGGTAATCACCGGCTGAGCAATGAAGGGGCCGTCGAACGAGACCAACTCATCACGGTTGGAGGCAATGGCGTAGCGCACTGGGTGTACGAGGAGGGTGTCGATATGGAGGTGTGCATGCATCCTTTGAACCAGGTCCATCAATGCCGGACGTGTATTTCCCTCAGAAGGGATGTTCATTACTTCTGCAATTTCGTAACACTCCTTTTCGTTCAAACCCAAGGTCACCGAATAATGGCTTTGAAAGCGTTGAATCAGTTCCAGGGCTTCCAGAATATCCTTCGCGGATCTTTTTTGCGGATCGCACAGATCAAAAAAGAGACGCTGGGGTTTGTCCCCTTCGACCTTTTCGGATGGGGCGACGATCTCCTGATAGATACGATCCCAGACTTCGCTCATGAAAGGGACCATGGTCCAGTTGACAAAGGCCACCAGGTCGGAGGATGCCATGAGGGCAGCCATTTTGGGTGCGCCCATCCTTTCTGAAATTTTTTGCCAGCAGATGTCATTGAGGGGCGTAAGTTTGCCCATCAAAAGTTTACCATCCTGAAATTCGTAAGCATCGGTATGACCTGGCTCGGCCACGGTGTAGACATTCTTGGCCCGATCCAGCAGTGGTTGAAACACCGGGTGAGGTTTCGGGTAGCCCAGCGTACCCAGATAATTCACCTCCACTCCAGCTAAGGCCAGGGCATTGGCCATGATGGGGCCATTACCCCCCAGCTTGATGCGTTGGGTCACCAGTTCCATGTTGGTGCTTCTTCCGGAGGCCTCGGCGATACGCGCCGAAAAGGCTTCGATGGTCGGAATGCGTTGGAAGCGATCCACTTCGCTACGCTGATCCACCACATGGATGATTTCATCCACGAATCCATCGAGCCCAACAAAGGCTTTCAATGGGGCGGCTTGATCGGCAGCTTTCCTGATTTGTTCAGCGATGCGAAGTCGGGTGGAAGGATCCTGGCTCATGGGAGTTCAATCTGCCGAGATGCCGATGCGGCTAAGGATA
>CACEMW010000134.1:0-2805 GCA_902560705.1 uncultured Verrucomicrobiota bacterium
GGGTGATGGGGGCAGTTTGGCCGGGCCAGACCTCCGACCCAACTTGCGCGACTTGGATGCCGCCGACCGCACTGCATCCATCACCGTGGCACGCAGGGCACCTTTCTCCAGGGCGTGGAGACCTTCGATGGTGGTGCCACCGGGGCTGGCCACCATGTCTTTTAGAATACCAGGGTGCAGCCCCGTCTCCTGAACCATGCGTGCTCCACCCAGCACCGTCTGGGCGGCGAGCTTGGTTGCCAGATCTCGTGAAAGGCCCGCAGCCACCGCACCATCGCTCAACGCTTCGATGAATTGGTAGACATAAGCCGGTCCACTACCACTCAAACCGGTGACAGCATTCATCATTTTTTCGGTGACCACATCAGCGGTTCCTACCGCTGACATGAGCGCAAGGGACCGCTGTCGATCCTCATCGGTGGCAAATTCACCCAGGCAAAGTGCCGAGGCAGAGCTTCCCACCATCGCCGGTGTATTGGGCATGACTCGAATGACACGCCCTCCAGCTGGCAAGTAAAAGGCCAGTTGCTCGGTGGAAACACCCGCAACGATTGAAATCAGGCATTGGGATTCCCGCCAGTAGGCATGGATGGATTGCAGGGCCTCGACATAGCGATCGGGTTTGACGGCCAGAAACACGATATCGGCAAAGCTGGCGACTTCATGATTGTGTTCGGTGATCTTGCCGCCGGTGAAGGAGGCAAAATCATCCCGGGAAGCGGCGTAGGGATCGCTGGCCATCAGCTGATCTGGGCTGATTTGCTCCTTGCGGACGAACCCTCCAGCCAGAGCAGAGGCCATTTTACCTGCTCCAATGAACCCTATATTCAGTTTCTCACTCATAGACGTCGGCCGCCTGCAGGGTTGATTCGCTAGCTGCCAGGCAAAGGTTGGTAAGAGTTTACCAAATGGAAGCTCCAAAGGAATGATAAAATCCGGGGAGAATACTGCCTTGAGGAGGAGTAACTTCTGGCTGTTCGAATCAGGTCCGCGTTGACAATGGACGGCCTCTTGTAGCAGGATCATCCTTTGATTTACCGTAATTTCAAGGACTCAATCAATTAAGAACGCTGTGGCTGCGAAAGACGACTACTTGATGGATACGCTCATTGACATGGGCCTGATTACTCAGGAACAAGTGGATGAGGTCAGTGGGGAGGTAACCGACACCAATGGTGTCATCGACTTGCTGGTGGCCAAAGGAGAGCTCTTTGACGAGAGCGTGACCATGGCCAAGGCAACCCAGGCGGGGCTGGAGATGGTCGAGTTGGAAGCCATGCAGCTGGATGATTCGGTGATCTCTGCGGTTCCTCGAAACATTGTCAAGCGCTTCAATGCGGTTCCAATTTTTGCGAGTGATGACAGCGTCACCATGGCCATGTCCGACCCGACCGATCTGGAAGCGGTCGACGGCCTTCAGGTTGCCCTAGGAAGGCAGGTCGATATTCAAGTGGCTTCTGAAAAGGAGATTCAGAATGCCATCAAACGCTATTACGGCGGGCGCGAAAACAAGGACGACTCGGTCAGCAAGATGATTCAGGACATCACCGAGGGCGAAGTGGAGATTGCCTCCATGGGAGCCTTGGAAGCCGATGCCGGTGTGACCGTCGACGCAGATGCCCCCATCATCAAGCTGGTCAATCAAATCATCATTGATGCTTACCGCTCGCGCGCCTCGGATATTCATTTGGAGCCCATGCAGCACTCTTTCCGCGTGCGTTACCGCATTGATGGTGTCTGTCATGTGGTCAAAAGTCCTCCCAAGAGTTTGCAGGGTACGGTCATCGCTCGTCTCAAGATCGATTCCAACATGTCCATTTCTGAGAAGCGCATCCCCCAGGATGGTCGTATTCAGTGTGATGTTGGGGACAAGGTGATTGATTTGCGTGTCTCCTCCGTACCCACCACTCATGGTGAAAGCATCGTCATGCGTATTCTGGACAAGGATGGGCTCAAGCTCGGTCTTCCAACGCTGGGGTTCTTCACCGATGATCAGCAGACCTTCGAAAAAGTGATCAGCCTGCCGGATGGTATTTTGCTGGTGACCGGCCCCACCGGTTCCGGAAAGACCACCACACTTTATTCCTGTCTGCACTTCATCAACCGTCCGGACCGCAAGATCATCACAGTGGAGGATCCGGTCGAATATCAGTTGGCCGGGATCAACCAGGTTCAGGTCAACGAAACCGTGGGCCTGACGTTTGCCCATGCGCTGCGTTCCATGCTGCGTCAATCGCCCAACGTGGTCATGCTGGGGGAAATTCGTGACATGGAGACTGCCACCATTGCTATCAACGCGTCCCTGACAGGTCACTTGGTTTTCTCCACCCTTCATACCAATGATGCTCCCAGTGCGGTGACCCGTTTGATTGACATTGGTATCAAACCCTTCCTCGTGGCCTCCTCGACCCGAGCCATGATGGCTCAACGCCTGGTGCGTAAACTCTGTCCTAAGTGTACGGCACCGCACGAATACACCGAAAATCAGCTTCGATCCATTGGGATCGATCCTGCGGCCGTGGAAGAGCCCAACTACCAGAAAGGCAAGGGCTGTAGCCATTGCACGGGTACTGGCCACCGTGGGCGTTTTGGCATTTTTGAGATCTTTGTGGTGGAGGATGAGGTCCGCAAATTGATTTATGACAAGGTTCCTGCCTCGGTTCTCCGCAAGGCTGCGCGAGAAATGGGGATGAAAACCCTTCGTGAAGACGGAGCCAGAAAAGTGACCTCCGGATTGACCACTGTGGAAGAGGTGGTGCGTGCTACAGCCAATGAATAGCCAACCGACTTGGCCCAAGCCATGCT
>CACEMW010000135.1:0-2717 GCA_902560705.1 uncultured Verrucomicrobiota bacterium
TGATTTGATTTGCCCCTAGCCTTCGTATACCAAATCAGCTAGGTTATATTGGTTGTGGATGGTTAAGTGATAGGCCACCTCAGGGCAGGGAAGTTTGAGGGACTCCTTGCCAGTATTGTACATTTTGGTGGTGAGTACGTGCTCGCATTCCCACTGCTGCAACAACCCAAAATGTCGACAAACCTCCTCTTGCTGTTGCTCGAATGCATTGAAACCCGCCCAGTTTTGCCCAAAGTGACAGGAGGTTTCACCGTCTTGGGTGATCAGCCAGTCATGCGCTCTAAAATTACGCTCAAGCAAACCCCCTGCCCCTCCGCCCCCGCTTAAAGCTCCCTGAAGGTGATTAAGCTTAATGGTGTATTGGGCGCCAGCCAAGTCATCCCGATAGTATATCCTTTGGGCTACAAGCGCGGTATCGAACTTCAGATCATCCACCTCGACTGTCAGCGTTCCGGGGCGGGTGACCATGTCACGTGCTGCGTCCAAGGCCGCGACCTCCGCTTCGTCTAGAGCCAGTTTAAAGATTTCATTCCCAACCCACTTCATGATGTTACCCAGTCCACCTACTTTGGACTCATGAGTGATCAGGCAAAGGCACATCAAAAAGAGTGCGCGAATGAAAAAGAAGCTTTGGTTGAGCTTGTTTGGAGTTTTGGACGAGTGTGCATGATATCATTCCTTTCTACGTTGAGATTTGATCCAAGATGGCTCTCCAATGTGAAATTCACTATTTAAATACTATATGAAAATAACACAAAAAAATCTAAGAACCGGCAATAAAGTTATTGCTAATAGTGTTTGTGACCCTTCCGGTCATCCTTCTGGTCACGCAGACTCATGAGGTCTGTTTACCACACTGGATGGGGTATTTTTTACAGCCTGATGATCGATGGTCGTGTTAATCTCCAAACATGATGATGGAGCGACCGATTTGTTGGATTCTGAAGAATTGCTTGTTCCTATGGGTAGGTGGGCTTGGAAGCCTTGAAGGGCAGTCTTTCAATCCCTGGGCGAACAAGGAGGGTCGAGAGGAAATGATCCTGATTTACGAAGGTCAGGAAGCTAAGGCCATAGAGCATTACGAAGACCGTCTGGCATCAGATTCAGACAGACAGGAAGCATTGTTTGGATTAACCGTCGCGCATGCCCGGCTTAGTCATGCAGACGATTCGATCTCTTTTTTGGATCGTGCACTGGAGTCGGGGCTCCCGTTCGAGCGGTTTTTGGCGGGTCCTCGGGATTTACTGCAGCCGCTCTACACTTTTGATGAGTTCCAAAAACGAAAAGCCCGATGGATACCTGCTCTACTGCACGGACCCATGGTGGGTGGCCTCACCGATCGTTCGGCACGTTTCTGGGTTCGCACCCACCAATCTTCCAGAGTTGAAGTGCTGCTGCGAGCCGACGGAGAGCGTTTTCCAAAAAGGCCGCTTATCACACCCGAGGTCTGGACACAATCCTCGACCGACCACACGGCAGTCATGGAGATTCATGGGCTGAAACCGGGTCAAAAGTACGATTATCAGGTGCGCATGGATGGAGCGATTGTTTCCGATGGACATGCTTTCATGACCTTTCCCAGGATGCATCGGCCATCGGATTTCACCGTGGCTTTCGGGGGAGGTGCTGCTTACACCCCTGAATTCGAACGCGTCTTTACCACCATCAAAAGCCGGCAACCTATTGCGTTCATCCAACTGGGTGACAATATCTATGTGGATCAACCGGAAAAACCATCTATCCAGCGCTACGGTTACTACCGGCGACAGAGTTCCGCCCCTTACCGCTCATTGGTTTCCAATGTGAATGTGGCTTCCATTTGGGATGATCATGACTTTGGGGATGATGATTGCTGGTATGGGGGAGATCCGAACCAGCCACCCTTCAAGCGGGAGGTGTGGAAGGTGTTCCGGGAAAACTGGAACAACCATGCCTATGGACTGGGCCAGGAGAACCCGGGATGTTATCATGATTTCTACATTGGTGATGTCCACTTCATCCTTTTGGATGGTCGCTATTACCGCACGGATCCAACCAATGCCTCTGGTCGAAGCATGTTGGGTCAGACCCAGCTCGATTGGTTGCTCAAGACGCTTGAGCATTCCAGAGGAACTTTCAAGATCCTTGCTTCTCCAGTCCCTTTTGCCAAAGGCGTTAAACCCGGAAGTCTTGATCCATGGGATGGATACCCCGAGGAGAGATCCCGAATCTTTTCCCATATCCGAGATCACCATATCGAGGGAGTGTTGCTCATGGCCGCCGATCGCCATCGTTCTGATTTGTGGAAGATTGAAGCTGAGGGAGGCTATCCGCTCTACGAGTTCATGTCCTCTCGATTGACCAATATTCATGTTCACCCCGTGATGAAGGGGAGTCTTTTTGGCTACAATGCCAAACGCTCCTTTGGTCTGCTGGAGTTTGAAACGACCTTGAAAGATCCTCGAGCAACCTACCGGATTGTCACCATCGATGATAAAGAGGTTTACCGTCATTCCGTTCATCTCAGTGAACTTTCTTTCTGGTCGAAAGCACTGAGGATTGACGGTCCTTCGGGGCACGGCCATAAATGAAGCCAGAGGCGCGGAGCTAGACAGCCGCCTGATCCATCCATGTTTTGGAAAAAGAAAAACCCTGAAGAGCATCGCTACTACCTTTTGCCAGGCATGGGGAAGAGCAACCGTCGCCGTCATCAACAATTTGTCCGGTGGGCCATCGTT
>CACEMW010000136.1:0-2640 GCA_902560705.1 uncultured Verrucomicrobiota bacterium
TTCAGCTCCACAAAGCGCGATCCATCCGGGTTCCCCATTCCGACGATAAGCTGCTACGGTGTTTTGCCCCTCGTGAGCATAGGTCAAGATGATCAAGTCCTTGGTAACGACTGGGGTGGAGGTGCCCTTTCCCGGTAAGGGGACTTTCCAGTTCATGCTCGAGGCATCCAATTGCCCTGAAATGCTGCCATCGGGAAAAAAGCCGTTCTGATGGGGGCCACGCCAGTGATGGGACTGAGCCGAGAGGGCTGTTGGAAGCCCGAGCCAGAGGCAGGCCAACAAGCAGCGCTGGCTGGCTGCCCAGCCAGCCATTATGTGATTCACTTTGGGTGGGGCGAGATGCATTGGGTTACTATGGTGAAGGGTCTAACGGGTGTCAATCTGAGGGAAGCCGACTGGATTTATTGTAACCATATCTTTTTTCAATGCGTCATCATTGAATACATCTCTAATATCGATTCCTCATGCATACCTTCCTTTCTATCAAACGTTTTGCTCTGGGTTTGGGCCTGGTATCGGCAGCCATGCATCTCAGCCATGCCCAAACCCACTGGCCCCAATGGAGAGGCCCGGTGTCCAACGGCATCGCTTTGGAGGGACATCCTCCCACAACCTGGAGCGAACAGGAAAATATCCGCTGGAAAAAGCCCATCCCAGGCAAGGGACACGCCAGCCCCGTCCTATGGGGCAAAAGGCTTTTTTTGCTGACCGCCGTTGCTAAGCCGGCAGCCGACAACTCAGGTAATCTTGGAGTGGGCAATCCTCCTGAGCCTCAAGCTGAACGCCCTAGGCGCAGGCCCGGGCATGGCAGAGGTGGAAGAGGAGGTAGAGGCGGATTTGGGGGTGGCCAGCCGGCTTCGGTCAAACATTCTTTTCAAACCTTGTGTTTGGACAAGGAGACGGGCGACACCCTCTGGGTACGCGAAGGCATGGCCGTGATTCCTCATGAAGGCCATCATCCTACCAACAGCTACAGCTCGGGTTCTGCAGTGACCGATGGGCAGCATGTGTTTTCCTTTTTTGGCTCTCGAGGCTTGTTTGTCTACGACATGGAGGGAAGTCTGGCTTGGAAGAAGGACCTGGGAGACATGTCAACTCGCAATGGATTTGGGGAGGGCGCCTCTCCCACACTGCATGAACAAACTTTGGTCGTCCTGTGGGATACCGAGCAGGAATCTTATCTTGTCGCTTTTGACAAGCGAGATGGCTCGGAGCTGTGGAGGCAAAATCGTGACGAACGCACCGGGTGGAGCACTCCTTACATCGTGCAACACGACGGCACGATCGAAGTGGTTGTCAATGCCACCAACAAGGTGCGCAGTTACAACCTCGCGGATGGGAGGCTGCTTTGGGAGTGTGCCGGCCAAACCGTCAATGCCATTCCCTCGGTGGTGGCTGATGATCGCCATCTTTATGCCGTCTCCGGCTATCGAGGCAACGCCGCTATAGCCATTCAACTGGGCAAGCGAGGAGATCTTTCTGGAAGCGATGCTATCACATGGACGCTTTCTCGCGGGACTCCTTATGTTCCTTCGCCCCTCCTGATGAATGGGAGGCTCTGGTTCACGCAAGGTAATGATGCAGTAATTACCTGTGTAGAGGCACAGACCGGCAAGGTGCATTACACCCAGGAGCGATTGGATGGCCCATCAGGTTTCTATGCATCACCGGTAGGTGTGGATGGTAAAGTTTATCTCGCAGGACGCAATGGTACTACCGTCGTCCTAGAGGACTCCGACACGTTGAAGGTGCTTGCTGTCAATCGATTGGACGATCCGATTGATGCCTCTCCTGCCCTCTCAGGCAATGCGATCTACATTCGGGGACATCAACACCTGTATTGCATCGCTGAGTAACGGTTTGTGATCAGAGTCTGCTCGGGGGTGCCACTGACACCTCGATGAAACACCTTGAGATCCTACCTCACGGCAGGGTCTTTTTTCTTTTGTCGCCGCTCCCTATTGAGCAAAATACAATTACTCCCTATGGAAACCCTGGACTTAGGCGCCCTTGATCTGGGCCTTATCGTTTGCTACCTGCTCGCCGTGGGGTTGCTTGGATTGTGGTTCAGTCGCGGGGTCAAGACGGGTAATGATTTTTTTCTAGCAGGACGCTCCTTGCCTTGGTGGGCAGCGGGTCTCTCTCTGGTGGTTTCCGACATCGGAGCCAAGGACATGATAGGGTTGGCTGGGGATGGATATCGCTTCGGAGTGGTGATGATGAATTTTGATTTTCTGGGATGCATCTTCCCGGTCTTGATCGCGGCCTTTCTTTTTATGCCGTTTCTTTGGCTGGCCAATGTTTACACGGTGCCCGAATACCTTGGGCTGCGTTACAATGCGGTGGTTCGAACCTTTTTTTCAGGGCTCTGGGTTCTGTTCATGGTCGGAACCCTGGCGACCATCTTTGTCAGTGCCGCTTCGATGTTCGAAGGCATCCTTGGTTGGGGCTTCTGGTTTTCGGTGGGGCTCACAGCGTGTGTGGTGGGCCTTTACACAACGGTGGGCGGGCTCAAGGCGGTGGTGGTGACCGATGCCTTTTCATGCGTTGTTTTGATTCTGGGTGCCGCCATCATTTGTATCAGCGGACTCTCGGAGGTCGGGGGAGTGGGGGCACTCAAAGAGGCCATAGCTTCCAAGA
>CACEMW010000137.1:0-2617 GCA_902560705.1 uncultured Verrucomicrobiota bacterium
CCATTGCGTTTGCCTTGGTCTAAGTAGACTCTAACACCGACACCCGCTCCTGCTGTTGGATACTCAGGGGCGGGTTTTTTGTGGCGTGATTTGGGTTTCTGTGGTGTTTATTAGGATATGGACACCGGACACATCGTTATGTTTTGCCTATTTGGATTTGTCCTCATCATGATGAAGCCTTGGGAAGGATTTGGTGATGGCGGAGGCTGGGGCGGAGACGGTGGTAGCTGTGGTGGCGGCTGTGGTGGAGGCGACTAAGCCTACCTCCTGCTCAAGTAATCCTGCGCTTTCTCCGCTGAGCTGAACATAGGTCCTATTCGTTTTCCTCGGTCTGAGTAGACTCTGACACCGATACCCGCTCCTGCTGTTGGATACTCAGGGGCGGGTTTTTTCGTGGCAGTATGAGAAATTCTTCTGACTTTTGTAATCGCCAAATTGAAACTGTGATAGCTAATTTAATGAGTTATGAGCGGCGAAAACATTATATTCGTGATTGGAGGAGTCGTAATGGCGCTCGCAATCATTAGTGTCATCTTAATCGCAATAAGTAATGGAAGCAGTGGCGGCGGTCACGGAGATGGGTGCGGAAGTGGCAGCTGCAGTGGAGGCTTTAGCGGTGGTGGTTGTGGAGGAGGAGGCTGCGGCGGCGGAGGCTGCGGTGGCGGAGGCTGCGGCGGTGGTGGTTGAACCCTACCTCCGACTCAAGTAATCCTGCGCTTTCTCAACCGAGCTGAAGATAGGGTCGAATCCTTTTTCGCTGCCTGGGTAGCACAGGCACCTGCACCCGGCATTAGATGCCAAAACGCAGTTTTTTCGTGATACAAATAATTAGGTAGCAGGTTGACTGAGGCGCCTTTCGTGGCATTTTGAAAACGTTGCATTAAGCAACTTATTCAATACTCCTACCGAATAATCCTACCTAGACACCAGAACCGCCCCATCAGCTTTAGCAGGTGGGGTTTTTTGTAACACAAATAACGGGTTAGCATATTGACTGAGGCATGCGTCGTGGCAATTTACTAATGTGCTAGTGCGCAACGAAGCTTAGCGAGCATTGTTTGTGCTAGTTACCCACAGTGCTCTAGTTTAATGAAACAAAAAATAAACACCCTAGTTATCACTTTACTCACAGTTGTGAATTCGCCGTCTCTTTTAGCATGTGCAACATGCTATGGGCAAAGTGACTCAAAGCTGGCAGAAGGTATGAACTGGGGCATCTTGACACTGATGGTCGTCGTATATGGCGTCTTGATGGGGATTGCCGGATTTTTCGCTTACATTATTTACCGGTCTAAACAACTTGCACGTTCGGCAGATAGCCAAGATTCTCAGCTGTCCGATTGAGGCAACCCATCCCAAAGAGCAAATTTTGGTTGTTAAGCTTTAGGAGTGAGGGTGCGGGTGTCCAGTATCCTCTACCCTCTTGGACTTGCCCTCCATTCAAATGCCTTCCGCAGGCCACCCTAGCCCCACCAGTTTTTGCTTCACCGATTCATCCGGGCACCAGCATTCAGTGAATTGGGCCTCATCCCGGCGCACCACCAGAAAGGTCAGCTCAAGAAAGCGCTCCATTGGTGCGGGTAACTCCGGCCAAGGTTGAGCGACGCTGATGATTGATGGTCCCAAGCCCACAGTCTCTGCGTGTTCTTGATTTCCGCAACCGGTCATACGCACGCGCCGGCCTCGTGCGCGGAAACCTGGTTCTGAGCGCTTGGTAATAGATTCCTTACCCAGGGGGGGGGCCTCAATGAAAATCTGCCCATCAAACCCTGCTCATAAAGGCGCCCATCTAACCTTAGGATGACTAAAACTTGGTTCTTATGGACTCGTAGGAATGAGTAGCCAAAAAGTAAATCCCAAGCAGAGGCCCAGCCGTGAGCAAATATTCTCCATCCAATATAAGGACAATAGCTACTAAGATTAATACCAGAAGGAACCAAGTAACAAACAAAGTAATGATTGCTGAAAACAATTTCCCCCAGATAGACATTGTAGCATATTTTGCTGGCGGGTTGTTGTGCAATTCGAGTTCTCGTGCATATTAAAGGTCGTATTGATGGCAAGAATTGCAAAATGCGTCGGGTGGCCGGACGACGCCATCGCTGCAACGATTACACTTTTTAGGCTTCACTTGCGTGTCATCTTATTTGGTTACTCTGTTTTAAACGATTACAAAAAAACGTTATTATTGTAACATACAACCACAGGCCAATGGCTTAGGGTTAACCGATGGCAGCTCTATACAGTATCCTCATAACCATCGGGATTTTCTTTATGTCCGTAGTCATAGAAACAATGACCCAAACGGCCATTTTCCGATACATGATTTTGGCTAGCGGACTTTGGGCGGCAATTGACTCTTCAAAGATTCAACTTCGAAGGTATCCGAGTGGAATCTCATATCACCCAGTAATATTGTTTCTTGCAGTTTCGTTATTGTGGGTGATTGGCTTTCCTTGGTATCTGGCCGTTCGCTACAAAATCAAAAAAGGCTTATTAGCCCCAAAACCTGAGTAAAGCCTTGCTGTTGGATACTCAGTCGCAGATTTTTTGGTGGCGGGATTAGAAACTCAGCCCGAATTTGTAATGGCGGGATTTGGTGTTCTGTGGCGTGTAT
>CACEMW010000138.1:0-2598 GCA_902560705.1 uncultured Verrucomicrobiota bacterium
CCATCGGATGTAAGACATTGAAACCGCGTGCTCTTTTGTAGCGCGCTAAAATATCGGTTGCTGTGTATCCCTCCGGATGCCCCACGTGCAAACCAGCACCCGAGGGATAGGGAAACATGTCGAGGATGTAATACTTGGGTGGCAGCTGTGAGGCAGGCACGGCGCCCTTCAGCCCATGTCGCATGGCAAAGGGGTGATCCCCTGGAATCGGCTCCTCGGGATTCCAGGCTTTGAACGCGTGAGTTTTATTCCAGATACTTTGTCGTCTGGGCTCGATCAGGTCAAACGGATATTGCTTTCGCATGGTGTGGGTAAAAAGGGTATGAAGGAGTCTCGATAGCTGGATCGCATGAGCACCAAAAGCCCATCACTTGCTAGGGCAGCATCCAACCGCGGTAGGGTTTAGGGAAGAGCACCCAAGCTTACCTTCGGCTTAGCGCTTGCTCAGGAGAATGCCTAGCAGGACACCGCTCAGGGCGGCAGCCCCGATGGATTGGTAAGGATATCGGCGAATGATCTGGTCGACGACCTCAACCCCCGAATAAGTTTGTTCATCGATCTGATGGCAGGACTTCTTGAGTCGCTCCAGTCTTTCCAGCAATTGACTCTTGCTCTTCTCCGAAAGGTCTTCGGCGGTGTTCTTGATCAAACCCTCGGCTTCCTCAATGAGTTTGCCAATGTCCTGTACTAATTGCTTGCGACCACCGTCCTCGTCGGTCAGGTTGTTGAAGTAGGTTTCCATGAATCTAGTCAAGACAAATGGTAGTTACTGGGACGACCATCGTCACTTTTTTGTTTATGCGGGATCGTCGCCTCTCCATCAAGTGTTTGCTCAGATCACTGACGGATATTTGAACAGACCTGAACAGAGCGACAGGTCCGGGCATCCTCATCTATTGTAAGTAGGCCCGTTGTAAAGAACATTAGGAATAGGGTCAGAATTGATGATCCGGTAAGTAGTGACCCACTTTACCATTTCAGCGCTGCCACCAAAAGATCCCACTACAGCCCCCCCAGGTAGGTTATCTATCCTGCTCTGGCCATTTGGGTTATCCAGCTCCCACCAATTTGGAACGCCTGCATGGCGGATAGAAATACCATTACCTGTATTGCCTGGAGGCGGCACATTGGATGCGTCGTTAAAATTCAAGGGGGATAATTCGTTTTGTTCCCAAAGCTGCCAATCTGTGGGATTGAAGTTAGTGGTTTTATATGTTTTTCCACCAAGAGATGGTTTACCAATATTGTTGTACCCCCCAATAGTCCCATTCCAACAGTAAGAAGTGAGCTTGAGGGGACGAGCCAGCCACAGGTCTTTTAACTTACCTCGCCGACGCGTCGATACATCCTTGGGGCACCACAGCACTTTTTGGTCCCCGATATATGTGCCCAATTGGCTTATGCGAAAAAACGCCATTTGACGTTCGAACGCAGGCGAATCGATGTCGTGTCCCGCGGCGGAACCCGGAGCCGAAGGCCCTCCCGGAATGCGACCATTGTTACTGGTGGCATAGACCCAGTTGTCCGGTCCTGTCAGATTTCCTCCCCAGGAAGGGTGTGCGAGATAATCATTGTTGTCCCCAGAATACATCAAACTGGCTAGTAGGACCTGCTTGACATTATTAAGATCCAGCGTGAGCTGCGCTCGATCCTTTGCGCGCCCCAGAGCAGGAAGAATCATGCCAGCCAAAATCGCAATAATAGCAATGACAACCAGCAATTCGATGAGCGTGAAGGCCAGTGAATTCAAACGGCCCTTACCTCGTAAAATGAGAGATTTTTTGGGTAGGATCGACCTCATAGGTACTCAACTATGCCCTTCAGCCTGCTAGGTGAAAAGAAGAATAAATCGCACACGCCACCTCGACCTCGTTCCGGCCGCTCCCAATGAGTCTGAATCTTAGACGCTAACCTAAGACGTCGAACCACTTGGAACCTCTTCCTTCGCCTCCGCCTTGGGCTGATGTCTCCACTGAATGTGGAGGTCCCGCATTTGACGAGCATCCACTGCACCTGGTGATTCGGTCATGAGGCAAGTCCCCTTGGCAGTTTTGGGGAAGGCGATAACATCACGAATACTCAGAGTGTGACAGAGCATGGCAATGAGTCGATCAAAGCCCAGAGCGATGCCACCGTGGGGCGGGCAACCAAATCGAAACGCATCGAGCATGTAGCCAAAGCGTGCCTGGATCAGATCCTCGGGAATCTGCAGCACTTTCTCAAAAATGGTGCGCTGCACGGCAGGCTGGTGGATACGAATGGAGCCACCTCCCAGCTCAACCCCATTGACCACAAGATCGTAATGCTGTCCACGCACCGCTTTTGGATCGCTTTCAAGCAACGTAACATCCTCTTCAACAGGCGCGGTGAACGGATGATGGCTGGAGTACCACCGATTCATCTCCTTGTCGAAACTCAAGAGTGGAAAATCCGTCACCCAAAGAAAGTCAAAACGATCCGGATCTACCGAGAGGCGCCCCCTCTGCTGGAGGAGTTCCGCGCATTGGAGACGAATACGGCCGAGCACTTCACAAGCAGCAAGCCAGGCATCGGCCGCAAAGAGAATCAAGTCACCATCCTCAATGGCGAGCGTCTGCT
>CACEMW010000139.1:0-2582 GCA_902560705.1 uncultured Verrucomicrobiota bacterium
CACAGCCAACATCGCAACCACCATGTCAATGGATCGATCCATGCAGATGCCCACCACTTTTTCTGGTTGGATACCCAGAGAGATCAGATGATGCGCCAATTGATTGGCACGTTGATTCAATTCCCGATAGCTCAGGGTTTCTTCGACGTCACCTTTGTTGTCAAAAACGAGGGCAATGGCATTGGGTGTTTTGATGGCCTGTGATTCGAATAACTGGTGGTAGCATGCCTCATCATTGAATGCGACATCATGCGAGTTCCATTCGTTCTTCTGACGTTCGGTTTCTTGAAGGGAAAGCAGTGGCAGTTCGCAGATCGGGCTCTCAGGTTGTTGCACGATTGATTGGAGTATATTTAGAAAATGCTCCACCATCCGACGAATTGTTTCCGGCTTGAAAAGATCGGTATTGTATTCGAAGCCACCGGTGAATCCATCGGGCGTTTCGTACATATCGACGCTGAGATCCAGTTTTGCCGATGCCATTTCCTGTGGCAATCGCCGGAGTTTCAGTCCGGGCAGATTCAGATCCTGCTCTCGTTGATTTTCCAATCGGAACTTGACCTGAAACAGCGGGCTCAGGCTCATGTCGCGGTCAGGCTGCAGCGCTTCCACGAGTTTTTCAAACGGAAGGTCCTGGTACTGATATGCCTCAAGCGTGGTTTCACGCACTTCCTGAAGTATCTCCACAAAGGAAGCCTCAGTACGCACGCGCGTCCGAAGGACCAAGGTGTTGACGAAGAGCCCGATCAATCCTTCAAATTCCGGACGTTGGCGATTCGCAATGGGCGTGCCAATAAGCAGATCATCCTGTCCTGAGTAACGTTGCAGGAATAAATTGAATGCCGCCACCAGCGTCATGAAGTTGCTGGATTCGTTGGACTGTGCCAGGGATTTGAGCTGCATGGACACTTCACGCGGCACGGTAAACATCTCCACTGCACCCGCAAATGTCTGAACTCGTTTTCTTGGGAAATCTGTGGGCAACTGGAGTGTGGGGATTTCTCCTCCCAATTTGTTTCGCCAATAGTTCAGCTGATTCTCGAGGACTTCTCCCTGAAGCCAGTTGCGTTGCCAGATGGAAAAATCGGCGTATTGGATGGGAAGCGGATGCAGATTCGTCGGCTGTCCCAATAGCTGGGAACGATAATTCAGGCCTAATTCCTTGAGCAGAATATCCGTTGACCATCCATCGGCAATGATATGGTGCAAGGTAAAGAGCACAATAAACCGTTGATCTTCGATCCGATAGATGGCGACATCCAGCAGTGGGCTCCTGCCCAAGTCAAATGGTTTTGTTGCATGCCGAACCACTTCCATCCGGATCTTTTCTTCTGCATTGTACGTGTCTCTGAGATCCGTCACATCCAAGTCCCAGGGTTTTGGCGCTTGAATGATTTGGTGTGGGGTGCCTTGTGATGAGCCGAAATGTGTGCGGAAGACCTCATGACGTGCGGTGATGGCTTCAAGGCTTTTTCTGAAAGCGTCCAAATCCAGGAGCCCTTCCAATTCGATCGCAAACGGAATGTTGTAGGCTCCTGTTTCCGGCTGCATTTCCTGCAAAAACCAAAGGCGTTGTTGCGCAAAAGAAAGCGGAATGGATTCAGGTCTCGGTTGGCAGGGTTGAATGTTTTCCTGATCTGAACATGAGGCATCCGTTGATAAAAACTCAATGATTTCCGTCTTATGCTCCGCGATCTTGGGCTGTAGGGTGGTGACGACTTCAGGTGGTCCGGCGCATTTGAGCTTTCCCTTATCCAATCGCAATCGGATTCCTGTGCGAGCCCACTCAGCCAGAAGATCTTTGGTCTTTTCTTGATTCAGTGTATTTACATTCATTGTTAGACTCAGCCAACATTCGATGGGCCGAATTGATACGTTCATTGCCCGTCAAATCCCGGGAGAAGTTACAACAAACCGTTGATTTTTGACGACGCTTTCATTGTAGGAAATCCGCAACAGCCAAGTTCATTTTAGCAACATTCTAGGATAGTCTCCAACCAGCACAAACAAGAGAAAAATGCTCTTATTGAGACTCAATCTCAAGAATAATATAGAGCTTTATGTTGGTTTAGAAGATTGTTGCCTTGGGTCTTGATTCCGTTCAAAACTTGTCATGGCCAGATACCGCCACATGTCAAAACACCTCCCAACAACCCGCTTGGATATAGCGGGAATTCTGGTGAGTCGGGCTCAAACTCAACCCGACCAAACCGCTGTGTACGTGGAGCACTCGCATCAAACGGGAGGAGATGTCCTGTCCCGCTTTCTCCCAGTCTCTTACCTGGAACTGTTGAATCGTGCATCGGGCGTGGTGAGCCAGATTCAAAATACTTTGACCAAGAAGGGTATGGAGCGCCCACGCCTGTTGGTAATGCAGGAACCGGGATTGGAGTTTGTTGTGTCTTTCTTTGCGTGTCTGCTTGCGGACATGATTGCAGTTCCGATCCAAATACCCCGAGTATTTGATCAAAGCATCGAAGAGACGGATCTTCAAAGGATTCGGTTGATATTGAAGGATGCTGAACCCAGTGCCATTTTAACCAATCAACGTTTATCACAGCGACTTGCATTCACAGGGATTC
>CACEMW010000140.1:0-2548 GCA_902560705.1 uncultured Verrucomicrobiota bacterium
TGAAAATGCCGAAGAAATTCTGAGTGTGCCGGGAGTGGATGCGTTTTTTATTGGCCCTAATGACCTGCTCAAGTCGATGGGCAAAAAACCAGGTTGGGACAGTGATGATCTGGTTTTCGTGGATGCTCTCAAGCACTTGCAGGAAGTTGGCAAGAAATACGGTGTGGCCTCCGGGATTCATGTGGCAAATGTGGCGTCTGCCATCCGCCGACGCGAAGAGGGTTTTCAGTTCATTGCTGTGGCCAGTGAGGCGGGTATGATGCTTTCCAAGGCGCAGGAAATGGCCAAGGCCTTGGATTGCGGTCAGGATCGTGAAGTGGCTAAATACTGATCAACCTGAACAAACGATGAACATCCATTTACAGCAGGATCGAACATCCAGGCGCTCTTGGTTCAAGGGCTGCTCCATCGCCATCTGCTTGCTAGCCGCGATGGGACTCAGCAAGCTGGAAGCGTCGGTTCCAAATATCATTCTCATCATGACCGATGATCAGGGGTATCAGGATCTGGGTTGTTATGGATCTCCCAACATCCAGACACCCCACCTGGATCAGTTGGCCAGTGAGGGCATGCGGTTCACCGATTTTTATTCTGGGAACTCGGTGTGCTCGCCCTCGCGGGCCGCGCTGCTCACCGGTTGTTATCCCACTCGGGTCCATATTCCTGGAGTGCTTTTCCCTAAAGATACCACCGGATTGCACCCCAATGAGATCACGTTGGCCGAGATGCTAAAGTCTGCTGGTTACGCAACGACCTGCATTGGCAAATGGCACCTGGGGCATCATCCTGATTTTCTTCCCACCCGACAGGGATTCGATCATTATTTTGGGATTCCCTACAGCAATGACATGACCATCGATCAGAGCGCCCCATTGGCTGAAAAAGTTCTCTGGCGGAAAGGTATGACCCGGGAAAAAATGCTGGCTGAAAAGCCTAGGAAAAATTGGGTACCCCTTATGCGAGATGAGGAGGTGGTAGAGTATCCTTGTGATCAGGCTACCCTGACCCAGCGTTACACGCAGGAGGCTGTATCGTTTATTCAATCCCATCATGAGAAGCCCTTTTTTCTCTATCTCCCACACACCATGCCTCACATTCCTCTGGCAGCCACCCCTTCCTTCCGAGGGCGCAGCAAGGGGGGGTTCTATGGCGATACCATTGAAGAACTGGATGCAGGCGTCGGTCAAATCCTCGAAGCCCTCAAGCGATTGAAGTTGGAAGAAAAGACCTTGGTTATCTACACCTCGGACAATGGTCCCTGGAATTTGAAGAATGGCCATGGGGGATCGGCGCTTCCGCTCAGGGGATACAAATTTCAGACTTATGAAGGAGGCATGCGGGTGCCCTGCATCATGCGATGGCCGGGGGTGATTCCAGGGGGGGAGACCTGCTCGGAAATCATTGCCTCGATCGACCTGGTACCGACTCTTGCCAGCCTTGCCAAGGTCGATCTATCCAATGATCGTGTGATCGATGGCGTGGATGTGTTTTCCATGATGCGCGGTCAACGCGTTATACCTCCCCGAGACCATTATTTCTATTATCGTGGTCGTAAGCTGGAGGCCATGCGAAAAGGTCCATGGAAGCTTCGCATGGCCAAGGAAGTGGAGCTCTACCATTTGGGTAGGGATCTTTCTGAGACCACTAACCTCGCAGAGCAGGAGCCCGAACGGGTTCGTTCCATGCAGGAGGCAATGGGGGCCTTCGATAAGGAACTCCGGGGGAGCGCCCGTCCATCAGGCTCTCTCTGATTAACCAGAAAAAGTGCTCCTTCTGGTTCAGGGTGTGGGATTGAGTTGCTGATCAAACCACTCAGCGAAGCGGCGAATGTCGAGGGTCATGGTCGGCCAGCCGTGGCCCACTCCGTGAACCACCTTCAGCTCAATGTCATTGCCTTGTTTTTGAGCTCGCTCCACAAACCACTCGGATTGTTCCAGGGGGGTCAGGGTATCGGCATCCCCATGGTGAATTAAAATGGGCGGCATCTCAGGATGTATGTGGAAGATGGGAGAGGTCTTTTGCCCGATGATTTTCCATGCGTCCATGAGGGTGGCGTCTGGACCAAATGCCTTCACATAACTCTTGGGTGGGCCGCCATCTCCGGGGTTCTCTGTCGAGGTTCCCAGATTCAACAGATCGGTGACGGGAAAAAAAATAGCCACAGCCTGCACCGCACTAGAAGCACGATCCACAGGGTCTTCCGAGCTCTGGTCTCCTGGCCCGCCCACAGTGGCCAGCATCAAGCTGAGATGTCCACCAGCACTCCCCCCGGTGACCCCGATGCGATCCGGATGGATGCCGTAGTCCGAGGCATGATGTCTTACGAACCGAACCCCCCGTTGAACATCTTCAATGATTTCCATCACCGTAGACTTCGGCTGAGATAAATGACTGATGGCAAAAACCGTGAATCCTTTCCGGAGTAATGGCGCCATCATCCATAGTGGGCTAGCGCCGGGAGGGCCTGACTTCCAACCCCCACTGACCATGAGGGCGATGCCCAGGCCATTGGCTCCTTTGGCTGGCTGAATGACATCCAGGGTCAAGG
>CACEMW010000141.1:0-2547 GCA_902560705.1 uncultured Verrucomicrobiota bacterium
GGAAATCCACGCAACTTCCTTGGCTGTCAATGGACGGTCAAAGCAGCTGACCTCATCCAGCCAACCAATGTAATTCAGCCCGAGATAAAGACGGATGGCTTCATCACTTTTCCATGTGAATTGCTGATTCCATCCCTGGATCACCCCTTGGTTCTTTCCGTTGAGATACAGGTGAGCCTCCCCGTCCTCCTCTCCTGAATTGAAACCCGTCCAAGTAAAGCAAACGTGTGTCCAATGCTTCGCAGAAAAAGGAGGCTCCTTGACGGGCAAAAGAGGTCGCTGCGATTCGGGTATATCCTTGTTTTCCGGGTTCCAAACCTTCAGGTCGGCGAAGGCACCGAGACGAAAATCACGTGGATCCCCATCTTTGTTGAAATCAACAAAGAAAGCTCCATCATTCCAGGAGCGGGTGGTCAGCTGCAGGGGATCGGCATAACCCGGAGCCAGGGCCTGCTCCGAATCAAACTTGAGCCACAGGGACACAGTCCCACTCCAATCACGCTGCTTGTAGGCAACATTTTTTTCACCACGGTAAAAGATCCACGCAGCGTCCCGATGCGTGAATTGCAAGGCCCCGCTGCCCTTCACTCCGCCATGCCTCGCCCATTGTGTTTGTCCCTGTGCATGCAAACCTCGACGCACCACTTCTTCGGGTTGAGTCGAAGTGCGGGTATGAATGGAAGGATCTCCTTTGGCAAGCTCAGCCTCCATACCACGATCAAAGGTGGTCAGAAAGCTCATGGAGTCGACAATATCTTGCCTGGATGCAGATGAAACACTCTGGGGTTGGAAGAGCACGAAACTCAATGCAAGCATCGACACCATCGAGAACCGAGTCTTCCATGGGCGCTCGCAGGACTGGATTAGGGGCAACATGAAATCCTTTTACCTTTTGCACGGACAAATAAAAGTGTAAATCGCTCGGTGTTGGACAGTGAAATCATCAAACTCAAATGGGTGATCGCTTACCATGGAGCGGCATACCAAGGCTGGCAGGCTCAGAAAACAGGGCGTGGCGTTCAGAGCGTCCTTGAAGAGGTTTTGCAGGGTTTCTGCCCCCTGGCCAGTCGCCTCTGCGGATCCAGCCGAACCGATACAGGCGTCCATGCGATGGGTATGGTCGCCCATGTGGAATTGCCCAAAAGCCAGGTCGGCATGCAGCCGGAAAAACTCCGATTGGCCATGAATGCTCACCTGCCTTCCGACATACGAGTGGTTCGCATCACTCGTGTTCCCAAACAATTTCACGCTCGCTATCATGCCACTGGCAAGCAGTACCGCTATCGCATCTGGAACCATCCTGGCATGTACCTGTTCCTTTGAATCGAGCTGACATGAAGCAGGCGTCTGGGCATTTTGTGGGAACTCACGATTTCCGTTCGGTCGCTTCAAATCGCAACTACGCCTATGAAACCACTGTACGCACTCTCTTTCGGTGCAGTGTCACTCATCGAGCTAGTGACATGGTGATCACCTTGGAGGGAGATGGCTTCCTCTACAAAATGTGTCGAGGCATTGTCGGCACCTTGGTGGCGGTCGGAAAAGGCAAGTGGAAGCCCGACCAGATCCCAGACATGCTTCAAGCAAAAAACCGATGTCAAAGCGGCATGAACGCCCCCGCCTGCGGCCTTACGCTTCAACGGGTGATGTATGGGGGATCCTCCGCCGTAAAAGTCTTGTCTAAGTGATTCCCCACCCTCTCATGTGACGGATCTCGATTCAATGGAACTCAACAGATAAATCATTGGTTTCGTCCACTGATCGTCCTAGGGTTTGAACTTAGAATGACCACCTTTTCCAATTTTTCGGCCTTCTCTCATCAACCATCGGATGAATGGCTAGGGAAAACCCTCAGCTACTTGCTGACTGCATGGGTGCTTTCCGGATTGTGCCAGCTTCCCTTAAATTTCATGCCTCTGACCCAGGCCGCTCAGATGAGCAAGGGCTACACCCTTCCGATCATTGATTTGGCGGAAGATCATCAACGACAGACCGTCGTGGACCGTGAAGAGGGGCAATACCTCGGTCACCCAACCACCTGCCTGCTTGAAGATGGAAAAACCGTTCTCTGCGTCTACCCAAAAGGCCACGGTCGAGGTGCCATCGTTTACAAGCGAAGTGAAGACGGAGGCCGAACATGGTCTGAGCGGCTGGAAACTCCACCATCATGGGCTACTTCCATGGAAGTTCCAACCCTGCATCGTGTCATTGATGCCCACGGAAAGAAGCGGATCATCATGTGGTCCGGGCTTTATCCTGCCCGATTGGCCGTCAGTGAAGATGATGGCCAGCACTGGAGTGGCTTGAGGCCTGTCGGTGATTGGGGTGGCATTGTGGTCATGGGCTGTGTCGAACCTTTGCAGACCGGTCCTGGCCATTACCTGGCCATGTTTCATGATGATGGCCGATTTTTCAGTGGTATGGGAAAACGTTCGCCATCGATGACCTTGTATCAGACCTTTTCCAGGGACGGCGGTTTGAGCTGGTCCACCCCACAGGCCATCTACAACGCATCCTCAGTTCACCTTTGCGAACCCGGATTGATTC
>CACEMW010000142.1:0-2541 GCA_902560705.1 uncultured Verrucomicrobiota bacterium
TTGGGGGGACAACATGAGACCTACATGAGGGTCATGCAGGAGCTGGAAAACCGACTGCGTCGCGAGACATTCTGGCTGCAAACACGCAAGCCGAGCGTCGACCACCAACTGATTCAGGATTCTGACCATGCCTTTTCCGCCAAGGTGGGCAATCTTTTTGATCTGATGCGGCTGGCCTTGCAGACCGATTCCACTCGTATCATCACCCTCTCGCTGGATTGGGTTTATGGAGCGATTCGCGTTCCCGGGGCTGCCGGAGGTTGGCACACCCTCTCCCACCATGGGGGTAAGGAGAGCTTGATTCATCCACTGAGTCGGATCGAGGCCGACATCCTGAGACATTTCAATCGTTTTCTGGTCGAGATGGATCAGGTGGAGGAAACCGGCGGGTCGCTGCTGGATCACACCACCGTGGTGTTCGGGAGCAATTTTGAAGATGCATCCAATCACACATGCCACCGTTTGCCGGTGATCGTCGCTGGAGGGGGCTACCCGCATCCCCAGCACACCGTGCTTGAAAAACCGGCACCTCTTTGCAATCTCTACCTCGAACTGCTCCAGCGCCACGGTATGGAGGTTGGCCAATTCGGAACCAGCGATGGCAACATGAACTTGCTGGGCAGCTGAGCGACGCTCCAGCGGGGAATCTACGTGCTAGGCATCCCACCGAATCTTGATGACCATCTTTTTCACCGGCTCGGGTTGGTCCATGGCCAGGCCCGGCATGTGGGCATCCTGAGGAAAGAAGACGGCGAAAAGCCCGGGACGCATCAAGATGCGATCTCCATGCCCCTTTAGCTTGAGTAAATCCTTCTCCACGTCGTAGGGGGAGGCCTGCATGTCCGACACCCTTCCAACGCCTATCCACTCCTGTCCAAGAAGCACGACTTGCACATCGACATGGTTTCGATGAGCTTCCCAAAACCCTGCTTCTGGCTTCTCGGTCTGATACTCATCCACTCCCGCAAAAACACGCTCTCCACAGATGGCGTGTCGCCCTGGAGCCAGGCCTTTCAAATCGGCTTGCTCAAGGAAATCAAAGGCTTCCTTCAAGGAGGGGTGGAGCCCGTGATAAAGCGAGGCGTTGGAAAGATCATCCAAAATCATGTCCCAAGGATGCCCCCACCAGGGTCCTCGGAAAAGGCAAAAGGCTTTTCCCCACCAGCTCCCTTGCAGCGGCTGCCTGGGGGCAGATGGCCACCGATACGAACCTTGGAATGCTCCTGATGCTGGGAGATAATCATTATGCAGATTCAACCGAACCGGCCATTCAGCGAGCGGCCTACTATGATCATCGCAGTGTTGCTGGTTTTCGAGACGTGACTGGCCGCACGCCCACCATGGGTATTTGGGATGATCATGACTTCGGCCCAAACAATAGTGACCGCACGGCAGAAGGTCGCATGAAAAGCTTGGCCACCTTCCAGTCGATGTGGGCCAACCCTTCCTACGGAGAGCCAGGACACCCGGGCATTTATCATCATTTTCAGCATGGGGACATTGCCTTCTTCATGCTGGATGATCGCTTTTACCGATCCCCGAATCGATCCGAGGATCGGGGAAACAAGACCATGCTTGGGGAAAGACAGTGGGCCTGGCTCAAGGCAGGTCTCAAGCAATCCACTGCCAAGCTCAAATTCATTGCCAGTGGCAGTGAGTGGCAAAAATATGGCCACGTTGACTCATGGACCAGCTTCCGCAGGGAGCAATGGGCCTTTTTTGAGTGGATCGATCAAGAAGGCATTGAGGGAGTGATTCTGCTATCCGGAGATCGTCATTTCACCGGGGGTTACCAAATCAACCAGCGTGTCATGGAGATCACCTCCGGCCCTCTGGGTTCCAATAACTATCCCACACCCAATTTGCCGGAGATGTTCCTCAACCACGGGGTGGGAAAGCTCTATTGCGTTTTTGATGTGGACACCCGGAGCGAAGTGCCGCAGGTCATACTGGAAGTTCATCGTGCGGGGGAAGGTCTGATCGATCGACGAGACTTCACCATGGATGAAATCAATGGCAAGGCCCGACTGGCGACTTTACCCGTGCGCAAGGTCTCGCAGCAGCCCCCTCACGAATCCGATCTGCCTTTGGTGCGTAGGGAAGATTTCGAAAAGGGTGCCGAGGCATGGATTCCCACCGACAGCGACGCCTGGCGTACCATGGACGCGGATGGCTCCAAGGTCTACAGCCTGCATCGACAGAGTGTTTATCGACCCAGGCACCGAAGCCCGGTCAACATCAGTCGGCTCAAGGATTTGGTGGTGGGGGATTTTGATCTGATGGCACGCGTGCTTACCACACAACGAAACTATGGACATCGTGACATGTGTCTGTTTTTCGGGTGGCAGGATCCTGAACATTTCTACTACGTGCATCTGGGGCAGGAAATGGATGATCACGCCAATCAGATTTTCATCGTGAATGAGGCTCCGCGTATCAAGATCAGCGAGCGTACCACCGAGGGCACGCCTTGGGATGCCCAGTGGCATACGGTAAAAATCAGTCGGCGGGTCGCCTCTGGCTCCATTCGTGTCTTCTGGG
>CACEMW010000143.1:0-2539 GCA_902560705.1 uncultured Verrucomicrobiota bacterium
GCTCAAGCAGGCACCTCAGGTCAGGTTTGAAGGCCCTGAAGAAGAGCCCAGCTCATGGATCGAGGCCGCCAAGAAATGGTCCAGCCTCGGCGTCGAACATGAGGATGCCCCGAATTCCGAAGTCCGGGCCCATCAATGCACCGAACGATCGATACGCGGAAAGTCGACGGTGAACCTCATGCCGGAGGACGTTCATCGAGGATATCGTCAGAGCTATGTGGACGGTCTTTGGTGGAGCAGCCTCAAAGGGGTTGGGCTTATTTACATTTTTGCCGTTGGCATCTACTTCGCTGCCATGGAGTGGAGGAAAACCGAAAACCTGGACCTGCAGGTTGCCATGAGAAGCCGCGCCAACGCCTTTACCAACACCATGGCACTGAAGGCAAAAGTCAACATCCTCCAGGAGCAGGTGGATTTGAAATACTCAGCCTTGGACTCACTGAGAATGATTTCGGAACTCATACCCGATGGGATGTCCCTCCTTTCGTTCAATTTTCGCCAAGGTAAGATTGTAACCTTGCGAGGCAATGTCCCGACCGACCAGGCCGCAAAAGTGACCGATTATCACGAATCACTGATCGGGGCCAAGGTCGATGGAAAGCCTCTTTTTGAAAGTGTGAGCGATCCGACCATCAGTGCTATCGGAACATCGCGACGCAACCCCGTTCAAAGCTCCACCTGGAGTTTCAACTGCGAGCTCAGACGCTCAGGATTTGAATAATGCAGTCCTTTTTTGACAGTTTATCGAGTTCAGAAAGACGCCTGGTAGTGGGTGTTGGTATCATCATCTTCCTCATTCTCAACATGGTGTTTGTCTGGCCAAGGTTCAAGGATTGGGGAGAACTCGGCAACCGGATGGATCAGGCAAAGCAAAAGATCGCCGGCTACAATCGGCTGATCAATCGCGCCACCGAGTTCAAGGGTAAGCTTATTGAATTGGAGGGCATCGGCTCCAATGTTCCCATTGAATCCCAAGCCAACGAATTGATCCGAATGATTCAGGACCAGGCACGCAAGAGTCAATTACCAACCCCCAACATCAGTCCTGTGCGACTTTCCAATGAGCGGAGTACCAATAATGTATTCTTTGATCAGAAGGCCTACCGACTCACCGTCACCACGGAGGATATGAACCTGGTCGACTTTCTGGTGGCCATTGGCAGTGGAGATTCCATGATTCGAGTCCACGATCTGGATCTCAAACCCAAGCCCCCTCAAAATTCTCAATTGATTTGCAACATGACCCTCGTGGCCAATTATCAAAAGCAACCATCAGATGAATAAGGTGTTTCAAATGTTAGACATCGAAAAAACATTTCCTGACAATCATCCTACACCCAGCTCAAGTCACTTCCATGACCACCCTCAGCCGACCTTGCCGTCCATCCATGCAGCTATGAATCCTACCATCTCATCTCTAAAACCGAAACACCGACTGGGCATGCAAAGCGCCTGTTTGGCTTGGGCCTTTCTGGCTCTTACAGGGAGTTTCACCCTTTCGATACAGGCTCAAACGCCTCGGGAACTGGATGCGCAATTCCAGGCTCTGGTACAGCGCGCCATGAGTGGCTCACAAGCAGAGGCACCATCATTCCGCCCCCTGGCTGAGTCATTGGAGAATGCTGATGAGATATCAGAGGTGAATGACCAGGACTCCGCAGGTCCGGAGGCAGCAACCCAACAAAACCCTTCCAACACTGCCCAAACGCCGCCGGCGCTGAGTGGACCTCGCCCCTTGTCTACCCTTTCCTCCACCAACCGCGCCATCAATCTACCCTCTCTGAGTCAAAGCAGTTCCACCAACGCTTTGCCTGCAGCGGGAAGCTCGAACTCGAGCAATGATCCGGCGGCCTTGCCAAGCAACACAGGCAGCGGGAACGACGATGCAGGCAACAACACCATCGCAAGCCCCGGCTCTCAGAACGGGATTCCAGATGTGGCAGGTCTGCTGGCAGCAGCGGCAGGGGGTGTGGATGCAGCTGCAGAAGGAGAGGAAGCCGAAGACAACCTGCATTCCTTTAATTTTCCAGCCATGCCGTTTGAACCCATTTTCTCCATTTACAGTGAACTCACTGGAAAAATGGTGCTTTACTCGCCAGAGCTGACGGGAACGGTCAATCTCGTCACCGCGGCCGGACTTGAACTGACTACGGAAGAAGCCGTTGAAGCAATCACGACCAGTTTGGCGCTGGCCAACGTCGTTCTGGTCCCCATGGGTGAAAAATTTGTCAAGGCCGTCCCCAAGGAGGAGGCCATTCAGCATGCACCAAAAATGACTCCGGAAAATGAAGCTGATATCCCTCAGTCAGGTGTTTTTCTGACCCGAACCGTCCGGCTGAGTTCATCAACCCCTTCGGAGGTCGCTGAAATCTTGCGTCCCATGAGTGCTAATCCCGATGGCATGATTGCCATTGATTCGACGCAAATCCTCATTCTGCATGATTATGCCGTCAATATCCGTCAAATGCTCGATGTCATCCAGAAAATCGATATTGAACCCGAACTGGACTATTCGCTGGAGGTCATTCCCATCAAATAC
>CACEMW010000144.1:0-2531 GCA_902560705.1 uncultured Verrucomicrobiota bacterium
CCATGACCGGTCGCGAAGCAAGAGAGATTGCCATGCTGGCAAGATCGTTGAAGGTACCCTTCATGTCCTCGAGTAGTTTGCGTTTTGTTCCAGATATTCTGCAGCTGCGTCAGGACCTCCCTGATCTGGGAAAGGTTCACCTGGCTCAGATCGTGTGTGGCAATGACCTCATTTATTACGGCATTCACGCACTTTCCATGATCTACGCAGTATTGGGGGCAGGCGCCATCAGTGCCATGCATGTTGGGAGGGACGATGCGCACATCGCCCGCATCCGATTCAAGAAAGACTTGGATGTGGTTCTCATGGTAGGTCAGCCCAACAAGATGCGATCCGGGTATCAGATTCAGCTTTATGGAAGCAAGCGATGGAAATCGGTTACTCCTGATTTAAGTCACCTCTATACCTACCTTCTGAAAACATGGGTGGACTATGTCAGAACGGGCAAGGAACCCTACCCCATCGAAGAGGAGGTCGAACTGATTGCCGCCCTTGAAGCCTGCCAACGATCTTTGGAATCAGGTGGCGAAGTCATGATCAAGGATTGCTTTGACTGAAAGTGCCCCCCTTTTTCACCTTAAAGTTTTCAAGAGCCATCACCAGGTTGGGTGCAAGTTGAGGGGAAGCCGCGTTGGCAATTTGTTCCACCCTGTGCTAATATGTTATCGGTTATGTTGAGGGGAAGACCCGCCGCGATGGGTCGGGGCGGTGGCTTCATTGGGAGGCCACCGCTTTAATTCGCGACTCCAATCAAGATGTCCCTCCAAAACACTGGAGCCTCCCTTACCTGGCAGCCTGAATCGGCTGTGCAAGGCATTCCCGAAGCACCTTGGCGTAGGGTTTCTGAACGGAAAAGTGATCCATATGCAGCAGGGACACCAGTTCCAACAAACTCTCCAGAGAATCCCGGTGAATATTGGGAGTGCGGGGCCAAGGCCGATTGAATTGATAAAGACCCCAGATGGTTCCCTCTTGGTCATCATCGACATACTTCCAGGTCCAGGGGGACCAGTGATAGCCCTTTTGGTTGAATAAGGTCAGGAAGTGTCTCATGCCTTCAATGTCATTGGCATGATTGCCCATGGTGCTGAACTCGCCAAAATAAACGGGAACCTGATGGCGCTCTTGAACCATTTCAGCCAGTCGAAGCACCTCTTTGGACCTCTTGAGATGATCGGCAAGGCCTTTTTCATCAGAAAAAAGAGGATCTGCACCAGAGTAAAAATGCAATGAATAGACTATTTGCTCCCAATGCATGACCTTGGGTTGGGGGAAAAACCCATCCTGAGACCAAGGTTCGAACTCAAGCTTATAGCCATCTTCCATGACAATGATGGTTTCAGGGTCCACTTCTCGAATGGCATCGTAAAGGGTGTCGTGGGCCCGAGCCCACTCTTGCGTATTGCGCGCACTGAATGGTTCATTGAGTAGATCATAGGCCCAGACAACGGGCTGGTCACGATACCTTTGAGCAATCGCTTTCCACAAGGAGGCTGTGCGTCGCTGGTTTTCAGGAGACGTGAAGAAGCCAATTTCACTCAATGCTCCGGTGTGATCCCATGGACTCTGACCTCCGGGTGCCCCATGAAAATCAAGCATCACGTAAAGATCGTGGCGCTCAGCCCATGCAATAGCTTTGTCGAGGTAGGAGAAGCCATAATCATGGTAATGGTAGGGACGATCATCCGACTCAAACCAATGATACCAGAACGGGATTCGCACGAAATTGAATCCATGAGCCTTTGCGAGCTGAAAATCGCGCTCGGTGATCCATTGATCGTGAAAAGCGTTCCAGAACCGCGCATTGCCGCCCTCTCCAAAGCGTTGGGTGAGGAGCTCTACCATGTCCCGGGCAGCGAACACCGACGGCTCCTTTTCATAGAGAGCAATGTATCGCTCATAGTCCCCTGCGGACAACATGGATTTCAACTTGGCATGCACCTTGTCAATATATTCCAGATGGGTGTAGGCCATTGGGGTAAACCGACCCTGATCATCCTCATCCGGCATGAATTCGCCAACCGCCTCCAACGCACTCATATATGCGCCAAGCAATCCGGCTTCTTGCGCAAGGCGGGGCAAATGGTCGTGCCACTCCATCTCGAGGCTGGGGATCCAGGTCTCCATCATCAACCATCCTCCAAAATTCATGCCCCGCATGGACATGACCTGGCCGTTGGCAGTCATAATGTTCCTGCCATTGACCTGAAGTGGCTCAACCGCATTGAGAGCATGAAAAGCAAGGGCCTGAGAGAGCAGCCAAAGGGAGAAGATCGATTTCGGATAGGTCATTCGAGAGCCCGAACCAAAAGATTTACGTTCCATTAAAAGACCACAAGCACAGACAAGAGCGCTGCGGATCGAGTTTTTAAATGCTTTGCCAGTTGGTTGGTCTTGAGGACTTGACTCATTGCGCCAGGAAAAAAGCTGCAGGGGCATCTGGCTTAATCGTATAGGGAGAAGTCGCATTAGGCACTGGCTCAAAAGACCCATTGACCGTCGACGAGCGCTTGAGCTGACCGACAAATTCA
>CACEMW010000145.1:0-2360 GCA_902560705.1 uncultured Verrucomicrobiota bacterium
ACTCCCACGCACACTCATTGTCTCTCATTAGCCATCTACCTCAGGAGAATCCCCCTCATCCGCTCATTTAAGTCCTCGCGAGTCCAAATCGCTTCTATTGGCCACTCTAATGCCATCAGCTCTTTCTTTACCATTTCATCCGGTCAGCAGCATTCAGTGCCTTGAACTTCATCCCGGCGCGCCACCAGAAAGGTCAGCTCAAGAAAGTGCTCTATATGTGTCGGCGCCTTGGGCCAAGGCTGGGCTGCGCTGATGATTGATAGCCCCAAGCCCACAGTCTCTGCGTGTTCCTGATTTCCGGCACCGGTCATCCAGATCAATCGCACCGGCGATAGTTTTGAAACAGTTGAGCTTACAGTTACTCCTATCGCATCGTCCGCAACAGCCGGGGAAGACTTCAATGGAGAACCTGTTTCAGTAAGCTTTGAACCACTGGAGATTCGCAAGACTCTGGATCTACAGACATTGTTGATCGATGACGTGCTGGCTGAAGAAGCTGAAACATTCTCACTCCAGCTGGCGGTGGTAAGGGATCCCGAAGATCCAGACCTGCCCAAGCTACCCGAGGGTGAAGAAGATCCGGACCTGTCCGAGCTCCCCGAAGATGAAGAAGATTTGTTTCCTGACCGACCCACCGTAGGCACCATCGGTCTGGCAACCCTGACCATCATTAGTGATGACATTGCCAATGAAGCACCCACTGTCAGCTCCATCGAGGACTTGGTTATCAGTGAAGGGGCTGAACAGGTGAGCGTTGACTTCACTGTCACCGACACAGATTCCTCTTTTGATGAGTTTACTGTTCAGGCAAGCACCTCAAACCCGTTCCTGATCTCAGGATTGGTGTTCGAGGGAACAGCCGGTGAGCAGGATTCTTCCCAGTGGACATTAAATTTTGAAACCGTGGCCGACCAGTTCGGAGAAGGCACGATTACGGTTGAAATCAATGATGGCTACCAGAGCGTCTCAACGAGTTTCAATGTTACGGTAAGTGCCGTGAACAATGCACCGCAAATCACTGGTGTCCCTTCCATGATTGAAGCTGAAGGCAGAAAAGTAGTCGTTCCTTTCGAGGTAAGCGATGACCAGACCCCTGCAGGCAATTTGTTTATTTACCTCACAGCACAGCCACTGGATTACATCTTGAAGGGTCATGTGCTTGCTGTTGGTACTGGTCCTCAGCGGGAGCTTATCCTGAACAACAGCGGAAATGCCGAAGGCATAGGGCAGTTCAGCATCGTTGTCACCGATGCCGAAGGCAAAATAGCCAGTCAGGCATTTGAGGTGAATTTTGGAGGAGAACCTCCAATGGTTGTTGTTCCGGAACTCAAGCTCAACTCAATTGACTCCTCCAATCTCACACTTAGCTGGGATGGGGATGCACAGTTGTTGTTTACTGAGGATCTATCCTCAGGTTTTGAGGTGGTTGCTGGTGCTACAAGCCCACATGCGATCAAGCAGGGTAAGCAAGTTTTCTACATTCTCAGAATAGCGCCCTAATTAGACCACCGATACCCGCTCCTGCTGTTGGATACTCAGGGGCGGTTTTTTTATGTCAGGATTCCAGCCACATCTCCGTAACTATTGATGTCTTGGTTGTTGATCATTTGTTAGTACGAAATTGGTCATACTTGTTTCCCCCACTGGTTTCGGCTGGTGGGGTTTTTTCGTGGCGTGGTTACAAACCCAGTCTGAATTTGTAATGGCGTTATTCGGTGTTCTATGGTTCGTATTGATCATGTCAGAAACCTCCAGCAGTCGTACGTGGTTTGAAACAATTTTTGAGCTTAATAAGCCAAGAACGTTGCAAAATCGGGTGGCTGGAATTTTGATCCTCTGCGGCTCAAGCCATCTAATCTGGAAAGCCATAACCGTCTTTCACCTGCGGGACATATGGTGGAATTTTCTGACAGCCGATCATTATGAACTCAATGGATTAACGAGAGTGAGCGATACAGCGTCAGCGTTTGCAGCAATTGGAAGCCTAATCCTACTACTCCCAGCCATTTATGGAGTCTGTTTGTTAAGCCTTAATTTCTCAAACAGATTAGGGCGAATGGTTGGCTACAATTAGCTTATCCTCTAATCAAACAGTTCTGCGCTTTCTCAACTGAGCTGAACACAGGACCAATTCGTTTGCCTCGGTTTGAGTGACTCCTGCTGATGAATGCTTAGGGGCAAGTTGTTTTTTTCTTAAAATGGAGCAAACCACGCTAGCTGATGAGATGTGTTGTTTTGATCACCTCGAATTTTCTTTTCCACCAAGATGCAAAAGAAAATTCAGAAACGTAACAATTGGATTACTTAAGTAGCTCCATTAGGCCTGGTACGAATAATGCTAAATCTACCGGACCAACCGA
>CACEMW010000146.1:0-2357 GCA_902560705.1 uncultured Verrucomicrobiota bacterium
GCTTCCGGGCAGAAAACCTTTGTCGCGGTTCGCAACCCACTCTTTGGCGTTCGCAACAGCGACGTGTTCACCGTCGTCGCCTGGTATCGGCACGAGGATTTGAGTGGCGATGGGGCGGACACACGCTCTTTTGTCTGGGAGTCTACACCGGGGTATTCCCTCGCCTTTGGGGTGAGGGAAGAAGAAGGCCGGCATGACGCCGAGTGGTGGTTTCAGACGGCTTCGCATGCTGCCATCAGTGATGCAAGCGGACCACCCATTGCCCAAGGACAATGGGTTCACGTCGCCATGGTCTGGAATGCCTCCCAGGGATACTGCAAATACTATCACCAGGGTGAGCTGCGCGATGAAGTGGCCCTCCCCAGAGGAGAATCGCTCGAAGAGATGAGTGGATTTCACATTGGCAACCATCGCGCTGGCGATGGATCAAGGGATTGGGATGGCTATATCGACGATGTCGCGGTCTATGATCTGGAGCTGACCCCCACACAAATCCGAGCACTGGTGGCAGGCAGACAGAACGGACAGGTCGTGCACGCCGGAAACCTGCTGCAGCAGGTGCCACAGCCAGAGCATCAGAAAGTGATTCCACGGCCGCCCGATTTCAAACCACCCCTGCCCTTGTGGAATGGAGAGCGCTCTCAGGGGCCTCTGGTGGGCCATGTGAGCGAGGATTCGGCCATTCTCTGGGCCCGCGTGCCTGTCTCCGGAACTTACACCCTGGAGGTGACCCGGCCCGGCGATTCCGACACCCCGCCACAAAGCTTCGAAGCGGTCGCCCGAGCATCCGAGGACTGGTGTCTTCGGTGGGAGGTGTCCCCACTCGATGCCCATACGGTCTATCGCTACCGGATCCACAGGGCTTCAGAAACACTCTGGGAAGGTGAGGATCTCACCTTCAGGACGGTACCGGAAAAAGGCGTACCCGCTGAGGTCACCCTCGCCTTTGGTTCCTGTGCCAACTTTGAAGCCTCCTCGATCTGGACCCGCATCCGGAGCGAAGGGGCCGATGGCATGGTGTTGTTGGGCGATACTCCCTACATCGACGTCACCGATCTGGATCGCGTGCACGATGCCTACCGTCGCTTTTCCAGCATCTCCACACTGAGCGAAACCCTACGATCGATCCCCTTCTGGGGCACTTGGGATGATCACGATTTCGGTCGGAACGATTCAGATGGCACCCTGTCTGGCAAGGAGCACTCACGAACGGGGTTTGTGCATTACCGACCCAACGCCACCTTTGGTCAAAACGGCGAGGGCATCTACACAAAGTTTCGCTACGGTCCCGTCGAAGTCTTCCTGCTCGACACCCGCTGGTTTTCCCGCACCGAGCCATCCTGGGCGGACCCCGAGAAACCCACCCTTCTGGGCAAGGCACAGTGGGAGTGGCTCAAGCAGGGGCTGCTGGCCTCGGATGCTCCCTTCAAACTCCTGGCCTGCGGCATGATCTGGGACGACAAGAAAAACGGCGAATCCGACGACTGGGGCACTTACATGCATGAGCGCCAGGCCCTGCAGGATTGGTTGGGGCAAGAGCGGATCGAAGGCGTGGTTTTGATCGGAGGCGACATCCACGTTTCCAGGCTCCTCCAATATGAGACGGTGGAGCAAGTAGGATACCCCCTCTACCAGTTCATTGTCTCACCCATGCATGGAAGCGTGATCCCAAGCCTGAATATCCCCCATCCCGCCTTATTGGAATCTGCCGAAGAGCCCCACGTGTTCCTGAAACTGCATGCAGACACAACCGTCTCGCCCGCCACCCTTGAGGCGACGTGGATGAACCGGGAAGGCAAGGTCGTCATCAACATCCAACTCGATCGCGATCAGCTCTCACGAGCAAAGTAAAGGGGGAAAGTGAAGTGGAGCGCGTGAAGGGAATCGAACCCTCTACACGCCCAATACCCCAATGAATAAGCAGATCCGACATTGCAAATCCCTCTGATCTCCCCTTTTCTCAATGAATCTCACAAAGAGTTAGTGAAAGGGAAAGTCAGTGCATAGTCCTGCGCTAAATCCTTTAACATATGCATTTTTTATATCCTTCGACCGAAGCGGATCTATTTTGAGGCCATTGCCGCTATCCTGCGTCACCTCATACCGACCAATTAATATTTTGACGGTTCAGTACACCTTAAATGATACAGAAATTGTCTCTGTTACCAGCGGATTTGTATCCTAGATGCATTAAAATGGCTCTTCCGCTTGAATCCCTATTGTCTCTTAAGCCTGTGAAGGTGCGTATTTACTGCAAAGAAGCTGTGAGACTCAGCATCTAACTCCCGAGTAATCAACCCCAAGCTTTTTTGGGTTAACCCTCACCTTGACCGAACACTTGATGATCACCTAAAGTA
>CACEMW010000147.1:0-2355 GCA_902560705.1 uncultured Verrucomicrobiota bacterium
CAGGATCCTTGAGTCCGTGCCCTGTCATGGTCGCAGTGACCACACTGCCGGCAGGAATCAGCCCGGCTTTGACCGACTGGATCAACCCAGCCAGGGGTGCGGCACAGGCCGGTTCGACGAACACCCCTTCGGTGCTGGCGACCAGTTTGTAGGCTTCCACGATGGCCTCATCGGTGACCTTGTCAATCCAACCTGAGGATTGCTCGAGGGCATTCAGAGCCCCTTTCCAGCTGGCCGGATTGCCGATTCGAATGGCAGTGGCCAAGGTTTCAGGCGATTCCACCGGGTGCCCATCAACGATGGGAGCAGAACCTGCCGCCTGATAACCGCACATCGCGGGAGCGGATGAGACCCGACCCGCCTGGTGGTATTCCTGGTAGCCTTTCCAGTAAGCTGTGATGTTTCCAGCATTGCCCACGGGTAAAAAGTGAAAATCCGGAGCTCGCCCCAGTTGGTCGCATATCTCGAAGGAGGCTGTTTTCTGACCCTCAATTCGGAAAGGATTGATGCTGTTGACGATCTCAACCTTGCCCGTTTCCCCTAGCTCGCGAACGATGTTCAAAGCTTCATCGAAATTACCGCGAATGGCGATGGTTTGTGCCCCATACATGAGAGCCTGAGCCAGCTTGCCCATCGCAATGTTACCGTCCGGAAGAATCACGACGCATTTGAGTTTTGCCCGCGCTGCGTAGGCAGCAGCCGAGGCAGACGTGTTGCCGGTGCTAGCACAGATTACGACCTGAGCGCCTTTTTCAACCGCCTTGGTCATAGCCATGGTCATTCCCCTGTCCTTGAAAGAAGCAGTCGGATTGAGGCCGTCAAATTTGAGATAGAGATCGAACTCCCCGCCAAGGGCCTTCACCAGACGCTCACAGTGGATCAAAGGGGTATTTCCTTCATGGAGGGAAACGATAGGGGTGTCCTCCTCAACAGGCAGAAAGGAGGCATATTGACGGATCAAGCCCCTCCAATATGGAATGGGCTCAGGAGTGGCGGTAGTAGACATCATGACGAACTAAAACTCAAAATTTTCAACACGAATCACCTGGGGGGCACCATGCACAACCTTCAAACGACAGATCCGCTTGACCGCCTGCTGCATGGCCTGAATCTGGGCATCATGCACCATCAGGATAAGGGGCACGGCATCCCCCTCATGCCCTTCGGGCTGGATGATGGATGAGATCCCAATGCGATTCAGGCCTCTGCAAGAATGGCAGTGATACGAGCCATCGTTCCGGGTCGATCAACGACGTGTAGTCTCAAGTAGAAAGGAGCGATCGTCTCCAACCAGGGGAAGACCGATCCATTGTCGACGTGAGATACAAAAGCAGGCAGGCGGCTGCCTTGTGCTTGCTGTAAATCCAGTGCGGCATCGGCAAGATCGCTTACAACAGCACTGGCGGTAGCATCCTGCCCCGCTCCTCGACCATAATAGAGAGTTTCCCCAACCACATCACCACCGATATAGACGGCATTGAAAACATCTCGAACCCCCGCCAGAACGTGCTGCAGAGGGATGAGGGTGGGGCATACAGAAATTTGCACTCCTTTTTTGGGAGTCGGACGAATCGTCGCCAGCAACTTGATGGTATAGCCTAATTGGTTGGCGAATTGAATATCCAAGGGGGTGATCTTGCGAATGCCCTCCACGTGAATTTGATCTGGAGGAATCCAGAAGCCATGAGCCAGGGATCCCAAAAGGCCCGCTTTGTGCATAGCATCGAACCCATCCACATCCAGAGACGGTTCAGCCTCTGCGTAACCCAGGCGCTGTGCATCCTTGAGGACCCCCTGAAAATCACTCCCCTCCTTCTCCATGCGAGTCAGGATGTAATTGCAAGTTCCGTTGAGGATCCCATAGAGGTAGTTGATACGGTTACCCACTAGCCCTTCACGCAACACTTTAATAATGGGAATTCCCCCGGCGACACTGGCCTCGTAATACAGATTGGTGTGATGCTTGCGTGCCAGCTCGAAAAGCTCTTCGCCGTGTTCAGCAAGGAGAGCCTTGTTCGCTGTGACGACAAACTTACCCGCTCTGAGGGCTTTTCGAACCATTTGACGCGCCAAGGTCACCCCTCCCACCAGCTCCACGATGATGTGGTTGCGCTCATCCTCGACCACCGATTTCCATTCCGTGGTCAGCTTGCCCTTGGGAATCGACACGGCACGAGGCTTGCGCAGATCGCGCACGACGACACGCGTGACCGACAACTGAACCCCCAAGCGAGAAGCCAGCAAGCGACCGTTTTGCCTGAGGGCCTTGTAGACACCTCCACCCACAGTCCCTCCACCAATGATTGCAACGTTGATTTGCCTCATAAGAGCAAGCAGCATGAAATTGCACAAATC
>CACEMW010000148.1:0-2307 GCA_902560705.1 uncultured Verrucomicrobiota bacterium
CATAGTGCTGCACGGACAAGGCCCTGATAGGGATCCTGAAACACCCTTTATGCTGATTCGGAGACAACCTCAAGGACTTTATTGTGAAGTCGGAGATTTTTTTATTGATCCGTCCAAGGGCGTCGACCGGGCAGTGATCACCCACGCGCATGCTGACCACGCACGCAGAGGATCCAGACATTATCTGTGCGCCACCCCATGTGAGGCACCGCTTAAAATTCGTCTAGGTAAAACCAAAACCATTGAAAGCATTCCCTACGGGGAAAAACGCAACATCCATGGTGTAGAGGTTTCGTTTCATCCGGCAGGCCACATTCTTGGCTCCAGCCAGGTGCGACTGGAATACAAAGGTGAAATCTGGGTCGTCAGTGGGGATTACAAGCTCCAGAAAGATCCCACTTGCACTCCTTTCGAACCCGTCCAATCTCATCACTTCATCTCTGAATGCACTTTTGGCGCGCCCATTTATCAGTGGCCAGATCCACAAGGACAATGGGACCGATTGAAGCGATGGTGGCATCGCAACCAGCAAGCAGGACTCAATAGCCTGATTCGGGGATATTCCCTTGGCAAGGCCCAACGTATCCTTCATGCCTGCCAAGAAAGCTCTGGTCCCATCCTACTTCATCCAAGCGTTGAAGAGTTTCTACCCGGTTACCAGGCTGAGGGCGTCTCCTTTCCTCCGTTTCAAACTCTCTCGGAAACTTCTCTCAAGGTAAATGATGGCAAGATGCTGGTGATTGCCCCCCCCAGCGCCCATCTTTCTTTCATCTCCAAACGCCCAAATTCCTGGGAAATGATCGGAGCTTCGGGATGGTTGATGGTGACTCATCCACATCGTAAAAAACATCAGCCCACAGGATTGGTCATCTCGGATCATGCCGATTGGCGTGGTCTTCTTGAAGCCATTAAAGCCTCCCAGGCTCACACCATTCACCTGGTCCATGGAAATGGCAACTGGCTGGCCCAGTTACTGCTAAAAGAAGGTAAGCAAGTGGTTTGCCATCAAACTTCCAGTCAAAAGGTTGCCTGAATTATCTAGAAGGGGTATGAAACGATTGCAACGATTGTTCGAGGACCTGGATTTAGTGACTCAGCCTTCCATGAAGGTCCGCCTGATCAAGGATTATCTCGAGCAAACCCCGAAGGAAGATCTGGCTTGGATCCTTTACTTTTTTCAAAAACGACGCCTCTCGACTCGCGCCAACCCCGGTTTGCTCAAAAGTTTGGTCAAGGACATGACCTGTTGGCCTGCTGATTGGATCGAGAAGAGCCATGCAGAGGTGAAAGATCTGCCAGAAACCCTGGCCCTCCTTCTGCCTCATCAGGAAGGCGGCTGTGAACTCTCACTCTCTAATGTGGTGATTCAGTTCCTGAAACCTCTGGCTCATTTTTCCCCTCACGCCAGAAGTGAAACCATACGTTGCGCGTGGCGGATCATGAATACTCCTCAGCGTGTCCTGTTCAACAAAATGCTGCTTGGGCATCTGAGATGCCCCGTTTCGACTGGGCTGTGGATTCAAGCCTTGGCTCAGTGGAGCCAATTGCCTGAGCCTGTCGTGGCACATCGTCTCAGTCTGCCGTGGGAACCCTCTGCGACCGAAATATTGAATCTTTTCAAGGCCGAGCGACCGGAAGATCGACAGGTCCTACCTTATCCTTTGGCTTCCATCGGAGAGGAAATTCCTCTCAGCCATCTGATGGATCACCAAGCGCCTTCCACGATCCTGAGACTGCCTGAGGGAATTCATGCTCAAATCGTACGGCGTAAAAGTGTCTGTCAAATTTGGTCGGAGGCACAAGAACCCCTGAGCGCATCCTTCCCCGAACTTCTGCAGGCAGCACAATGTCTCCCATCCGGAACCGTCGTGGAAGGTGTGATCGCTAACTTCCACCCAAAGATGGGAGACAAAACACTTCCATCAAACCGCCGAAAAGCTTATGTATTTCACGTTCACGATCTTTTGGAGTATCAGGGAAAGTCCCTTTTGGAATGCGCATGGAAAAAACGTGCCGGCTCGCTGCAGCAAGTACTGGAGCAATGGACATCAGACTGGCAGCTCTTTGGGCAGAGCCTTGACCCGAGTGGGGTCAATCCTGATTGTGTTCAACAGGAAATGTTCCAAGCCGACATGATCGAGTCTCCGGAAAAAACGCCTGCAACTCCAGAATTGCCTATCTGCATGTGTCAACCATGGGAGCACCCCTTGGATGACAAACCAAAACCCTTCGCTGTTGATGAAACCATTTGCCTAGTCAAGGAACCTGAGTCACTTTACCCCGATCCGACCTTTTCCAAAGGATGGC
>CACEMW010000149.1:0-2215 GCA_902560705.1 uncultured Verrucomicrobiota bacterium
GAACCAACCTTTTGGAAACAGAGGACGAATGGGGCGATCGGTCAGGCGACAAGTGAGAATCTCTTTTTCACTTGGGCGTCCTTCGCGCTTGAAATAGCTGCCGGGGATTTGGCCCGCTGCAGATGCCTTTTCGCGATAATCAACGGTCAAGGGGAAGAACTCCTGGCCGGACCGTGCTTCCGCAGCTGCGACAGCCGCAACAAGAATGATGGTCTCACCCATCTGAACAGTAACCGCGCCATCTGCCTGGCGCGCCATTTTTCCGGTTTCGAGAATGATTTCCTTACCGGAAACCTGAATCGTAGTTTTGTTTGACATAACTGAAAAGGACAGCGTCAGACATCAAGTTGGACGCCGACACGCTGCCATAATAGGGTTAATGCCGCTGAGCCGGAGGAACTTCCTTCAGTATTCCAACGTGTGTTGGGAGAGAATACCGAAGGAAATTACCCAGGAACAGCGGGCTTGGATTTAAGTTGTGGGAGCGCTATTTGTATCATTCGCCAGCTGAGGCTTTGCGAGCACTCCATCCGCAAATCAACACCTACCAAGAGCAGGTCTTGCTTAGTGGCACCAGAAATAGCAAATTCGCAGGACGGTTCTCCTGCCATACATTGACCAAAGACCTCAAGTGAGGCTTTAGCGACGCAATTTGAGGGCTTGTGTAAGCGAAACGTAGCGCTTGTGGTCGACTCGGTTGATGTAGTCGAGCAAACGGCGCCGTTTGGAAACCATCATCAACAAACCCCGCCGGCTACTGAAATCCTTTTTATTGATTTTAAGGTGTTCAGTGAGCGAAAGAATTTTTTTGGTGAGGATAGCGACCTGCACATCTGCAGAACCAGTATCCTTGTCGTGCCTACGATAGGTTTCGATCGTTTTAGATTTCTCTTCCATACAACTTCAGCGCATCATCCTAAGAATATAACAAGCAGGGCAGTGTAGGCCTAGCTGCTCCACTGTAAAGGAATTTTATGCACAAATATTTAATTGGAGCACGCGACCCTGAAGGTGCATCTTTAACAGGCTCGTTCCACTGCCTTGAGAATCTACATTAGACGATGGCAACCTTAGAAGAACTTTCCATGCCGGTGCGCCTTTTCCTCAAGGCTTACCCATGGCGTCACATTGATCCAACGCCTTGGGCCCATGCATCCCAGCCCTTGAACCAATCACGCATCGCCGTCGTTTCAAGTGCAGGATTCATCAGGAAAGGACAGAAACCTTTCGACGATCATGCTAAAGGGGGGGATCCAAGCTTCCGATGGATTGGACAGGAGACCCCCACAGAGAATTTGATGGAAACCCATCGTTCCCAGTCTTTTGACCACTCAGGGATTCAGACTGATCCCAATCTCGCCTTGCCCCTCAGACGACTTGAGACATTGGCCAAGGAAGGAACCATTGGATCGGTAAACCACCGCCATGCCTCCTGCATGGGATCACTGACTGCACCGGGGAAATTCACCCGCGAGACTGCACCGGCAATCGCCGATGAACTGATTCAGGATGGCGTGAACCGTGTCTTGCTGGTGCCAGTCTGACCCATGTGCAACCAGACCGTGAGTCTGGTCGCAGCGGCGATTGAAGATCGCGGAATCCCCACGGTAACCATCCAGTTACTGGAGGAAATCGCTCGGAAAGTCGGTCCGCCTAGAGCGCTTTGCGTGCCCTTTGCCCATGGATTTCCCTTGGGCCAACCAGGCAATGCCAAGATGCAACGGGATATCATCCTGGAAGCTCTGGCACTGATCGATCGGACAGACTTGAGCCCTCCCCACCTCTCTCATCACTCCACCAGGTCTCAAAAGCCTGAAGGAAGGAAGTGAGCATTCACACAGTTCTTCGGGCTTTGACAGGTGAGAACACGCTTGAGTTCCTCTGCTGCTTTTCGCCTCATTTCAACCAAACCCTGGTCCGAATAAAAGGCGGTATGTGGAGTCATTAACAGGTTGACAGGTGGCTGCCGATCCTCCTGCCACAAGGCAACCAAGGGCATGCTTGCCTGTGCAGGCTCCTGTGGCAGGACATCCACTCCAGCGCCAGCAATCGTCCCCTCCCTTAGGGCCATTGCAAGCGCATCGGTATCGACCACAGCTCCTCGAGCTGTGTTGACAAAAATCGCAGAGGGTTTCATCAGGGAGAGGGCTTTTGCGTCGATCATGCATCGAGTTTCTTCCGTCAGCGGCGTGTGGATGGAAATAATATCACACGT
>CACEMW010000150.1:0-2199 GCA_902560705.1 uncultured Verrucomicrobiota bacterium
CTTTCTTCTTGCAGGGTGGCCAGATGATCGTGGCGTCTCATCGATTCAAGCTGGAGCGGTCTCTACGGTGCATCCGTTGGCAACTCAAGCCGCTATCGAGGTGATGAAGGAGGGGGGGAATGCCGTCGATGCCGCTGTAGCGGCTGGTTTGACTCTGGGAGTCGTGGATGGGTTCAACTCGGGAATTGGTGGCGGATGCTTCCTACTGATACGCACTCCACGAGGTGAAATCGTTGGCATTGATGGGCGCGAGGCGGCTCCTGCAGCCGCTCATCAGGACATGTATCTCAAAGACGGCGAGGCGGATCCATCCTTGTCTCAGAGTGGGCCGCTTGCCATTGCTGTTCCTGGCGCCCTCGCTGCGTATGAATTGGCCTTGAGTCGTTTTGGTAAGCGTTCATTGAACACCTTGATCATGCCTGCGGCACGCATTGCAGAGAATGGTTTTTTGATCGATGAGGGGTTTCATTCTCGCATTCGAGGCGTCGTTGAAAGGCTCCGTGAATTCTCTGAAGCAGCTGACATCTTTCTGGATGGCCAACATCGGGCGCACCCAGCGGGGCATCGGCTGGTTCAGTCTGACCTGGCAAAGACCTATCGGTCCATTGGCGATAAGGGTGTTGATTTTTTTTATCGAGGCCCCTTCGCCGATTCGGCGGAACAGTGGATGAAACGCTCAGGAGGCAAGCTGATAGCCCAGGATCTGGCTGCCTACCGAGCCATTCCGAGGCCACCTGTTCGATCACGATACCGCCAATACGATCTGGCTGGCTTTCCTCCTCCCAGTTCCGGTGGGGTCCATGTCGCTCAGATCCTCAACATTCTGCAACATTTTTCACTCAGGGAAAAGGGTATGACCTCTGCAGATTGGGCTCACTTGGTGGTTGAAGCCATGAAATTGGCATTTGCTGATCGAGCTTATTGGTTGGGAGATGCTGATTTTGCGCCTGTGCCAGATGGATTGGTCGACGTTTCCTACGCCAGGGCTTTGGCGGAGCGCATCGATCCCGAGCGTGCCTTGCACGTGCCCTCACACGGACAACCCCCACATGCACACAAATCCCTTTTTGGCAGTCACACAACTCATTTTTCGACGGCTGATGAAGAAGGGTGGTGGGTAGCTTGTACAGCGACGGTCAACACCACTTTGGGATCCAAGGTGGTGATTCCAGATACTGGAGTCGTGATGAATAACGAAATGGACGATTTCTCAGCACAACCTGGGAAACCTAATTTCTTTGGTCTGATGGGGAGTCAGGCCAACTCCATCCGGCCGGGCAAGCGGCCGCTCAGCAGTATGAGCCCGACATTGGTCAGTCTGGAAGGTGAACCGGTCTATGCCCTTGGCGGTGCAGGCGGTCCGACCATCATCAGTCAGACGGTCTTGCATCTTATTCTGATGATTGATTTTGGACTGACACCCGAGCAGGCTTTGGCTTATCCACGGCTCCATCATCAATGGAGTCCGGATCAGGTGGTTTTGGAAGAAGGCTGGCCGGCATCGGTGATCGAGGGTCTTCGCGACAAGGGACACGATGTAAGGATCGTGCCTTCCCTAGGGGTTTCGCAAATAGTCGCCCGGCCTGATAAGGGGGGATCGTTGCAAGCGTTTTCGGATCCTCGCGTCAAGGGTTCAGGTATGGCCTACACTCCATAGGAAATGTCCTTGAAATTGCCTCAGCTTGAAGATGTTCGACAGGCTGCCACTGTTTTGGATGGCACGGCCCATCGTACTCCCTTACTCACCAGCCGATCTCTCAGCCAGCGGTCAGGGAATGAACTTTATTTCAAGTCGGAACACCTGCAGCGATCCGGAGCCTTCAAGTTCAGAGGAGCCTTCCATGCCCTATCTCGCATCCATGTCGCGGGTGCTGCCAGCACCGTAGTGACCCAAAGCTCTGGCAATCATGCTCAGGCGCTTTCCTTGGCTGGACAGATACTGGGTCTGCAGGTTCACGTGGTCATGCCGAAGGAGGCCCCTGAAGTGAAGCGTCGCGCGACCATTGACTACGGCGCATCCATTCATCCTTGCCTTCAAAAACAGGAGGATCGCATGCGTGTTCTCAGGCAGGTTCAGCAAGACACTCGATCTCATTACGTGGCTCCCTATGATGATCCGCAGGTCATCGCTGGCCAGGGGACTGTCGCTCTTGAAATGCTTCAGGAGCTACCTGCGCTCGATGCCCTGATCATACCCGT
>CACEMW010000151.1:0-2168 GCA_902560705.1 uncultured Verrucomicrobiota bacterium
GAGGCCTACACGGAACTCCTTGCCTTTGGATTGAAGCAGGAGGATATCCCGCTGATCATTCAAATGGTTGAAAATCCAAAGTTTGATTTGCCGGGAATCGACATCTTTCACGGATCCACCGATTTGCGAACTCATGATTTCATCCACATCCTTCTGGGGCGTGGGGTCATGATCAAGGATGAAGCTTTTGTCATCGGTTTCACCATGGGAAGTACGAACCGGATTACTACGACGGAGGAAAGGCTTTTTTCATTGGTGACCCAATATTTTTATCCGAAGGGGTATCGGTTTACTTCCGAGGACCTGCAGGTGTATCGGGATGCGGTGCGGCTGGCTTATGTCTCCGATTGTCACCCTCTGGCGGAGGTGGATTTTGATTCCTTTCTCGATCAGCCATTGGGACAGATCAGGGAAGCCATTGGATTGGAGGTGGATTTGCTGAAGGCCTACTATCAAATCGAAGCCAAACGTTACCCCCATATTCCGGAGTGCAATCGCAATTTGATCGGTTTTTAGTGGAGCTCAAAGCCCTATCGCTCTCGCGCGATGCACTTCATTCATAGTGTAAGGGTGGTATCCTTGTGAGCAAAGGTCTCTTCTGGATCTGGGTAATCCATGTTGAAATGAAGCCCTCTGCTTTCTTTCCGAGTCAGCGCTGAGTCGATGATAAGGGACGCAACCAGAGCAAGGTTCCGTAACTCCAAGAGATCGGGTGTGAGTGTGAAATTCCAATAGCATTCGTGGATTTCGCTTTGGAGGTTTTGAATCCGCTTCTGAGCCCTCAGCAGTCGTTCATCGGAACGGACGATTCCGACGTAATCCCACATCATACGCCGAATTTCATCCCAGTTATGGCTGATGACGATACGCTCTTCCGGTTCCTGTGCCGTGCCGGATTGCCACTTGGGAAGGGAGCTCTGGTTCCTGACGGAACCCTCAGGGCTTTTCAGGATGCTTTGGGCGCAACGATTGGAGAGAACCAAAGCTTCCAAGAGTGAATTGCTGGCCAGCCGATTGGCTCCATGCAGTCCCGTGCAGGCGACTTCACCAATGGCGTAGAGGCCAGGCAAGGTGGTTTGACCATCCATGTTCGTGACCACTCCGCCACATTGATAGTGGGCCGCGGGAACGACTGGGATGGGCTCTTTGGTGATGTCGATTCCGTAGCGCAGGCAGGTTTGATAGATGTTTGGAAAGCGATCGATAATGAAAGGGGCCGGTTTGTGGGTGATATCCAGAAAAACATGGTCGGCTCCAGATTTTTTCATTTCCGTGTCAATCGCGCGGGCCACGATATCGCGCGGAGCCAAGGACTCCATGGGGTGATAGGCTTTCATGAATGGAAGGCCATCCATGTCTTTGAGGATGCCTCCTTCTCCCCGCAAGGCCTCCGTGATGAGGAAGGTTTTTGCCTTTGGGTGGAAAAGACACGTTGGGTGGAATTGAATAAATTCCATGTTCGCGATGGGAACCCCCGATCGTGCCGCCATGGCGACGCCGTCGCCGGTGGCAATGTCCGGATTAGTGGTATACAGGTAAACCTTACCGCAACCGCCAGTGGCGAGGATGACAAAAGACGACGCGATGGCTTCAACTTTCCCCGTCAGGACATTGAGCACATAGGCGCCCAAGCAATGGAATTCACCCGGGAGGGATGCTTTTTCCGAGGTGATCAAATCGATGGCAAAGTGATCCTCCAGCACTTCAATGTTGGGATCCTCTGCAATGGCAGTGAGAAGCGCCTGCTCAATCACTTTGCCGGTCATGTCCTTGCAGTGAAGGATGCGCCTTTTGGAGTGGCCGCCTTCTTTGCCGAGGTCCCATTCTCTGACGCCGCCTGAGTCAGGGATTTCCCTTTCACTGAAGGAAAGCCCCAATGCGATCAGGGAGGCAATTCTCTCTGGCCCCTCCGAGACAATGGTTCTAACCACTTCCTCCCGGCAAAGTCCCGCTCCAGCTTTGCACGTATCCTGAACATGCTTTTCAAAGCTATCCTCTTGGCTGGTGACGGCAGCAATGCCACCTTGGGCATAGTTGGTATTGGACTCGGCTTTTTGCTTTTTGGTGACGATGGCGACTTGACCTCTTTTTGCGAGTTGAAGGGCACAGGTCAAACCGGCAATACCACTTCCCAGAATGAGAAAATCAAAAAAACGGTCCTCAGTGTG
>CACEMW010000152.1:0-2157 GCA_902560705.1 uncultured Verrucomicrobiota bacterium
TCATGCTAAGATGTTTTCCCTTCGCCAAAAAACCGAATAGCTGGCAAGATCATTCTTACCGGCTAGGAAATTCGTAAATCCATTCGTATTAAATCACCTATGCAACAGTCTGTCAAAGTGAAAAAACAATAAATAAGAGTTGCTCGGACAAAAAAGTCGAAGGCCGGTTCTTTTCAGCCAGGCCAACAATCAATGTCTGGGCTCTGATGAAACATTTAAATTTCCGAACCCGTACCGCAAAAGTCATTTGAAACTTCTCATGAAGTCCTCCACCCAGCAAAGGTTGTGGTGGGTCACCCTTCCAGCGCTCATACTTCCTCTATGCGGTGCCCTCGTCTACTTTAATCTGGGAGGGCAGGCTGGAATCGTTCAAGCCATCTATACCTCCATCAAGGTTTTCACCCTTTTGTGGCCCATGGTTGCCATGCAATGGATCCTGAAAGTGCCTTTTTCGGAATGGCGTTTCATGCTGGTATGGAATCGGCGCATGATGATGGAGGGGCTAGTCTGCGGCTTGGGGATGGCGTGCATCATTCTCCTGACCCTTACCACACCGTGGGGTGAGACAGTCAAGGAGCAGGCAGGCATGGTAAGGCAAAAGGCCCTCGACATGGGGATTTTGCAATTTTTTCCGCTGTTTGCTGTTTTTATTTCATTTTTTCACAGTTTGCTGGAGGAATATTACTGGAGGTGGTTTGCCTTCGGGAACCTCCATCGTTGCATGTCTTCCGCAAGGGCTGCGCATCTCTTGGGGGCTTGTGGCTTTGCTGCGCATCATGTGGTCATAACAACGACCTTTTTCCCGGGGTTCCTAGGGTGGTTCTCGGGATTCAGTGTGGGTTTTGCGGGGGCCGTATGGTCCTGGATGATGACCCGGCATCGATCCATTGTGGGTGCCTGGATCGCTCACATGATCGTCGATCTTTGTCTCATGGCCGTTGGATATTGGCTGATTTTTGAGGTGTCTCCTTCACTTTGAAGGAGATATCAGTCAGTAAGGCATTCCACTTTGGATGAGCTCTCCAAAACGTGCTCTTTGCCCTTAGGTTTCAACACGCCATGAGTGGGGAGACCTTTTTGTTGCAAAACCCTTGACCATCAGGGATAAGAGGTGCGATGCAATCCCACATTTCAGCTACCTTACGTTGGTTGGTCTTGGCCGGTTTGACCTATTTCTCGCTCCTCGGCCATGGGGCCGAAGATTCCTTCAAAGGGGTCTTGATTCAACCCAAAGACGGTAAATTACGCGTCGAAATCAATGGCCACTTTTTCAGCGAGTATCATTATCAGGAAGTGTCTCGCCCCTTTTTCTACCCGGTGATGGGGCCGGATGGATTGCCCATGACCCGCAACTGGCCCATGGCCCAAGGGGAAGGCGAGGAGCATGACCACCCTCATCACAAGTCCTTCTGGTATGCTCACGGTGAAATCAATGGTCATGATTTCTGGTCAGAAAGCCGTCAGGCAGGCACCACAAGGCATGTGGCCTTCTTGCGCATCAGCTCGGGAGCAAAAAGAGGCGTCATCAAGACACTCAACCACCTCGTGGCAAAGGACGGTACCATCGTCGGAAGCGATATACGCACCATGACCATTCACAATCGGTCGGATGCTGAGCGAGTTATTGACTTTGATATCGAGGTTCAAGCTTCTCATGGTGAGCTGGTTATGGGCGACACCAAGGAAGGGAGTATGGCCTTGCGCCTCGCTCCAACCATGCGCCTGAAGGGAAAAGTGGCCAAGGGGCACATCTTAAACAGTGAAGGAGTTGAGGATGGTCAAACTTGGGGCAAGCGCGCCAAGTGGGTTGATTATTGGGGCCCCGTTCAGGGCAAGCAAGTGGGAGTGGCCATTTTTGATCATCCTTCCAATCCACGCCATCCCACCTGGTGGCATGTGCGGGATTATGGCCTCTTTGCTGCCAACCCCTTCGGAGTCCACAACTTTGAGCGTAAGGAAAAAGGGACCGGCAACCTCACCATCAAGTCAGGGGATTCCCTCACCTGGCAATACCGATTTTATTTTCATCGCGGCAATACCGAAGAGGGCCAGGTCAGCCATCGGTATGACTTGTATTCAAGTGAGTCCTGAGCATCCTGCGGTTGATCCAACCTCTTATCTCAGTGTTTATGAAAAAAACAATGCATCGGCGTCAGT
>CACEMW010000153.1:0-2134 GCA_902560705.1 uncultured Verrucomicrobiota bacterium
TGGAAGATGTCCATTTCCGGTGGGGATCCAGACGTAACTCCTTCCTGGCCAGTTGAATCATTTGGTAAAGAACCTTGGCCTGGCCACGTTGGTTTTCGGTCAAGTAGGCATTGCGCGAGCTCATGGCAAGGCCGCCTTTTTCCCGAAGGGTAGCCCCCAGGAGAATACGGATCGGGAAGTGGAGATCGCGAGTCATCTGTCGGATAATCATGGCCTGTTGGAAATCCTTTTCACCAAAAACGGCCACATGGGGTTGGGTCAACAGGAATAATTTGGAAACGATCGTCGTGACCCCCCTGAAATGCGATGGGCGTTGGATGCCCTCCCATTGCCTGGAGAGAAGGGTTTCATTGACATAGGTGCTGTAGGTTGAGGCATACATGGATGCATGGGAAGGTGTGAATACGGCATTGACTCCCTCTGATTGGCAGATGGCCAGATCCCTTTTAAGATCACGAGGGTAAGAATCGAAATCCTCACCTTGGCCAAATTGAGTCGGATTGACATAAAGTGTGACGATGACGATTCCCTTGGGGCCGGCTGTCTTCCTCGCCTGGCGAATCAGTGATACATGCCCCGCATGGAGAAAACCCATGGTCGGAACCAGCGCGATGGGGTTGTTTTCCAACCTTTTTTGCAAGCACCAGCTTTGCAAGCTGCCAGGACTTCGGAATCGTTTCATGAATGGCAATGCCTTCTCCTTGGAGACGCCTTCTAATCCTATTGTCAACGCGTTTGATTTCGAGTAGTTTTTCATAGTTATGAACCTGTCCATAAACCTTTTTAGACCCTTTTGCCTCATCCTGGCTCTCATGGGATCCATCGTTTCATTGAAGGCGCAGACCATCGCTGGAAAGGCGACACCACATGTTCCGGATGCCAAAGGATGGATTTCACTGATGGATGGGAAAAGCCTCAGCGGCTGGATGACGTTCGATCCGCACGCCTGGAGTATTGATGAGGAAGGTTTGCTGGTCGGGAAGGGGGCGCGCAGTCATTTGTTCAGCCCGAACACCTATCGCAACATGGAGTTCAAGGCGACCGTGAAATTGAATCACAAAGGCAATAGCGGTATGTATTTCAGGGCACAGTTGGGTGGGGGATGGCCCAAAGGATATGAGGCCCAGGTAGAGAACACCAGTTCGGATCCTCAACGCACCGGCTCCCTGTATAACTTCGTCAAAATCGGTGAACAACTGATTGAAGATGACACCTGGTGGACCCAGCACATCATTGCCATTGATAATCGAGTGATTATCAAGGTAAACGACAAGGTGGTCGTCGATTTTGTGGATGAAAAGCACACGTGGAAAGAGGGTCACCTGGCTCTTCAGCAACACGACCCTGGAAGTGTGGTTCACTACCAGAATATTCAAGTGCGTCCCTTGCCAGACGATACTGAAAGTGCCATGAAGATGGCAGCTGGGGAGACTCCAGTGTTGGGAGCCAAGCCTTGATGCCAGATGGATCTGGCCCTGAGCGTTTCTTTCACTCCAGAAGATTCAAAAAATTCAAAAGGCTCAAAGAACTCAGCGAGCTGCGAGAAATACCTTGAGCTTTTCAGCGGTCTTGAGCCCGAATCCAGGCACCGAAGCAATTGCCTCGAGGGAAGCGACCTTCAGTCTTTGAACCGATCCAAAGTGCTTGAGAAGCGCTGCTTTGCGAACAGAGCCCATACCGGGGAATTCATCCAGCAGGCTCTCGGATATTTTCTTGAGACGCAGCTGGGCATTGAAGGTGTGGGCAAAGCGGTGGGACTCATCTCGAACCCTCTGAAGGAGTTTGAGCGACCCGGACCTTGTGCCTAATCGTATGGGGTTTTCTTGATCTGGAAGATGGATTTCCTCAAATTCCTTGGCCAGACCAATGATGGGAATATGGCTCAACTTCAAAACCGCAAGTTCGCGGCATGCAGCGCTTAACTGTCCTTTTCCACCATCGATAAGGATTAAATCCGGAAAGTTCTTTTTGGGGTCTGTTGCCCGGGCTTCTCGTTCCACGGAGGTCTTCTGCCGAACCTCTTTCAGAAGACGGCTGTAGCGCCGTCGTATGGTCTCTGCCATGCAGGCAAAGTCATCCTGTCCCTTGACTGTTTTCATGCGAAACCGCCGGTATTGCTGGCGATCGGGGCGAC
>CACEMW010000154.1:0-2115 GCA_902560705.1 uncultured Verrucomicrobiota bacterium
AACCTCGGGAATAAGGTTTAATAAACTACTGAAAAGGAGTAATCAAGCTCGAGGAAATAAAAGACTCGGTGGCAGATCTGGCAACCATCCTTCATTGAATTTACCCTAGTAGTACTCAAAAAGCTCCATCTCCAATCGTTCGCCACACATGTCACCAGAGGTGATTCTCAGGATGCGATGCTCATTCGTTGACTTGACAGCATCCTTAGATTCTAACCATGAAATGGCATTTGGCAGCGGTTTTCGGAATGATCTTTTTGGAAGCAAGCCATGGCGCAGAATCGCTGCCTCCATTGAAGGAGACACCACAGAACATCGAGTAAGTGTGGTAAGGGTATGACCCTGCACTGGAGCCGACCGAGGCAAGGGTTGTCCGTGAATGGGAAGAGGAGGGATGTACTCTCAGATACATTCTTTATTCCATCGGGCATTTTAAGGGAAAGCCTGCTATCATGGCGGATTTCTATGGGTTTCCCTCCGGACAAAAAGACCTTCCAGCTGTGATGCACATGCATGGAGGGGGCCAACGAGCCTTTCTACAGATCGTCAAGCGGTATGCGCAACGAGGCTACGCAGCCTTGTCCGTCAACTGGGGAGGTCGCCTCATGGAAGGCGCCCAAGCAGAAGATCCCAACACCGACTGGGGAGCCGTCGACCCAACGCAAAACAATGTCCCTGGGTATTCCAACCTCTTACCCAACGAGAAGAGTATCGATGCCTTTCCCTCGGCACGAAACAACAACTGGTTCTTGCTGACCGTAGGATGCCGGCGTGGCATCACCTTTCTCGAGGAGCAGCCCGAAGTGGATGCAGACAGCATTGGCGTGTTCGGTCATTCGATGGGCGGACGCCTGACAGGTCTGGTGGCAGGGACCGATCGACGTGTCAAAGCCGCCTCCCCCTCGGTGGGTGGGAGCGGTTTTTTGCAGACCGATTTTTGGGGACTCCCCGGCTCTGCACGGCGCGTGAGAGGCGATGTGCATTTGTTTCAGAGAACCATCGCCGGCCAGGTCTATTTGGCAAAGGTTCATTGCCCGATGCTCTTCCTAAACGCCAGTAACGACTTCAATGCGCCCATGGACTTCGTCGAGAGGGGCATGAAACTCGTCCCTCATCCAAACAAAAGCCTCACCCATGCAGTGCATCTCAATCATCGCTTCACACCCGAGGCTGAAGTAGCGCGACCGCTCTGGCTCGACGCCCATCTTCAACGGCGATTGCCGTTTCCCCAATCCCCAGAGGCAGAGCTTGTCATTACTGGCGAAGATGGCATTCCGGTCTATCGAGTGCAACCTGACACATCCCGACCGATCGAAAAGGTTCATATTTACTACGGCTACGAACGCGATCCGAGAAATCGATTTTGGACAGACGGAAGAGCCACCACCAAAGAAGGTGTGTGGAAAGCTCCGTGCCACCTTTTTGATCTCGAAGAGCCGCTGTTTGCCTTTGCCAATGTTCATTACAAACTCGCAGAGCACGAACGTAAGTCCGGAGACCCTGACCACTTCATTCTCAGCGTGGCAGATGCCGCCTATCCCGAAGAATTGCAAGCGGCAAAGGTGAAAGCCACCCAGGGGGTGCACCGTGAAATGGACGACTTTTCGCGTGGATTCCACGACTGGTATACCCTCAAAATTCGAAATCCTCACCACTGGCTGATTTCGACTCGCAAGTTGGTGGATCCCAGATGGGAAGCACCCCGTGGTGCGGCTTTGTCCCTTGAAATCGAAACCACCCATGCCAACAACATTCTTTCTGTGGAATTGAAAACCGATACTTGGAGGTCCTACACCAGGCGCAAGGCGGAGACGTGGTCGGCCCTGGTTTCGTTGAACAAAATAGGCCAGCAAAAGGTTGAGCTATCGACCCGCGATTTTACGAATGCAAGCGGAGAGTCCATGAGCGATTGCTACGGCATCAACGAGCTCATCTTTCAGGCGGGTGCAAAATCCAAACACTCTCCCACGCCCATCCAACGGTGGAAGGGTGAGGTTCCTCAATTCCATGACCTGCGCTGGGTCGATGGCGAAACCATACGAAGACCCAAGCCTTTCATGCCCTTGGACTCAGAGACTCGCAATCCTGATGAGCCATGAGTCCTTGGCTGCCATG
>CACEMW010000155.1:0-2114 GCA_902560705.1 uncultured Verrucomicrobiota bacterium
CATCCTGGATGGGGGGGCAGGAGGCCTTGGAGCTTCTGTTGAGTATGGCTGATCGTCCGATGGAAACCCATTTGAGATATGCGTTTGTCAGTGCCCTGAACGCCCAGACGATCCAACCCCTCTGGCAAGGTAAGGATGCCTATGCCATGGTGCAGCCTCTTCTGGACTCCGCCAAGGCAGCTCAAGCTTTCCTGGAACCCGGTATGAGTGCCAGGGATGCTGCCTTCGACCGCCAACAGGACAGGCTCACCGTGCGGATGGCCTGTATTCCCGAGCAGATGCGTTTCACAGTCGAAACCATCGAGGCCAAGCCCAACCAGCCGGTGAAACTGATTTTCACCAATCCAGATGCCACCGATCATAACTGGGTGCTGGGTCAACCGGGTTCCCTGGAAGCCATTGGCATGGCGGCCAACGCCATGGCCAAGGATCCGGCATTGGCTGATTCTGACTTCATCCCTTCGGAACAGAAGGGTCTCATCCTTGCGCATTCTCGAATGATTGGTCCCGGCCGCGAGACTCGAATCCAGGTGCTCCGATTTCAAGCCCCGGAGCAACCGGGTCTTTATCCGTATCTTTGCACCTTTCCCGGTCATTGGCTAATCATGAAAGGGGTTATGGTCGTCGGTCACGATGAAGCGCAACGCAGGATACTTCTCGACGGCTTATCGGACCAACTTTAAACTTCTTCGCACTGTTTCAATGGTTTTCTCATTCATTGATGTGCTCGTTCAACGTCTCCTTGGAGGCTTCCTGTGGATTCTGCGCCACCGGCAAGACAAAGCGCTCGATCAACGATCGTTGGTGCATGGCAGATCAGTCCTTGCTGAAGGAATGGAGGGTGTTTTCTGGGTCTCATGGATCGCTGTCGTTGGTTTTTCGACTCAAGCTGCGGAGCATGCAAGCGTCGAGGCCCAGCAGGGCATGAAGCAGGTGGAAGTACCTGTCGGCTATGAGTTCCAGCTTGCTGCCGCGGAGCCCAACGTGCTGAACATGATCGCACTCAGTGTGGATGTGGACGGTCGGATCTATCTGGCTGAAACCGATCGTTATCAGGATGCGGTGTTCGACGTGGTGACCTTACGGCCGGACTGGCTTCCCGCAGATCTTTCGTTTCGCCAGGTCAGGGATCGCACAGATTTTTTGAAACAGCAGTTTCGGGATGATCTGGGAAGGCTGGGGCGCGGTTCGGAACGGTTGCGTCGTCTGGAGGATCGCGACGGGGACGGTTGGTTTGAGGTCAACGACATCCTGGCTCAGGAGTTTCGAAGCATTCCAACGGGTCCGGCCGCAGGCGTTCTGGCCCATCGCGGTCAAGTCTGGTTCCAATGCCTTCCTACCCTTTGGCGGATCGAACCCTCTGAATCAGGAAATCACGCTAATGATATAGAGGCTTTGCTGGATGGCTTCGGGGTGCATGTCGGTGTTTCTGGTCATGATTTACACGGGATTACCTGGGGTCCCGAGGGCCGATTGTATTTCACCATAGGAGACCGGGGCATGCATGTGACTCAGCAGGGGGTCGTGCATGCTTATCCGGATACCGGTTGCGTGCTGCGCTGTGAGCCCGATGGCAGTCACCTGGAGGTGGTCGCGGTCGGGCTGCGCAACCCCCAGGAGCTGGCTTTCGATCCCTATGGATCGCTGTTTGCCGGAGATAATGATACCGCCGGAGCGGACCGTTCTCGTTTGTTGCATATCGTGAGGGACGGTGACTATGGATGGCGTTGTTCCTATCAGCACATGAAGGGATTTGGTCCCTGGGTTGAGGAAGGACGATGGAAGGGAGATGTAGATGATGTGCTGCCATCCGCCGCATATGTGGCTCAGGGTCCGTCCGGTTTTGCTGTCCACCCTGAAGCCGGCCGTCGCTCGGATATTCCGGGCCCATTCTTTCTTTCTGATTTCCCAGGGGGGATTCGTCAATTTGATCTTAAGCCTCAAGGCGCCACCTATCGTGCCGAATCGGTGGAACCCTGGTTATGGCAGATTTGGGCCACGGACATGGCTTTCGGGCCCGATGGGGCTATGTATGTGGCTGATTGGGTGGCAGGCTGGCAGCAACCCAACAAAGGGCGTTTGTACCGACTCAGTCCCAACGATTCCAATGTGGG
>CACEMW010000156.1:0-2032 GCA_902560705.1 uncultured Verrucomicrobiota bacterium
AACGGGAGGGCTGGGTGATATTTCCCAGTCTCATCAAGTTTGGCAAAGTATTGGCGATGGGAACAACGTCGGCTCGGGGGTCATGGCTGAAGATCATCTGTACATGATCAATACCAGTGGAATCGCCATCTGCCGTGAGCGCAACACAGGCAAGGTGATGTGGGAGGAACGGGTTCGTGGGAAAGGCCCCAAATCATCCTCCTGGTCCAGCATGATTCGCTGCGGAGATCGTCTCTTTTGCATGAACCAATCCTCCGAAATGGTTATACTGCAGGCTTCCCCACAGTTTCAGTTGATCCAGATCAATTCGTTGGACAATGCCATGTGCAACGCGACCCATGCCATGTCGGCTGGAGAAATTTTTGTGAGAACCTGGAAACATCTCTGGTGTATCAGTCAAAAGAAGGATGTTGCCTACCACAAAACCTCTCGATGACCTGTGAACAGAGAGAGAGTCCACGCTGCCCGGATCCATGACTTCCTAAGCGTAGCGTTCCGGTTAAAAATATTGCCGATCGCTGCGTTTGTGCCTTTTAATCGCAGTCCTTTGTGAATCTAGCCGGCCCACCTTCGATGCTGTTGGTTCTGGCTTGACGCACGGATTGGTTGCAATAATTCCTCCAACATGGCTATTCAAGTTCATCAGAAACTATCGCCTTCCAGGCTCTTACCGGCTTTGGAAAGAATGTGGGATCTTTCTGGCAGTAAGATCCATGATCTGAATCGCACTTGGAAGACGTCTCGAGGTACGCCTGTCTTTACGGTGCGAGGGCGCTATACGACCCGGGGTTGGACCGAATGGACTCAAGGGTTTCAATACGGTTCGGCCATTTTGCAATACGATGCTACCCACCAGAAATCCTTTCTGAAGATGGGAAGGGTTGCCACCGTAGAAAACATGGCGCCCCATGTTTCGCATATTGGGGTTCACGACCATGGCTTCAACAATGTTTCCACCTATGGCAATCTGTTACGTTTGATGAAGGAGGGGCGGATTCCTCACCGCGATTTCGAATGCTACTTTTATGAATTGGCTTTGAAGGTTTCTGGTGCTATCCAGGCATCGCGCTGGACCTCGATTGCTGGAGGAGAGGGCTACGTGCACTCCTTCAATGGCCCACACTCGCTCTTCATAGATACCATTCGCTCGATGCGGGCCTTGGGGGTTGCTCACGGTCTTGGGCATGTCCTTATGGGTGAAAATGATCAACCGATTTCCCTGTTGGAGCGGCTCGTCCACCACATCCGTTCGACAGCCAAATACGGCGTTTATTACGGTGAGGGGAGGGATGATTACGATTTGCGAGGGCGCACGGCCCACGAAAGTGTCTTCAATGTGACAGACGGTCGGTATCGTTGCCCTAATTCTCAGCAAGGGTATGCGCCCTTCTCGACTTGGACCCGCGGGCTCGCCTGGGCCATGTGCGGATATGCCGAACAACTTGAATTTTTCGATACACTATCCAACGGAGCCCTTCGACCCTATGGAGGCAAGAAAGCCATCGAGGCCATGATGCTCAAGGCAGCCATGGCCACTTGTGATTTTTATCTGGAGCATACATGCACTGACGGTATTCCGATGTGGGACACTGGTGCTCCCAACTTGCATCATCTGGGTGACTACCTGAATCAGGCATCGGATCCTTACAACCCATGGGAACCCGTGGACAGCTCTGCGGCAGCTATTGCGGCACAGGGATTGATTCGCCTGGGCAATTACCTTCAATCCAAGGGGTACAAAGAGTCTACCAAAACTTATCGCCAGGCAGGGTTGACCGTTCTTTCCACCCTGCTTGAGGAGCCTTATCTATCAGCGGATCCCAAGCACCAGGGATTGCTGTTGCACTCCATCTACCATCGCCCGAATGGTTGGGATCATGTGCCTAGAGGACAAAAAATTCCTTGTGGTGAAAGTTCCATGTGGGGGGATTACCATCTTCGTGAGTGTGCTTTGCTGGTGCAGCGCATGGCCAAAAGCCAGCCTTATTTGAAATTTTTCTCCTGCTTGCATGCATCTTAGCTCTGATCTACC
>CACEMW010000157.1:0-2028 GCA_902560705.1 uncultured Verrucomicrobiota bacterium
CATGGTGGTAGCTCCGATGCTGCTGGGGCAGGACAGCATTTTTGGCTATCTCCAAAAAATGAACGGTCTCTATTTCATCCCCATCCTTTCGGTGATGGTCATGGGGCTCCTGAGCAAGCGCGTCCCTGCCTGGAGTGCCAATCTTGCGCTGGTGATGGGTTTTGTCCTCATTGCTCTGGGTTACTTCGTGCCGGCGCTGGCTGAAAAGGTGGCACAGATGCATGAGTTCCATTTTCTGGGAGCTGTCTTTGCCCTTTTGTTGGCGATCATGGCTTTGAGCAGTTGGATCAAGCCCATGGCTCAACCATGGGAACACCACCACTCGGGCGATGTCGACCTGAAGCCCTGGAAATGGGCCAAGCCCATGGGGATCGGGTTGGCAGTGGCTGTCCTCCTGCTTTACATGGCCTTCGCCGATACCAGCGTCCTTTGATGAGGGATTTGGGAAGCTACCTGCCTGGCCCCTAAAATGCCAAGTTGTCCTTGAGCAAATTCTCCAGCACTTTGACCGAAGGCGGTGGGCCAAAGACCACGCTGTTTTTCACGATGGTCTGGGGCATCGACGAACGTCCCCCATTGCGAGAATTAATCTTGTAGACCTTGATGTTGATGTTGAGCTGTTCCCTTACGGCGGCTCCCTTCATGCTCTGCGCCAGAGCATCCTCTCCGACCAGTTGCCCTGCATGAGCCAGGACAGCAGACAATGGTTTGGTTTTGGCATGATCACTGAAGAGCCAGGTGTCAAAGGCATCGTATTTCTCCGGAGCCAAGGCCTGCACTGCCAGACAGATGCGGGCGTACTCACAGGCATTTTCATGCGCCTTGGGCGTTTTTTTCATGAGCGGGTTACATTGAGAATCCAAAGGCATGGGGATCATCGTGCAGGAAAGGGTTCCCTCATACTGACGCAAGAGCGTACGAATGAAGCCATGCAGCATCCGGCAATGGTGGCATGTGTAGTCAAACAAGCAGGCAAATCGATTCGGGGCGGCAGGGTCTCCCAGGGTAGGAACGCGCTCAGGGTCGAGCTGAATCCCGGTATTGGGAACGGGAAAAGGCTCAGCCGAAAAGGCAAAGGGCTCCACAGGCTCGGTCTCCACCACGGCCTGTTCGGAAGCCACTGGGGGCGTCGCGATGACCGCTTCCGATGGGGTTGTTGAGGGCGTCTCCGCTCCTGAGGTTGGTGGCGCAGACCTTGGCTCTGCCTCCGTCGAAGGGGGGGGCAGAGCCACGACCTGAACCTTGGCATGCGATGGGAACATCCATTGGGCGCCAGCGACCAAAACCAAAAAAAGCGGGACGACTGCCAAAGCTCTCCGATAGGCAATCTGAACCCCCATGGCAGCTGCCACTCTTCGACTCTGTGTGAGAAACACCGCCACCGCCAAAGAGGCCAAAGCGTGTGCCGTACAGCAGTAGGGACAGAAGGCACCGATGGCAACGGCTTGAACCCCCACAAACCAGAGAGCCCCCATGAGGATGGCCATGGACAGGGTCACCAGCACGTTGAGTGCTCGGCGAGCTTTCGCGGGATCGCCATGGATCAAGCCAAAGGTTTGAAAGAAAAAGATCACGTAAAGCACCAAACCAGGGACGGTAATAGGGATGCCGATCCATCGACCCCAATGGCTGGAAAGCACCTGGTCACAATTCGATTCAGGCCCACAACCCGGCAAGGCAGCACTCCCCTTGATACTCAAATAAAGGGTCAAGGATGCGGCAACCAACAAGCAAAGCCGCACGACCCAAAGCCACATGCCAACTGCGGGAGGAGCGTCAGCATCCGAGCACTGAGTTGCCATCGCCTGGTCTGCCTGGATCGCCGCTTTTCTTTTTTTCTTTCCCATGATTCATGACTCCGGAAAAAGCACTCTTGAACCATCGCCTGATCCTCTGAGCAGGCTATAAAACCCACGAGGTGACTTGTCGTTCCATAGGCCTTGTCCATCAGACAGCTCTCTTCCAGAAAGGCCTGAGTATCACAGCCCTGCTGGACTTTGCGAACAAATTAGTGCCCAATTTTCCCTC